>JAURFT010000099.1:0-382 GCA_030834185.1 Candidatus Nanopelagicales bacterium
ATTAAGAATTTTTAGAGGTTAGAGGAAAAAATGGGACTAGAAGAGAAACTGCCAAGTGGTGTTTTACTAACCACGGTCGAAGGCTTAGCTGGCTATGCCCGCAAGAACTCTCTTTGGCCAGCAACATTTGGTCTTGCCTGCTGCGCAATTGAAATGATGGCGTCTGGCGCAGGACGATATGACTTAGCTCGCTTTGGCATGGAAGTTTTCCGCGCTTCACCTCGCCAAGCTGACTTGATGATCGTGGCTGGTCGCGTTAGCCAGAAGATGGCTCCAGTACTTCGTCAGATTTACGATCAAATGCCTGAGCCAAAGTGGGTACTTGCCATGGGAGCCTGTGCATCGTCAGGAGGCATGTTCAATAACTATGCAATTGTGCAAG
>JAURFT010000099.1:392-637 GCA_030834185.1 Candidatus Nanopelagicales bacterium
AGTTGATATTTACCTGCCGGGTTGCCCACCTCGCCCAGAAATGCTTATCGATGCTTTACTAAAACTTCACGAACAAATCGGTGACACCAAGTTGGGCTCAAACCGCAAACGTGAAATCGTTGAACTTGAAAAAGAAGCACTACTTGCAACTCCAGTAACTGCGCAGCGAGGTTTACTGCGATGAGCAATGAAGTAGTACACAACGGTCAGCCGTTGCTTGAAGTTACTAGTGCCAGCCAAGGAAT
>JAURFT010000100.1 GCA_030834185.1 Candidatus Nanopelagicales bacterium
CATGGCCAGCAATTACAACCATATGGCAAGGCCGCCAGTGATTTGTGTCCTTAATGGCAGGGCGCGCAGCATTATTCGCCGCGAAACTCACCGCGACCTTCTAGCCTTGGAGATTGAGGAAGAACCAAGGCAGATCGGCAAAGGTGAAGCAAAATGAGTAGCGCGCAGCAGAGTTTTAATGTCGCAATGCTTGGCTGCGGCGTTGTTGGCTCAGAGGTAGCTCGCCTGCTCTTGGCAGATGATGGCGATTTTGCTGCTCGATCTGGAGCTAAATTGAATTTAACTCGCATTGCAGTCAGAGATAGCAAAGCAAGCCGCGATCAGATCCCAACTGAGCTTCTTACCCAAGATAGCGAATCTGTAGTTAGCGATCCATTGGTAGATATTGTTATTGAAGTAATGGGCGGCATTGAGCCTGCTCGAACTCTAATTTTAAAAGCAATTAGCAACGGTAAATCAATCATCACCGCTAACAAAGCGCTGCTTTCCCAGCATGGCGCAGAGCTATTTAGCGCAGCTGATAAAGCTGGCGTTGATCTTTACTATGAGGCATCAGTTGGCGGTGCAATTCCAATACTTCGCCCAATGCGCGAATCAATTGTTGGAGATCATGTAAATCGAGTTATGGGAATTG
>JAURFT010000101.1 GCA_030834185.1 Candidatus Nanopelagicales bacterium
CCAACGAAATCAAATATTAGAAAATATTTCTTTAGAGCTTGAGAAAAATTCAAAGTTGATAATCGAGGCAAACCAATTAGATATGGAAGCGGCTAAGAAATCTGGAATGAATCAATCTCTTCAAGACAGATTATTGTTGACTGAAGCAAGAATTAAATCAATGGCAAACGCTGCAAAAAATATCACTAAGTTGCCAGATCCTTTAAATAGAGTTTTGGTTGAAAGAACTTTAGAGAATGGTTTACACCTTCTTCAAAAGTCAGTTCCATTTGGCGTGGTTGGTATGGTTTATGAAGCTAGGCCAAATGTCACAGTTGATGCTGCAGTAATTTTAATTAAATCAGGCAATGCAGCCTTATTGCGCGGATCTTCTTCTGCAGAACACAGTAATAAAATTTTAATTGAGGTAATGCGAAAAGGATTTACAGGCACTTCAATTTCACCAGAGGTAATCCAATTAGTGCCATCAGATGATAGAGGTACTGTGACAGCTTTATTAAAAGCCTCAGGATTTGTAGATTTAGTTATTCCAAGGGGGAGTGCGCAATTAATTAGAACTGTAGTTGATGAAGCAACAGTGCCAACCATAGAAACAGGAGCTGGCGTCTGTCATGTTTATGTTGATAAGTCG
>JAURFT010000102.1 GCA_030834185.1 Candidatus Nanopelagicales bacterium
AAAATAATTCTTTTTTTATCTGGAAATTCAATTTCATGGACTTGTGGTTTTACTTCATTCCATTTGTAATTTTTTAATGCACTAACTTGAATTTCATTGTCAAAATGTCCAATATTACAAAGTATTGATCTATCTTTCATTTTTCTCATATGCTCAATAGTGACGATATCTTTGTTACCTGTGGCCGTAACAACAATGTCAGCTGAAGAGATGGCTTCATCCATTAGTACAACTTCATAACCTTCCATTGCAGCTTGCAAGGCGCAAATTGGATCTGCTTCTGTAACTAAAACTCTTGCTCCACTTTGTCTAAGGGATGCCGCACTTCCTTTTCCAACATCTCCAAATCCTGCAACGATAGCAACTTTTCCTGACATCATTACATCTGTTGCTCTTCTAATCGAGTCTACTAAACTTTCTCTACAGCCATACAAATTATCAAATTTAGATTTTGTCACTGAGTCATTTACGTTAATTGCTGGAATTAATAATTTATTTTCTTTCTCTAATATTTTTAAAGCCTTCACTCCAGTGGTTGTCTCTTCCGAAACCCCTTTAATATTCTTCAATAAATCTTTATACTTATCGTGCATCAACATAGTTAAATCTCCTCCATCATCTAACAG
>JAURFT010000103.1 GCA_030834185.1 Candidatus Nanopelagicales bacterium
CTAGAAATCCACTTCCAGTTACTGACATTTCAGGTGCCAGAGTTTTGGCAAAGCTTGGTGATTCAGTA
The DNA here is from genome assembly GCA_030834185.1 of Candidatus Nanopelagicales bacterium. Lineage (GTDB taxonomy): Bacteria > Actinomycetota > Actinomycetes > S36-B12 > UBA5976 > AcAMD-5. The sequence goes on from JAURFT010000103.1 coordinate 69, forward strand.
ACTACTGATCACATATCACCAGCAGGCTCGATTAAGGTTGATTCTCCAGCCGGAAAATATCTAGCAGAAAATGGGGTAGAAAAATCTGACTTTAATTCCTATGGTTCGCGCCGTGGCAATCATGAAGTAATGATTAGAGGAACTTTTGCAAATATTCGCTTAAAGAATCTCTTACTTGATGGAGTTGAAGGTGGCTTTACTAGAAACTTTATTGATGGTGGTAAGCAGAGCACCATCTATGATGCATCAATGGCATATCAAGATGCCAATATTGCTTTAGTGATTCTGGCAGGAAAAGAATATGGCTCTGGCTCTTCTAGGGATTGGGCTGCAAAAGGAACTGCGCTTCTTGGAGTAAAAGCAGTCATTGCTGAATCTTTTGAGAGAATTCATCGATCTAATTTAATTGGAATGGGAGTTCTTCCTCTGCAATTCCTTGATGGTCAAGATGCTAATTCATTGGGGCTAAGCGGCGAAGAAGTATTTTCAATAACTGGCGTTACTGCTTTAAACGAAGGTCGCATTCCAAGCATCGTTACGGTGACGGCAGGGG
>JAURFT010000104.1 GCA_030834185.1 Candidatus Nanopelagicales bacterium
TTGATCGAACTGCGCTTATTTTGGATATTTTTGCTCAACATGCCAAGAGCAAAGAGGGTAAGGCCCAAGTTGAGTTAGCTCAGATGAGTTATATGTTGCCCCGCCTTCGCGGCTGGGGTGATTCACTCTCTCGCCAGGCAGGTGGAATTGGTGGGCGCGGCCCTGGTGAAACAAAGATAGAGGTAGATCGCCGCAGAATCCGCGACAAGATGTCAAAGCTTCGCAGGGAGATCGGCGATATGAAAGTTGCCCGTGATACCAAGAGACAAGAGCGAAAGAGAAATTCAATTCCCTCTGTTGCAATTGCGGGATATACCAATGCTGGTAAATCATCGCTATTAAATCGTTTAACCAATGCTGGAGTTTTAGTACAGAACGCTCTCTTTGCAACTCTTGATCCAACTGTTAGACGCTCAGAGACAAGTGATGGTCGCACCTACACGCTAACTGACACTGTGGGATTTGTTAAACACCTGCCCCATGACTTAATTGATGCCTTCAAATCAACGCTAGAGGAGGTCTCAGGAGCTGATGTAATCGTTCATGTAGTTGATGGCTCACATCCAGATCCTCTAGGTCAGATAAAGGCAGTTAGAGGGGTAATAGCTGATATTGGGGGA
>JAURFT010000105.1 GCA_030834185.1 Candidatus Nanopelagicales bacterium
TACGCACCGGAGTGGTTAAAAAAACCAATGGTGGTTGTGGTAGATGTAATGGCAGCTATTCCATCAATTGTTTATGGACTTTGGGGATACTTTGTCTTAATGCCACATGCTGAGTACTGGGCAAAGTTAATTCATAAGTACTTTGGCTTTATTCCATTTTTTGATATGCCAGCGCCAGTATTTACTAGATCGCCATTTATTGCTGGCATGGTACTTGCCATCATGATTACCCCAATTGTTACCGCAATTGCCCGTGAGGTATTTGCCCAAACTCCACTTGAGCGAATTCAAGCAGCTTACGCATTAGGTGCTACTAAATGGTCAATGATTAAAGCGGTAGTAATTCCATATGGCAGAGGTGGTGTTATTGGTGGCGCAATGCTTGGCTTAGGTCGAGCACTTGGTGAAACAGTTGCCGTTTACACCGTTTTAAATCTAGTTTATGACATAAGAATTGAAGTTTTATTAAGTGCTGGTGGCTCAGTGGCCTCGATGATTGTTAATAAGTTTGGTGAGGCAGATCAGGTTGAGCTACAAGCATTAATGGCAGCTGGCTTTGTCTTATTCCTAGTTACCTTGATCGTTAACTTTATTGCTAACTTTATTATTAACAAGACGGC
>JAURFT010000106.1 GCA_030834185.1 Candidatus Nanopelagicales bacterium
AGTTGATCTTCTCTATCGCTTTGCCTTGATCAACAACTGTTGTATTGATCTCACCACTGAGGCTATATCGATTAAAACTCTGCATTAGCTCTGATAGCTTCATCTGACTTTCAAGAAGCGCTGCAATTGCATGAAGAGCTGCAAGCATTCCAGAATCTGCTGACCAAAAGTCCTTGAAATAAAAATGTCCAGAATGCTCTCCACCAAATACAGCGCCTTCATCAGCCATCATCTGCTTTATATATGAGTGACCTACTCTGGAGCGAAGCGCTCTGCCGCCTGACTCAGTAATTACTTCAGGGACAGCTTTTGAAGAAATCAAGTTATAGATAATGGATGCGCCAGGATTTTTAATGAGTTCTCGTTTTGCAATTAGAGCAGTGAGCGCAGATGGTGATACTAGCTCTCCCTTTTCATCAACGAGGAAGCAACGATCGGCATCTCCATCAAATGCAAAACCTATATCTGAACCTTTCTCTTTCACTAAATTTTGTAGATCAACTAAATTCTTAGGATCTATCGGATTTGCCTCATGATTTGGAAAGCTTCCATCTAATTCAAAATAAATGCCATCAACTACCGCATTTATCTCTCGCATAACAGCAGGTGCGGTATG
>JAURFT010000107.1 GCA_030834185.1 Candidatus Nanopelagicales bacterium
CTCACCTGCGGTTAAAAGCATGTCGAGCTCGCGCCCATTTGGTATTGGTGAAACTTGATTAGCTAAATCAATTAATTCATCTGTGGTATCGCCCATTGCTGAGACGACTACTACGACCTGCTGGCCTGATCGCTTAGAGGCAGCGATACGGGCAGCAACGCGCTTGATGCTCTCAGCATCGGCAACGGAGGAGCCCCCGAACTTCTGGACGATTAGACCCATGGCTTCATGTTGGCAGAGAGTTAAGGCAAAGTGGAGTTTATCTCATATATTAAGACGGGTTCTGTCTCACTATTAGAGATCTAAAGACCTTCGACCTTCAAAAGCTCTTCCAAGGGTTACTTCATCGGCATATTCCAGATCCCCACCAACAGGAAGACCGGATGCAAGGCGAGAGATCTTTATCCCAAGTGGCTTCATTGTTCTTGCTAGATAGGTCGCTGTTGCCTCACCTTCAAGGTTTGGATCGGTGGCGATGATGATCTCTTTGATCCGATCATCGGCAAGGCGAGTGAGAAGCTCTCTTATTTTTAGCTGCTCAGGACCAATGCCATCAATTGGGCTAATTGCCCCTCCTAGAACATGATACTTGCCGCGAAACTCTCTAGTT
>JAURFT010000108.1 GCA_030834185.1 Candidatus Nanopelagicales bacterium
TGATACAATTTTAATTATTGAAGCTATGAAAACAATGAATCACATTCAATCTACTGTGGATGGAGAAGTAAAAGAAATTTTAATCAATGATGGTGAAGCTGTAGAGTTTGATCAAGTCTTAGCTAAAATAAAATAAATAATGATTAAAAAAATATTAATTGCCAACAGAGGTGAGGTGGCAGTTAGAATTATTAGAGCTTGTAAAGAATTAGACATCAAATCTGTTGCGGTACATTCTAATGTTGATCATGAATCAATGCATGTTCAATTAGCTGATGAAAGTATCTGTATAGGTCCTCACAAAGCCCAAGATAGCTATCTTAATATACCATCGCTAATTTCAGCATTTGAAATATCTGGAGCTGATGCAATTCATCCAGGTTATGGATTTTTATCTGAAAATTATGAATTTGCTAAAATTTTAAAAGAACATGAAATCAAATTTATAGGCCCTTCGCCAGAATTAATTAAAAAAATGGGAGATAAAATTGAAGCTAAAAAAATTGCTAAAGATCTTGGTTTGCCGACAATTGAAGGTTCGGAAAAAGGCATATCAAAAATCGAAGATGCGATCGAAATATCAAATAAA
>JAURFT010000010.1 GCA_030834185.1 Candidatus Nanopelagicales bacterium
AGCTTAAATCAATCCCAAATAAATTACTAATCAAATTAATACTAGATTCTTGTTCTAACTCTATATTTTTCTTATCTATTTGCGCATCTACCGCCGCCAAGCTCATAGAGATATTTAAATCGTTATATAAATGTTCATTAAAGATGGTTCTTAAAACTTTAACCGATGGAAAATAGTTACCTTTTACTGCTTGAGTCCATTTATTCAATCGCGCAGCTGCAAAATCCATAATCTGATAATCAAATTCCCAATACTCTCGCCAGTCTTGCGCTAGTAGCCCTAATCGAATTACGTTTGCTGAATACTTTCGATCTAAAAGATCTTCAATAAAAACTAAATTGCCCAAGGATTTACTCATTTTTTCACCCTGGTATCCAACCAATTCGACATGCATAAATCCTCGAGCTAGAGGTCTATTAAATAGGACCTGGTTCATTTGCTCACACATAGCGTGATGTGGGAAGATCAGATCCTCACCTCCCCCTTGAACATCAAAAGTATCTGAAAAATAATTATTTGCAATTGCAACACATTCGATATGCCAACCCGGTCTACCTTGACCAAATACACTTTCCCAGGCTGGTTCATCTTGCGCAGATTTCAACCAAATCTTTGGATCAAGTGGGCTAAATTTACCTAAAGTGTCAGGATCTCCACCTCGCTGCCGAACTAATTCGATCAATTCTGCCTGAGACATGTTGGTGAATGCGCCTAGCTTTTCTGCATTTGACTTAAAATAATGAGCCTCATCAATGGCATATGAAGATGATTCAAGCTTCTGAGCTGCCTCCTTGATTTCAATCATAGATTCAGTTACTGAATAAAAATGGTTTGGAGGTAACAGCCTTAGATAGGTCATTGCTTGTTGATATTTTTCAATCTGTGTTTCAGCAATAGTTTGCCAAGTTTCGCCTGTATCTCTAGCCCGCTCAAATAATGGATCATCAATATCGGTGATGTTTTGAACATAAGTTACCGGAAACCCCAGATCAAGTGAAGTTCTTATCAGGGTATCAAATATTAAATAAGTGAATAAATGACCAACATGAGCAGCGTCATATGGAGTTATACCGCATACATAGATATCTAATTTCTTATTTAAAAATGGATTAAAATTCTTCTTACTGCTTGAATCCCTTATGGCTACCGTACCTACACCAGTAGGTACTGGTTTCATTTTGATCTCTGGCCATGCTTCCACTTACCAATTATAGATAGTAAATCAGTAAATCGGCCATGGCAGTGCTGATCTATGGTTAGGAACGTTGGAAAATCTACCTAAATCTTGAAAATACTTTACACGCTCTCTAAGCGAAACTACTTCTTCAGAATTAAGATATTTAAGCAACTGAAAGTTTTGAAGGTAGGAGTCTAATTTAGATAGCAACTGCATTTCTTGTTGGGAAAACATCTCATCACCCCAACCCCAAAAAATAGTTCGAATTTTATCTTCGCTATGAAAACATAAACCGTGATCAATTGCATAAAAATTACTATTTGATTGTAAAACGTGGCTAGCCTTGCGATCTGCATTATTCATAATTAGATCTGCAAATGCGATTCTTCGCAGTTGGGGTAGATCCTTGTGCCAAAGCTTTACTGATTCTCCAGTTTGATCAATACCAACAAAGGAACCAAGCCATTCATCCCCCAGGTCCTTATCACTTAGGGTTATTTTTAAGATATCTTCTTCATCATCACTAACGGCTACCCAGTCTTGAATTACTCCTGGTCCAACTGGTCCATTCTCCCAAATTTTAGTTGCAGGAACCTTTACACCTAAAAAACTGTAAAGATGGTAAGCGACAAGTTCCCGATACATAAGCGTGCCAGCGGAGAAATCCCATAGTGGTTGCTCGCCTGATGCTGGTTTGTAAAGTGAACTATTTCCTGATTTAAAAATTATTTTATAGGCGGAATTTGATGCAGATGCAATTTCATAAACCTCAAAAATTTGATCAGATCCCAGTAAGATTGAACTATCTTCGATATCCATTTGACCTGGCACAAATGTGGCCAGTCCTTTCAATCGGTAGCGAACAAAATGGACAGTTACCTCTACCAGCTGAAACAACAGCTCTTGCACGAGCAGCAAATTCTCTAACTCTATTAACTGCTAAATATATGATTACCAGATCTGCTTGCTTATCAGAATCAGCATCACTCGATAGCATTGATAATTCAATTCGGATTCGTCCATCCTCAACAAATATCCCCATGCCACCAACTGCATATTCTTCGTCTATTGGCATAATTAAAGGCTCGGTATCCTTTAAGCCACCAGTAACACGGCCATCGTCGCCAGCGATATCCAACTCATCCAACAAATCATCCAATTCGTCAGCGATGATAGCCGCCTGTTGTTTCTCCATTTTTAAGCTAAGCGAGGCTCCATCATGGGTTATCTGCCAATAAAAAGTTCGCTCCCCGGGTAATCCAATAGTTCCGATCACACATCTCTTGGGATCAACGAATTCCATACTCATTCCTTACCGATAAGCGATAATGTGAAATCAGAAACTGGTAAATTCATCCCAGCAAGTGCCATCTCGCTTTCCTTGAAATGTAGAATATTGACTTTAGCATTATCTATCATCAATTTTTGATAGTTATTAAAATCATTTCCAATCTGATGAGAAATGATAGCTTTAATAATATCTGCGTGCGAAAAGATTGCAATCACATCAGTTGATTTATGGCTTTGTATGATTGACTCGAAACCCTTATTGGCCCGTTGACTCATATTTAACAATGACTCTCCGTCTGGAAACTTAGCATTACTTGGCTTTTTTTGCACTATACTCCATAGTGGATCGTTAGCTAATGTTGATATTTTTTCTCCAGACCAACTTCCATAATCTACTTCAAGAAAAAAATCATTTTCAATGATGTTCAATGATTGCGAATCTAGTGCTATCTGCGCTGTTTGCATACATCTTTGCATTGGAGAGGAATATATGGCAGCAAATAAACCAGTGCTAAATAATGAAGTTAAGCTTTTGGCTTGCTTGTGACCATTTTCTGTAAGTTCAATACCTGGTAATCGGCCGGCTAAAATTTGATCAGCATTTGCAGTTGACTCAGCATGTCGAATTAATATTATCTTCATGGCTAAGCCCTAGGGTCGAGATTTAAGAACACAATGCTGATGATAATGAATCCACCCAAAGCTATCCTGTATGCGGCGAAAATCGTAAATGTATGGGCTGCAAGCCATTTCAGGATGAAATCTATCGTTGCGTATCCAGATACAAATGCAACTATGGAAGCTATCAAAGTCAATTGCCAGGTGAAATCTGAAGCATCACCAATAAATCTCATCTGATATCCAGCAGCTAGCAAAATGGCGGGTAATGCGAGAAGGAAAGAAATTCGTGCTGCCGCAGTTCTATCAAATCCTAGGAATCGCGCCATTGTCATTGTTGCACCAGATCTGCTAACACCTGGAATCAAAGCCAGTGCTTGGGATATGCCTATCAAAACTGCGTTCCTACTGGTTAGATCAGTTGCCGATCGGTTTTGGCTACTGAATTTGTCCACAATCCAAAGTAGAAAACCAAAAATAATTAATGCAGCAGCTATTACCCTTAAATCTCGGGCTTGATTCTCAAAAAAATCCGCGAAAAAGAATCCAATTACAACTATAGGAGCAGTAGCGATGACCATATATTTACCTAATTGATAATCAGTACTTGATTTATCACCGGATACCAATGCTAAGCCCATTTTCTTTAAATCATGGCGAAAATAGAGAGCAACTGCAAGCGCTGTTCCAACTTGAGTTACAGCTGTGAAAGCAGCTCCTGGATCAGGTATACCTAAAAACGCTGCCGATATCCTTATATGTCCGGTCGATGAGATCGGCAGGTATTCGGTTAAACCCTGTATTAATCCTAGAATTATCGCTTGTATCCAAAGTTCCAATTCATGCCTTACTTAAAAATTTACTAAATACTCTTGCACCAAATTGCAAAGAAGTTAATGGAACTCTTTCATTAACACCATGAAATAGTGATGCAAAGTCTAAATTAGCAGGTAGTTTCAAGGGAGCAAAACCAAAACATCTGATTCCCAGTTTGTCTAAGGCTTTCGCATCGGTGCCGCCGCTTAAGGTGTAAGGAAGGATCCGTGCAGCGGGATCTTCAGCTAATATGCTTTGCTTAATTGCATCAACTAAATTTCCATCAAAAGTAGTTTCGACTGACCTTTCAATAATCTGTGGTCTGATTTCTAACCCATCACCTACAAGCATTCTTATTTCGTTCATAAAATCATCTTGCAACCCTGGCAGAAATCTGCCATCAATAACAGCATGAGCATCAGCTGGGATCACGTTAGTTTTATAACCAGCCGAAAGCATGGTTGGATTTGCTGTGTGGCGAACAGTTGCACCAATAATTTTTGCCAAGCTGCCTAAAGTTGCGATTACCTCTTCTGGATGTTGTTCATCTAATGGCACTCCGGTAATTTCAGACATCTCTTGCAATAGCAGCTTTACTGTGTCGGTTAATCGAATTGGCCAATTGTGATTTCCTATGCGAGCTACAGCTTCCGCAATTCTTACCACCGCATTATCCGTAGCTACCATTGAGCCGTGTCCGGCAACACCGCTGCCATGAATTTCTAACCAAGCAATTCCCTTTTGAGCAGCTTCAATAAAATACAGTTGTAAATCATCGCGTAATGAATAACTGAAACCACCAACTTCTCCAACTGCCTCTGTGACATTGTGAAATTCCTCTTTAGCATTCTCAACTAACCATTGGGCTCCATACCTGCTACCTGCTTCTTCATCAGCTGTAAACATCAATACTAAATCTCGATTGGGAGCAATACCCAATCTTTGCCATTCTCGGATGACAGCAAGCGTTGTGGCGCACCCACTTTTCATATCAACAGCCCCACGGCCCCAGAGCATCTCGCCAGCAATTTCACCGCTAAATGGTGGGTGAATCCAATCCCCTACGGCTGGAACTACGTCTAAATGGCCGTGTATTGCTAATGCACCCGCAGCGGGATCGCTACCAGGAATTCGCGCAACAACATTATGACGTCCTTTGCGCCCTTCATATGTGCGCGAGTCAATGCCCACTTCAGCTAAGAGCGAAGTTACGTATTCAGCTGCCCCAGCTTCGCCAGGACCGGTGTCATCTCCAAAATTAGTTGTATCTAAACGGATTAGTTGCTGCGTGATAGTAATAATTTCTTGTTCAGCAGATTCGGTTGAATCAAATGCAGCAGGCATTTAAACCTCTCTTAATTGGGTTAGGGTTAAAGTGATTGACTCCGATTGTTAGAGTACCGCTTCTTGTCCGGGTGGCGGAATTGGCAGACGCGCTAGCTTGAGGTGCTAGTCCCTGAATAAGGGGTGGGGGTTCAAATCCCCTCTTGGACACCATTAAATGAAGAACCTGGCTGCAATTAATGCCAAAACAATAAGGAACCAGCCTATGGTGCCCAAAATAGCAAGAGAAAAATAATGCTTTAAACCTTGCTTGTACTCAGCGAGGATTAAAAAATTAAGCGGCACTACAACTGCCCAAACAACCATGCACCACGGACATAAGGCACCTATGACATACAAACTTTGATAAATCAACCACAGCACAAATATGTGCGCAACAGATAATCCCAGCATTAATCCGTGCAAGAAATATTTTGGCACTACAAGTCCAGCGATTCCAACTAAACCAATAGTGATAAGAACTGGAAACGCGACTACACCAATAATGCTATTGGCAAAACCAAAAATAGACGCCTGTTCAGTTGTAACAATAGATCCACAAGCCAAAATCTCATTTAAACTGCATGACAACTTATAATTAGGGTCCTCGAGCAAGAAGATTTTTTCTATGGTTAAAGTTACTGAAGCTGCTAAACCAAAGATTCCACCTATTAATAATGAAATCGAAAAAACCTTAGAAGGTGAAAAGGTGCGCATTTAGATTGCACCAACATGCGCTAGCAACGTAATTAAAACCTTATGTTGACCGCCAGTCATCTCTGATGCTGTTTGGCCAGAAATCGCTTCACTTGGAGTTAGCCAAGCAAGATCTAGCGAAGCCTGAGATGGAGCACAATCGCCCTTAACAGAGACTAGATAACTAAGTGCCACGGCATGCTGCCTGGGATCATGCAAACCAGAGATACTTTCGTCAGGGAAGTATTCAGATACGGCTATTGGCACGGTAGAGCTTGGCAGCACCGGCAATGCCATTGCTCCAAGATCTTTCTCTAAATGCCTAAGCAGCGCATCTCTAACTAATTCGCCATGAAGCACCCGACCTGAAACTAACGAACGAGAAATAGAACCATCGGGCATGGCCCGCAATAACAGGCCAATTTGAAGTACGCGGCCATGCGAATCAGTACGAACTGGCAGCGCTTCAATGTACAAAATTGGTAACTGCGCTCTAGCATCCAAGATGCCTTCGGCAGATAACCACCCTGATTTGTGGTCTATCTCGGATTGCACTTAAAAAGCGCTTTCATACTAATCATTTGATCTAGCTAAAAGTGCTAATAGCCGCAGTAATTCAATGTATAACCAGACGAATGTAACAATCAAACCAAAAGCCAACCGCCATGATTGATTTTCATCAACACCCATACTTACTGATTGTTCGATCGCTGAGAAATCTGCAACTAGTGACAAGGTTGCCAGAACCACGCCAAGCCCTGCGAAGAGCAAGCCCATAGATCCGCCATATAAGCCCCAACCATCATTTAAACCAAAAATTGCGGTACCAAAAGAAATTAAAGCAAAAACCGCATATGAGATTACCGAATATTGCAATATTTTCATAAAACGTGGACCAGCTTTTATCAAGCGTGTGGCATAAAGAAATAAAATTGTGCCAAAAGTAACGCTAGCTCCCAAAAATGCCTGGCGGGCAATTCCTGGATACATGGAATCCAAATTAAAGCTAATCACACCAACAAACAATCCCTGCACAACAGCATAAGAGATGGCTCCTAGAGCCGAAACCTGTTTTCTAAAAGTATTAACTAAACCCAGCACCAATCCGGTTACTGCAAGAACAATTACTGCACCAAAGCCAAGGTTAGGTGCATACGACCAGCCAGCAGCTGCTGCTGTAGCTAAAAATAGCGCAGCTATGACAGTTTTCTGAACAACTGCGTCCAGGGTAAGTGGGCGAGCTGTAATCTCGGTATTTTGGACTGAGTTCATGGCGTATTCGCCGATAGCACGTTCAATGACAGGATTTGACATTTTTAACCTCCGAGCGGATTCTAACTAATAATCCTTAAATTGCTGAAGATTCCCGCTTATATTCTTGCGGTAGCAAACCATCGTCCATCGTTTTGGTGCACCACCACAGGCACCCCATAGGTAGCGCTCAAGGTAACTGAGGAGATCACCTGCTCAACCGGACCGCTAGCAATGGCCTTACCCCCACGTAACAACAGCACATGGGTAATTCCGGTTGGGATCTCTTCTACGTGATGGGTAACCATAACTATGGCAGGTGCGTCATCTTTAAGGCAGAGGTTCTGCAATTTTTTCAGCAAAGCTTCCCTGGAGCCAAGATCTAAGGCAGCTGTTGGTTCATCCAGCAGCAGCAATTCTGGGTTTGGCATCAAGGCCCTAGCAATTAACAGCCGTTTGCGTTCGCCATCGGATATATTTGCGATTCGTTTATTGGCCAAATCACTTAACGACCACTCAATCATTAATTCTGCTGCCCGCTTTTCATCCAAGTCAGCGTATCTTTCAAGACCCATGCCAGTAACACCATGAACGGAGCTGATAACTGCATCATGCACGGTTTCGTCAAAGCCGATCCGGTTAAGCACATTAGCTGTAGCTAACCCAATCCGGGAGCGAATCTCAGTAATATCACTTATTCCAAATTGCTCACCCAGCACCTCAACTGATCCTGAAGCCGGGAAAATGTATCCACTTATTAATTGCAGCAAAGTTGTTTTGCCTGCGCCATTTGGACCCAGCACAGCCCACTTCTCCCCCATGCGCATATGCCAATTGATGTTACGCAGAATCTGGGTGGTTCCCCGATTGACAGAAACGTCATGCAATTTAACTATTGTGGACACAAGGCAAAGCCTACTGAAAGAACAACCCTGCCTAGCATTAAGGTTTCAAGGTGATCCATAAAAGCATGATGGGCCTGCTGTGGCATACCGCGCTGGTATCCAATGCCTGCTCAAGCGAGGTTGCATTTACTGGTTCACCGATAGTTAGCCAACTTTATGAAACTTCACAGAATGAACCTTTTTATATTACACAGATTATGCCTGAGTTGTATTACTTGAAACTACAGCATCAATCCCAGATCTATCAGATCCACGAAAATCAATATCCTGAAATAGTCATGACAAAAAATCAAAGCGATTTACCTCCAGAGATACTCTCCGTTAATGAAATCCGACGGGCTCATAAAGATTTCATGATTTCGATCTCCAATATGACCGCGAATATAGAACTGGACCGGCAAACCAAGTATGTTGAAACTACTGCGCAATGGGATCAGTTTAGAATGCTATCAGTTTTTCATCAAGATGAAATACAGATGCTAGCAACTGCCTATCATTTAAAACAGCTCTCCCATAGCGTTATTTCTCAGAATAAGCCTCTGTCCATTGGAACAGCTGTTAACTCAAGCTTCATTTCTAAAACCATATCAAACCATTTAGACGCCGAAATAAAAAATATTTATAATTTGATAGTCTTTAATTCTATAAACAGAAAACAGGTAGTTCAATGACTTTTAATCTAATGACAGAAATTCCCTATTTGGAAAAAAGCTATTCTGAATTTGAACAATCTGGAATTGCGCAATTACGAAACAATTCCCCACTTCCTAAACTCGTGGTTTCTGATGTTGATTCAACTTTCATAAAGCAAGAGGTTATTGATCTGTTAGCAAATTATGCTGGCATGGGTGAGGCGGTACGTGAGATAACTGAAGCCGCTATGAATGGTGAACTAGATTTTCGACAATCTCTCACTCAACGAGTTGCAACTTTGGCCGGACAACCATCTGAAATATTAGAAACAATCCATACTCAAATTCAATTAACCAATGGAGCCAAGAATTTAGTAGATTCATTACACAAGCAGGGCCATTTTTTTGCTTTAATTTCTGGTGGTTTTATCCAGATATTGAAACCAATAGCATTGGATTTAGGTATTAATTATTATGCTGCAAATGATTTGGAGATTGTGAATGGCAAATTAACTGGCAAATTGTTAGGTGAAGTAATTGATGCCAAAGCCAAAGCCAATTATTTGACGCAGCTTGCAGCACAGCTTCAAATACCGCTTAACAACACTATTGCACTTGGTGATGGCGCGAATGATTTAGAAATGATGAAAGTTGCTGGTATTGCTATAAGTTTTAATGGAAAACCTAAGGTAAAGGATGCCGCAGATGTGAATTTTCAAGGTGCATTTATCGACCACGTCTTAGCATTTGTTTAGTGTTTATTACTACTTAACCAGCAATATGGAAACCGCCATCAACATGAAGTATTTCACCAGTTGTAGCTGGCAGCCAGTCTGAGAAAAATAAAATACAGGCCTGAGCAGCTGGAACAGGATCATCTACATCCCAAATAAGAGGCGCCCGCTCGACCCAGGCATCTTCAAATACTTTAAATCCTGGGATACTTTTAGCAGCCATCGTGCGCAACGGTCCTGCAGCAACTAAATTGCAGCGAATATTCTCTGGCCCTAAATCTCTAGCTAAATATCTCGAGGTTGCCTCTAGCGCTGCTTTAGCTACGCCCATCCAGTCATATACCGGCCAAGCTCTAGCCGCATCAAAATCAAGTCCAACTATCGATGATCCACTAGTAAGCAACGGCTTTACAGCCATGGTGAGGCTTTTGAGTGAGTAAGCGCTTATTTGTATTGCAGTAGCAACATCTTCCCAAGAAGTGTGTAGAAAATTTCCACCTAGGGCTGTTTGTGGTGCAAACCCAATGGAATGCAGTACGCCATCGAGATGCTTTACATGTTCACTCACTCTTTTTTCTAGTGAATCTAGATCGTCCTGATTTGAAACATCCAACTCAAGCACCACTACAGGGTTAGGGAGTCTTTTAGCAGCTCGTTCAGTCAGGGATTTTGCACGACCAAAAGAAGTTAGAATTACATTTGCGCCTTGCTCTTGAGCCAATCTCGCTACATGGAACGCAATCGATTGGTCACTAAGCACTCCAGTGATCAGTAAATTTTTCCCAGCTAATAAATTCATCAGTTCCCCATACCTAATCCGCCATCAACCGGAAGGATGGCACCTGTAATGAAACGAGCTTTTTCAGAAGCAAGAAATAAAACAAGGCCAGCTATCTCCGCAGGTTCAGCAATTCGATTAAGTGGAGTATTCGCAATTACTTGTTCTTTAAAGTTAGCAGGCAAGTCAGCTGTCATCTCTGTATTTACATATCCAGGTGTTACTAAATTCACTGTAACATTTCTAGGTCCTATTTCACGAGCCAAACTTCGCACCAGTCCAATTAAAGCTGATTTGGTAGCTGCATAAACCGAACTGCCAGCGCTTCCGCTCATACCTAACACACTTCCAACCAGCACAATAGATCCGGCTCTTTTTCGCATCAAAACTTTTGCAGCATTTCGGCACAACTTAATATTTGAAATTAAATTGATATCAACTAGATCTGAGATTTCACTATCCTCAGTTCGAATTAAAAGCTGCTCCTTGCTTATCCCAGCATTAGCTACCAAAATGTCCAAACTGTGGCTGCTAGCTTCTATGGTTTTAAAAATATGATCAATTGCCCCAGGTTCGGCTAAATCAGCCGAGATGGTTATGCAACCTGGTACCTGCGCTGCTCCCCTAGTGGTGATAAATACCGTGTCACCATTAGCAACAAATGCTTCAGCTATAGCTTTTCCTATACCTCGGGCACCACCGGTTACTAATACTGTTTGGGTCATCCCTAGAGATTACCGTGAACTGATCAGTAAGTCCCATATCCGCGAGCGAAAAACCCAAATACCCCCTAGTTTTAGCCTATGGCCCGCAAATCTAATGAAAATTTTGTGATCACAGGTGTACAAAGAGGTATCAGCGATGAACAAAAGGGTCGTCGGGATCGATACATAATTGGTATGTCCATCAGGACAATATGTTTCATCGGCGCAATAGTGAGCTCTGGGGTGCTGCAATGGGTACTTTTAGCAGGAGCCCTATTTCTACCTTACATCGCCGTTTTCATAGCAAATGCTGGTCGCGAATGGGATAAGTCGCCACTACTGCTTAGAGCAAATCGTCAACAGCAGCAATTGAATGCAAATCCAAACCAGCAATAATCTTAAATTGAAATGAGTCTAAAAAAATTAATAGCATTATGGCTGCTGGCCATATTCGTTTTCACAGGTAGTCTATTTGCATCGAGCTGGCAATTTGATCGACATGAGACCAGGAAATCTTTCAGCGAATCAGTCTCAGAAATATTCGCTCTAGCGCCAACCTCTATTACTGGGAATTTTCAAGATGTTCAGCAATGGCGAAAAATCGAATTACAAGGAAAATTCGTTGATGACGTGCTGCTGATTAGAAATCGGCCACTAAATGGCAGAAATGGGTTCTGGGTGGTATCAAATTTTGAGAATACAACTGGATCCAAAATTCCAGTTTTAATTGGCTGGATTTCAGCTCAATCATCTGCTAGCTCAATAGTTGAGCCGCCAAGCCTGCCTACAGAGATAATAGAACTCGAAGGCATTGCTCGAGATTTTGAAACAAGACAAACCGCATCAGATTTACCCGCTGGCCAATATCTCACATTCGACAAAGACTTACTTGAAAATTCACAAAATTTCTTTTTTCAATCCCTTAAGTTTAATCATGATCAGTTAGCACAGTTCCAACAAGTACCGATTCCAAATACAACACAGGGACCACATTTATTTTACGCGCTGCAGTGGTTGGTGTTTGCAGCTATTTCAATTATCGGAGCTGCCTGGTTTAGTTATCAAGAACGGTTAAACGTTAAACCCAAGCGCTCTTAACATCTCTCGACCGTCATCTGTAATTTTGTCCGGACCCCATGGCGGCATCCAAACCCAATTGATTCGGAAATCTTGAACTATACCATTTAAGGCTGCTCGAGTTTGATCTTCAATGACATCAGTTAATGGGCAAGCAGCGCTAGTGAGAGTCATATCCAAAATAGCTGTTCCGGCTTCATCTATATTAACGCCGTAAAGCAGCCCTAGATCCACGATATTAATTCCTAATTCTGGATCAATTACATCATGTAAAGCTTCAACTACATCGGTATCTAATACTTCACTCATTACCAGCTCCTTCGATTGCATCTTTCATAGCCATCCATGGCAATAAAGCACATTTAACTCTTGCTGGATATTTGGAAACTCCGGCAAATGCTGCTGCATCCCCAAGCACTTCCTCATCCGGAACAACTTTACCCTGCGAATGCATTAAATCCACAAAATTATCCAACAAAACATGAAAAGTTTCAGTAGTCTCCTCTTTGGTTAATGCATGCAGCACCGATGCACTAGCGCGTGAGATGGAGCAACCCACGCCCTCGTGGGTCATATTAAGAATCTGATTTCCATCCAGAAGTACTCGAACTGTGACTTCATCTCCACAAGATGTATTAACGTGAAAAGCTTCACCAGAAAAATTATCTTGCAAGCCGCTACCAAGTGGTTTCTTGTAGTGATCCAAAATTATCTCTTGATACAAAGAGTCAAGATTCATCATGCAACCTTGAAATAATCACGAATTTGATCCAATGCTGCAAGAAAAACATCAACATCCTCTTTTGTGTTATATAGGTAAAAAGATGCTCTCGAGGAAGCAACCGCTCCCAATTTTCGATGTAAGGGCCATGCGCAGTGATGTCCTGCTCTTACGGCTACTCCCTTAGAGTCCAAAAATTGTGATACATCATGAGGATGCACACCATCAACCTCAAAGCTAACCAAACCTTCTCGATCAGTTAAATCTGTTGGTCCAAGAATCCGGATGCCAGGCATTGAGAGCATTCCCTTAAGCGCAGCGCCAGTAAGTTCCCTAACGTGCTCATGAATAACATTCATGCCTACATTTTTTAGGTAATCTACTGCAGCAGATAGGCCAACAACTTGAGCAATATTCATAGTGCCAGCTTCAAATTTAGCGTTATCAGATCGGAAGGTGCTGGATTCATAAGTAACGTTTTCAATCATATTTCCACCCAGCAGAAATGGTGGCAGCTCCCCAAGTAATTCATCATTCAGATACAAACAACCAACACCAGTTGGGCCAAGCATTTTATGACCGCTCCAAGCAGCTGCTGACACCCCTAAAAGTTTAAAATCAACATTAAAATGAGGAACACTTTGACATGCATCAAGAACCACCATCGCTCCAACTTTGTTGGCGAAGCGAACTATCTTGGCAACATCTGTAACCGAACCGAGCACATTCGATTGATGTGTGATGGCGACAATTTTAGTTGATTTCGAAAACTTACTTTCGTCAATATCTAGCCGGCCACTCTCATCCACTTTGAGGTATTCAAGCCGAGCGCCAGTTACCTGAGCTAAGTGTTGCCATGGAACTATATTCGCGTGATGCTCCATCTCGGTTATCACAATTGAATCTTCAGCACCAATGGCTAATTTGTTGTAACGCTTATCTCCACTTTTAGCAAGTAGCGTCGCGTTTAAAACAGCATATGCAACTAAATTGATTCCTTCGGTGGCATTCTTTGTAAAGATCAAGTTGCCTGGCTCAATCCCGACAAATCTTGCAATATTCTCCCTAGCAGCCTCATAAGCTGCCGAAGCCAATTCACCTAACTCATGACCACTTCGATGTACTGTTGCATTTGTGCTGGTGTAAAAATTAGATTCTGCAGCTATGACAACTTTTGGTTTCTGACTGGTAGCAGCAGAATCTAGGTAAACCAGGTCGCTAACTCCCCGAACCTTATGAGAAAGGATCGGGAAGTCATCTTTTAATTCCTGTCCTAAATCCAGTGTCAACGAGTGCTCGATTTCTGATAACGTTCATAACCTTCAGCTTCTAGTTGTTCACCCAGCTCTGGGCCACCAGATTCCGCAATTTTTCCATCCACAAAAACATGCACATGATCTGGCACTACATGCTGCAAAATTCGAGTGTAATGAGTAATGAGCAAAATGCCAGTATGACCTGAATTCTTAATGCGATTAATGCCTTCTGACACAGCCCTTAAAGCATCGATGTCAAGGCCACTATCAATCTCATCCAAAATGCCGATCACAGGATTAAGAATTTCCATGGACAAAATTTCAAAACGTTTCTTCTCGCCACCCGAAAAGCCCACATTAACATCGCGGGTTGCAAACTTATCGTCCATTTCCAAATTTTTCATGCTTGTCTTCAAGCTAGTAAGCCAGCCTCGAAGATTTGGTGCCTCACCTGAGATCGCCGTTTTGGCAGTTCTTAAAAAGTTGCTAACACTTACTCCTTGCACCTCTACCGGGTGCTGCATGCCTAAGAAAATTCCAGCACGAGCGCGCTCATCAACCGACATCTCTGAAACATCTACGCCATCTAGCAAAACAGTTCCACTGGTGATTTCATATTTTGGATGTCCCATAATCGCCATAGCCAAAGTTGATTTTCCAGAACCATTTGGACCCATGATTGCGTGTACTTCGCCATTTTTTATGGTCAGTGTTACGCCATGCAATATTTCCTTTGTTTCTGTTTCAGTTTTTACACTAACGTGTAAGTTATTTATCTCTAAAGTACTCATTCTTGCTCCTGTTTAATTAATGAAACCTCTACTGCAGTTTTATTTTCTGAATTACCAACCCGAACCGAATATGTTTCGATCGGCCTTGTAGCTGGAAGGCAAAGCACGGATCCGGTGGCTAAATCAAATTGGGCTCCATGGAGCCAGCATTCAATTTTTCCATCAGTCACAGTGCCTTCTGCTAGCGACACCTCTGCATGTGAGCAAGTATCAGTCACTGCAAAAAAACCCTCATTAGTTTTTACCACCAGAACTGGTTCGCCATCCACATCAATCGAAACAGGTTGGTCGATTTCAAATCCTGCAGTATCTCCTACCAGATGCCAACTCATTGCTGACCCTGTTTTAGTTTGGACTCAATTGTGGAAATGACTTCTTCTACAATTGAAGGAATTCCCATTCTTGTGACTATGTTTGAGAAAAATCCAACAACAATTAGCTTCAGAGCCTCTTCAGAAGTTAATCCACGTGAGGTGAGATAAAAAAGTTGCTCGTCGTCTAACCGACCTGTTGCCGATGCGTGACCAGCTCCAGCTACTTCACCGGTTTCGATTTCCAGGTTTGGTACAGAATCAGCTCGTGCCCCTTTTGATAGTACGAGATTTCTATTTGTTTCGTATGTGTCAGACCCAATTGCGTTGTAGCGAATGATTGTGTCGCCAATCCAAACTGAATGCGAACCCTCGCCATCTACCGCACATCTGAAATCAACAAAGCTTCGGCAATGGGGAATATTGTGATCTACAACAGTGCGATGTTCGCTGTATTGGCCATCTGTAGTGTGTGTGGCACCAAGCAGAATCATCTCACCAGATACATCGTCAAATCGCGAATCAAAACTTCTTCTAACTACTGATCCGCCCAGCGAAATAATGCCAGCTGATAGAGCTGCGTCTCTTCCGACATTTACTGAGAAATGCCCGTAGTGAATACCAGTTGCTGACTGCTCTGTTAAGAGCACAAACTTAACATTTGCACCTTTTCCTACATTTACACTTAAATTCAAAGCAGTATTTCCTTGGCATCTATCTCGCAAAACAATCTGAGTTTGTACATGCGGAGCTATGTTTATCTCAAATGCGCTATTGCTATCCCCAACCGCTGATAGATCCAATTCAACAAGCTCATCTGGTTTCAAATCATTATCCACAGTTACTACAAAGTTGTGATGACTTGATGCAATTGATTTAGCCGTAACAATGTCGCGGACTCTTAACCCAGCTATGCCTGTTGTTGAGAGGGTTGTTGTTAATTTAGCGTTTTGGGCTTTAAGAACTGCATTTCCAGCTTCAGGAGCTTGTTCCGCCAATGGTTCGATGATCTTTTTGGGCAAATACTTCCAAAATTCATCTTGCTTATTGAACTCAACGTGTTCGCTGGGATCATCAGAGATAACTAGCGGTGGTTTTGCGTCCTTCTCGACATAAACAACTTTTCGTTCATCCACCGCTGTCATCCAACAGATCCTTCCATTTGCAAAACGATCAAACGATTAAGCTCAATCGCATACTCCATGGGCAGTTCTCTTGCGATTGGCTCAACAAATCCACGAACAATCATTGCCATCGCTTCGTCTTCGGCCATACCACGAGTCATCAAATAAAATAGCTGATCATCAGATACTTTTGAAACTGTAGCTTCATGGCCCATAGAGACATCATCTTCTCGAACGTCAACATAAGGATAAGTATCTGATCTAGAAATATCATCTACCAGCAATGCATCGCAGCGCACCGTTGATTTACTTCCAGTTGCGCCTTTATCTATTTGAACTAAACCGCGATAGCTACTTCTACCGCCGCCTCTGGCAACTGATTTAGAAACAATGCTGCTAGATGTATTTGGTGCAGCATGAACCATCTTGGCACCCGCATCTTGATGTTGACCTGGACCGGCAAAGGCAACTGAAAGAGTCTCACCTTTAGCGTGCTCACCCATCAGCCATACAGCTGGATATTTCATTGTTACTTTACTGCCAATGTTTCCATCAATCCATTCCATTGTGGCACCTGTACTTGCAGTGGCTCGCTTGGTAACTAAGTTGTAAACGTTATTTGACCAATTCTGAATTGTTGTATATCTGCAGCGAGCATTATCTTTCACAATAATCTCTACCACAGCGCTATGCAAAGAATCAGAGCTGTAAATAGGAGCGGTGCAACCTTCAACATAATGCACATATGCGCCTTCATCAACGATGATCAAGGTACGCTCAAATTGACCCATGTTTTCAGTGTTAATTCTGAAATATGCCTGAAGTGGAATATCAACCTTCACATTCTTTGGCACATAGATAAATGAACCACCAGACCAAACGGCTGTGTTAAGGGCCGCAAATTTATTATCACCTGGAGGAATTACAGAACCAAAATATTGCTTGAACACATCTTCGTGTTCGCGAAGTCCAGTATCGGTATCAAGGAAAAGTACACCTTGCTCCTCTAAATCTTCGCGGATCTTGTGATAAACAACTTCACTTTCATACTGAGCAGCCACGCCGCCGATTAATCGCTGCTTCTCGGCTTCAGGAATGCCAAGTCGGTCATAAGTATTTTTAATATCATCTGGTAGATCTTCCCAGGAAGCAGCTTGTTTCTCTGTGGATCGTACGAAATATTTGATGTTATCAAAATCAATTCCCGATAAGTCGGCTCCAAAATTGGGCATGGGCTTCTTCATGAACATAGCTAAAGATTTCAAGCGAAGATCAAGCATCCACTTTGGTTCGTCTTTTTTGGAACTTATATCTCGAACCACATCTTCGTTGATGCCTCGTCGAGCATTCGCACCTGCATCACTTTTATCTGACCAGCCAAACTCATAGTTGCCCAATCCCTCGAGCGCGGTATCGACCGTTGTCATGCGGATCCTTCTTTCACTTTATTTTCTTGCATTTGTTTTTGCAAATCTTCAGGTTTTGCAATGATTGCTGTGCAGATTTCAGCTCCAAGTGCAATTGTTGCAATTCGAGTTACATGAGCACCCAATGTTTCACCAATCGCACACATCTCAGCTTCACAAATTTCTGGGAATTCTTTTGCAAGCGATTCAATAGGACATCTGTGGAAGCTCAATTGCACAACTGGACCGTCGTTTAATCCAACAGATGCAGCATATCCATCTTGAATCAAAAGATTGGCTAGATTTTCAGTGCGTTGCTTTAAACTTCCAGCAGGGGCAAGCTTGCTCTCCCATCGATCTTGCTGATTCTTCATCTGCATATCTGCTATTTGCTTTACAGCATCTTTGCCATGGGTTTTCATCGCCCAATCCAACGCGGTATGGGCTAAATCATCGTATCGCTGATCAAAAGCTTGTCGACCACTTGCAGTGAGCGCAAAGTATTTTGCTGGTCGCCCGCGACCTTGGGAGATTCGAGGGCCAAATGCAGGTTGATCGCTAGCAGCTACAAAACCTTGAGTGACCAGCCAATCTAGATGATGTCGGATAGCTGCTGGGGTTAGCTCTAATTCTGCAGCCAGCTCCACCGGTGTAGCTGCACCTTTATCAAGCAAGGCAGCTACCACACGTCTAGGTCCAGGGGTGAGGAATTCCACAAGGGTATATTTGCGTAATTCGGCCAAACCTGCAACATGAACCGCTAGCATTAGCAAATATGAACCGAAAAATGGATGTTTTGCCCCCGTTAGGGCTGCGGTTGCTTGGGATCACTGTTTTCACTCAGGCTGGGATAGTTGTCACTGGAGCATTGGTCCGGTTAACGGGTTCAGGCCTGGGCTGTCCGACCTGGCCAAGATGTACGGCTGATTCATACACCCCTGAAATCTCACAAATTGAAGGGTTTCACAAATGGATCGAGTTCGGAAATAGGCTCCTCACCTTTGTGGTTGTAATAGCCGCTATCGCTTCTTTGGTCTACGTAATTCGACAAAAGATCAAAGGGCTCGATATTCCAGGCCGTTTTGTTTTCCTGGCTGCGATCCCATTTCTGGGCACGATTGCGCAAGCAATTCTTGGTGGCGTAACAGTGCTTATGAAACTAAATCCATACACCGTAACAGCTCATTTTCTGCTATCTATTTTAATAATCGCAATTGCAGCTCAAAATCGTGTCATTGCGCAGTATCCCAATGCGATAGCTATACCTAAAGTTCAAACACTGCTAGCAAAACTTTTGTTGGCAACCGGATTTGTTGTGATAGTGCTAGGAGTGATAACAACTGGATCGGGACCACATGCTGGCGACGATGTAGCAGTGCGGTTTACGCTAGATGTTGCAAACATGGTTCGGCTGCATGCAGATGCAGTTTGGTTTTTCACTGGATTACTAATAGCTAATTTACTTTTAGCAAGATCTATAGCTTTACTCAAAATTGTCGCTGTTGTTATTTTGCAAATAATTACTGGTTACGCCCAGTGGTTCTCCGATTTACCCTGGGCACTGGTAGCAGTACACGTTGCCTTGGCGGTAACACTTTGGGTGTTTTTAGTGAAGTACCAAAAAGGTATTAATCGATCGCATTATGTATCGCAGTAGCAAATACTTGGGTTGAGTCAGGATTCATTGGCAAGAATAAAAATGGCTCGATTAACTCAAGCTCCATCAACTTGAATCCCTCTGCTGTTGGCACCACATCAATTCGTGAGTAAACCAGTTCACTAACTTGAGTGCCAGCGATTTCAAACTCCATAATATGATTAATGAATTTTGTTAATTCAGTTGAGATGTCTACATTTGCTGCAAAATCACCATGACCACCATCAGATAGTGCTGGACGTTTTATTACTGAATGCATTATTTCGCCCTTGCAACATACAACTGCTATTTCGCCAGGATAATCGACTTCCTTTAAATACGGCTGAACTAAAAGTGGGGTCTCAGTTGTTGAAAAATACCTTTGACACAGATCTTCTAAATTTGAGCCATTATCAACAATAAAAGCTCCCCTGGCTCCAGCACCAATCACAGGTTTCATCACCATTTTGCCATCATGTAATTTAATATCATTCAAACCTGCGACAAATTCCAAAATTTGAGTTGGAATAATCTCAATTCCAGCAGCAGCAAGCTTTAAAAGATATCTCTTGTCGATGTTCTCATCAATAACTGCAACAGGATTTATCACCTTAACTTGGCTGTTCACTAAATGCAGCCAATTGTGAAATTGATTGAAGTTCTGTGCGTAATCCCAAGGACTTCTAATGACTAATAGGTCATATTTATGAAAGTTGGTTGCAGTTTTCCAATTAAGAACATCTACATTATTACCCAAAGCCTCAAGTGCCGGAACTAAAAAAGGTATATCTAAATCAGGATCTGGATCATTTGGATTGTCCTGATATGAAACATAACCTATAGTTTTCATAGCAGTACATCTATCGCTATAGCCACAAATACAATCGCAAGATAGCTGATTGAAAAATGAAAAATCACCATTGAGGACATAGGTTTATCGCTGGCAATATTAATATAGTATTTGATAGAGAGTATCAAAAAGACAATCCCCGCAATTACTGTTGCGGTCAAATATATATAACCCATTTCTACAATAAAAAAGAATGCTACAGAGGTGATGATCGTCAAAACTGTATAAGCCAAGGTCCATGCTGCAACTGTTTTTTCAGATTTATCAACAGGTAACATTGGAATTTGAGCTAAGGAGTAATCCTCTTTTAAGTGAGCTGCAAGTGGCCAATAGTGCGCTGGCGTCCAGAAGAAAACTAAGAGGAAGAGAACCCAGCCGCCCAAACTAACTTCACCTCGAACAGCAGCATCAGCAATCACAACCGGAAAACACCCAGCTATTCCACCCCAAACAATATTTTGATTAGTTCTAGGTTTTAGTAAGATTGTGTAACCTAAAACATAAAAACCAATTGCAGCAGCAGTTAATGCTGCAGCTGCAAAATTTGTAGTGACATACATGCCCATGATTGAAATAGCAGTTAAAGCGATCGCAATAGATATCGAATGATTTAATTTCATCTCACCAGTAACCAGCGGACGCATCTTGGTTCGATTCATAAGAGCATCAATTTCTCGCTCAATGATGGAATTCCAAGCATTCGCTCCAGCAGCAGCTAAGGTGCCAAACACGACAACTGAAGCCAACACCTGCCAATTTGGCCAACCATTTGAAGCTAAAACTAAAACTGGCACAGCAGTTACCAGCAGTAGTTCAATAATTCGAGGTTTTACTAGGGCCAGCACAAGGCGCAGAAAGCTTCTTTTCTCCCCAAGATTCAGATATTTCATGTCAGTGGCACAGTATCGCAGCAATTACTGCCTGTTGTGCAGGTACGCTTGGGCTAAATTCTGTAAGGATTATCACTATGCCCTTTTCCCTCGAAGATCAAATAACAGCCAATACAGCTGCTGGGTTAGCCCTTGACGCAGTTGAAGCCGCCGGCCATGGACACCCCGGTACAGCTGTGGCGCTTGCACCTGTGGCCCAACTGCTTTTTGCCCACCATTTAAAGCATGATCCAAAAGATCCGCTATGGCAGGGTCGGGATCGATTCATTTTGTCTTGCGGACATGCCAGCATGCTTTTATACGCACAATTGCATTTATCTGGGTATGAACTTAGCTTGCAGGATATTCAACAATTTCGAAAAACTGACAGCTTGACGCCAGGTCACCCAGAGTATGGCCACACCCCTGGCGTTGAGATGACAACTGGCCCACTTGGCCAAGGACTGGCTACATCGGTAGGAATGGCTTGGGCGCAACTAAATCTGGCAGCTCGATTTGATCCAAAGGCGCCCAGCTCGCCGCTGCGTTCGCATATATATGTAATTGCTTCCGATGGTGATCTTCAAGAAGGTGTTACTAGTGAGGCCGCGTCTTTTGCCGGATTGCATGCAATCTCTAATCTCACAGTTATTTATGATGATAATCAAATATCTATTGATGGTGATGCTCGCGCTTCATTTGATGAAGATGTGGTGGCAAGATATCTTGCTTATGGTTGGAATAGTTTAAAAATTGATCAGCTACCTGATGGCAGCATCGATATTAATTCACTAGATCAGGCTTTAATTGCAGCCCGGACATCTGAAAAACCAACCTTGATTGTGCTGCGAACCGCAATTGCTTTCCCTTCCCCCAATATGACTGGTTTAGCTGCAACGCACGGCTCTCCAATGGGTGAAGCGGAGGTTGCCAAAACTAAATCTGCGCTTGGATTAAATCCGGAATTGTTTTTTCAAATTCCCGCTCAAGCCGCCGCTAATTCGGAGCGAATAGCCAAAATCGCTAGCCAGCATCGAGCTATGTATGACCAAGAAATGCAAAAGTATGCTGAACGTGAACCTGAGTTATCTAAGCAGTACTCCGCGCTGTGGAACTTAGATCTAAGCGAGATTGAACTACCTAAATTTGATTTAGGCTCCAGCATCGCAACCAGAAAGGCTTCCCAGCAGGTGCTAGAAGCGCTTGCTGGAATTGATCAAATTGTTGGCGGTAGCGCTGATTTATCAGAATCAAATGGTGTCGCAGTAAAAGCATTACCTGTATATCACGGCTCTTCAGCAAAGTTTGGTGATGTAGCAGGTCGCAGAATTTTGTTCGGTATCCGAGAACATGCCATGGCGGCATTTAATAATGGGGTTGCGCTGAGTTCACCGCTTCGCCCATTTGGTGCTACTTTTCTAATATTCGCCGATTACATGCGCCCAAGTATTCGACTAGCTTGCTTGATGAACCTACCGGTCACCTGGGTGTTCTCGCATGATTCCGTAGGGCTAGGTGAAGATGGACCAACACATCAACCAGTTGAGCATCTTTGGTCTCTTCGTGCAATTCCAAATATCAGCGTTGTTCGACCGGCAGATGCTAATGAAACTGCAGCAGCTTGGCTTGAAATATTAAAACGACAAGGTCCAGCCGCTTTAGTGCTAACTAGACAGAACCTACCAACAATTGCAGAAAATCCAGCAGTTGAAAAAGGGGCTTACGCTATTTTTGAACCAAAGACTGCACCAAAAGTTATTGTGATAGCAACTGGGTCAGAAGTGCAGATAGCTGTTACCGCAGCGGGAGCTTTGGCTGAAGAAAATATTGCAATACGAGTCATTTCCGCGCCTTGCTTAGAATGGTTTGATTCTCAACCTCAAGCTTATAAAAACAGCTTACTAGAAGGAGCGCCAAAGATTGCCATCGAAGCCGGATCAACTATTGGTTGGTGGAAGTATGTTGGTGCCACAGGAACGGTGTTGGGTATAGATGGTTACGGCGCATCCGCTACACCAGCATCGCTGTTTAGCAAATTTGGAATAACAGTTGGAAATCTAATTACTGAAGTGAAGAAATTGGTTTAACGCTTGCGTGAACGCAATGCTTCAAGGGCTTCGCCCAAGATATCTGCGCCATCTGTGTCATTTCGTCGTTCTTTTACGTAAGCTAGATGGGTTTTGTAAGGTTCAATTTTTGGTGCAGCTGGTGGATTCTCTTTATCTTGCGATGCTGGTAACCCACACTTTGGACAATCCCAGAACTCTGGTATTTCTGCCTCGACCGCGAATGATGGTCGAGACTCGTGACTATCTACGCACCAATATGAAACCCTGAATCGCGGCGCTGCATCTCCGCGCTCAGCTTCGCCCATCGGTCCCGCACCAACACGTGACCCTCTGATTGCGCTTCCAGCCATTTTCAAACCCTTCTAAACTATTAAGCCCAGTCCAATTGCACAAGCTAGCCAGATAACACCAATAGCAATTGTGATCCGGTCTAAGTTCTTTTCTACCACAGATGAACCACCCAGGCTGGATGAAAATCCACCACCAAATAGATCTGAGACGCCGCCGCCTCGACCGCGGTGCAACAACACTAAAACCACAAGCAGCACGCTGGTTAGCGACAACACAATTTGTAGAGTAAGTATCACAGTTTCTCCTTGAGGGGAAAGTCTAATGGGGAGCTTAAACCAGGGCTAAACGATACCTGCAGATAGCCACAAATTCGTCTGGATCAATAGAAGCCCCGCCCACTAAGGCGCCATCCACATTGGGCATAGCCATCAAGCCAGGAGCGGTGCCCGACTTAACAGAACCACCATACAGAATTCGAACTTTATCAGCGACGGCATCGCCATATTCGTCCGCTAGAAAATTGCGAATAGCCCCGCACATTTCTTCTGCATCTTCAGGAATAGCCACTTCACCGGTGCCTATCGCCCATACGGGTTCATAAGCCACAATCACATTACCCATATCATATTTAGTAATCCCAGCTAACGATTCTTTAAGTTGGGCTACTGTAACTGCTACATGGTTGCCTGATTTACGGATATCTAATGATTCGCCAACGCACACAATTGGCAGAAGCTTGTGCTTGATGGCACTTTTTAATTTCAGTGCAACATCTGCGCTTGATTCATTGTTCAACAAACGCCGTTCGCTGTGACCAAGAATCACAAATGAACAACCAAGTTTGGTTAAAAATGCAGCTGATATCTGGCCCGTGTATGCACCGCTATCAGTTTCCGCGCAGTCCTGGCCACCATAGCGAATCTTTAATTTATCTGCGTCAATCAAAGTTTGCACTGAGCGGATATCGGTGAACGGCGGAAATACCGCCACTTCAACTGCATCAAAATCTGCATCTTTTAGTGAGAACGCCAAACGTTGTACATGAGCTATGGCTTCTAAATGATTCAAATTCATCTTCCAGTTACCAGCTATCAGCGGTTTTCGAGTCATTTTTTTCCTTCTAGTACAAGTAGTCCAGGCAATTCTTTACCTTCAAGGTACTCCAGCGAAGCTCCGCCTCCAGTTGAAATATGGGTAAATGAAGATTCATCCATATTGAACTTTCTAACTGCAGCAGCTGAATCCCCGCCTCCTATTACTGTAAATCCGTCACATTTGGCTAATGCTGCTGCGATTGATTTTGTTCCCGCAGCGAATGGTGCTAGCTCAAAAACTCCCATGGGTCCATTCCAGACCACTGTCGCTGAATTCAAAATTCGCTCAGTGAAGAAAGCGCAAGTCTCAGGCCCAATATCTAACCCCATTGAGTTTGCTGGAATTGAATCTACATCAACTATATCTGTTGGCGAATCTGCCGAGAATTCTTTAGTTATAACAACATCTAATGGCAGCAGCAGATCCAATTGATTTTGTTCTGCCAAAATGATGCATTCTTTTACTTCATCTAGTGAGTCCATATCCAACAAGGATGTTCCAACTTCGTAGCCCAAAGCATGTAAGAAGGTGTATCCCATGCCACCACCAACGATTAACGCATCAGCTTGATTCAAAAGGTTTCGAACAACTTGCAATTTATCAGCTACTTTCGCACCTCCCAGAATCACTGTATAAGGGCGGGAGGGATTTGTTAAAACTTTATTGAATACCTCTATTTCTTTTTGAATTAATCGCCCCGCTGCTGCTGGCAGTAGTTTGGCGATATCAAAAACACTAGCCTGTTTGCGGTGCACAACACCAAATCCATCTGATACAAACACATCTGCAAGATTCGCTAACAACATAGCTAGCGCTTGCCTATCTGCATCCACTTTACTGGTTTCTCGTGCATCAAATCTAATATTTTCCAGCAGCGAAATTCTGCTTGCAGCGTTTAAATCACTATCAGGCGCAAATGCGATTTCATGCGAGATCAATGCAACATCAATACCTAGCAGCTCACTTAACCTTTGCGCAACTGGAGCTAACGAATACTTAGAATCATCTATTCCATCAGGTCTTCCTAGGTGTGCCACCAAAATTACTGAACTCGCTTGCTTATCCAGTAACTCCCGTAGAGTGGGCAATATGGCCCTTATTCGACCATCATCTCTAATTAGTCCATCTTTTATGGGTACATTCAAATCAACCCTGAGCAGAACTCGCTTTTCAGTGACATCAAAATCATCTAAGTTAATCATTGATTAAAGTTTTGCAGCTACTAATCGGGTGAGATCCACTAAGCGATTACTGTATCCCCACTCATTGTCATACCAAGATACAACTTTTGCCATGTCATCAATTGTAGAAGTTAACGCCGCATCAATTATTGATGAGTGTGGATCTGTGACAATGTCAGTGCTTACGATTGGATCTTCCATATATGACAAAATTCCCTTAAGCGTTCCTTCAGCAGCGCTCTTAAGTGCATCATTGATTTGAGCAACGCTTGCAGTTTTTGCCAAATTAACAGTTAAATCAGTGGCACTTCCAGTTGGCACTGGAACGCGCATGGCATAGCCATCTAATTTACCCTTCAATTCTGGCAGCACTAACGCGATCGCTTTGGCAGCACCTGTGGTGGTAGGAATCATATTTAGCGCTGCAGCTCTTGCGCGACGAAGATCACTGTGAGCAAAATCTAAAATGCGTTGGTCATTTGTGTAAGCATGGATAGTTGTCATCAGACCTTTTACGATTCCAAATTCCTCATGGATAACTTTTGCCATTGGGGCTAAGCAATTAGTTGTACATGATGCATTACTTATCAAATGGTGATCGTTTGAATTGTATAAATCTTCATTTACTCCCAAAACAAGCGTAATATCTTCATTTTTTGCAGGCGCCGAAATAATAACTTTCTTAGCACCGCCCTCTAAATGTTTGCGTGCTGACTCATCTACGAAAATTCCAGTGGATTCAATTACAATTTCAGCACCGAATTTACGCCACGGGATACTTGCAGGATCTTTTTGTTTTGACACATGTATTTGATGACCATTTACAATAATTGAATCTTCAGTGAATTCCACGCTCCCGCCAAGTCGACCTAAAATACTGTCGTATTTGAGCAAGTGGGCTAAAGTTTTGGTACCAGTTAGATCATTTATTGCAACAATCTCGATATCGCTTGGAGATGTCCATGCTGAACCGTAAGTTACGCCATCGCGACCCTGCGCCATTAAGGCTCTGAAATAATTTCGGCCAATCCGCCCAAATCCATTAATTCCAATTTTTCTCGACATGGCAACTCCCCTTTTGCAAATATAATCAAATCTTAGTGGCTGATAACCAAATTGATTTAGTCCATCTCCAAAATTTCTTGGCTAACTGCAGATTCGGTGTCAGGAATGCCTAGATCTCGCGCTCTTTTATCTGCCATAGCTAACAAGCGTCGAATCCGACCTGCAACTGCATCCTTAGTTAGTTGCGGATCAGCCAATCCACCTAACTCCTCAAGACTCGCCTGTGGATGATCTAGCCGCAACCGTCCAGCTGCCAGTAAGTGATCGGGTATATCTGGGCCTAATATTTCTAGTGCTCGATTAACCCTTGCTCCCGCCGCCACCGCCGCTCTAGCTGACCGTCGCATATTGGCGTCATCAAAATTAGCTAATCTGTTTGCTGCAGCTCTAACTTCGCGCCGCACTCGTCGCTCTTCCCAAACCGCCACTGCAGCATGAGCTCCAATTCGGGTAAGCATTGCACTGATTGCGTCACCATCTCTAATTACAACTCGATCCACTGAACGAACTTCTCTAGCTCGCGATGGAATTCCAAGCCGACGAGCAGCTCCAACTAAAGCCAGCGCGGCTTCTGGTCCTGGACAAGCAATCTCCATCGATGATGATCTACCAGGTTCAGTTAGAGAACCCCGCGCTAAAAATGCACCACGCCAAACCGCTTCACAATCTGAGATTTCACCATTAACAATTGTTGCTGGCAAGCCTCGTATGGGTCTTAAATTTGTATCAACTAATCCAGTTTGCCTAGCTAGCGCTTCGCCACCATTTGTGATTCGTACGATATATCTAGTGCTTTTCTTGAGCGAACCGCCAGAGACTGTGCTTAGTTCAGCTTCGTGTTTATACAGATCAAAAATATCTTGGCGTAATCTGCGTGCAGTAGCACCGCTATCCAGATCAGCTTCAACAACAATTGATCCTTTAACAATATGCAAGGATCCTGCATATCTAAGCAGTGCAGTGACTTCGGCTTTCCTGTTAGAGGTTTTAGATGTGGCTAATCTAGCCAATTCATCTTTAACAGAGGATGTCATTGCCATACAGATAAATCACTTACCCTTCTATTCACGATCACAATCTCGATGTAAAACAAATGTTTCAACGCCGCGTCCAACCAACCGGGTTGATAGATTTTCCGCTAGCGAAACCGACCGGTGTCTTCCACCCGTGCAACCTATCGCAACTGTCAAATACCTTTTCCCATCAGCCAAATAGCCCGAGAGCGCAATTTGAATAACCTTCTGCATTGCGCTTAGGTATTCAGTAACAATTGGGATATCCATCAAATAGTCATTCACCAACGCGTCCTTGCCGCTTAAAGGGCGCAGTTCGCTTATCCAATGCGGATTTGGTAGAAATCTGCAATCAAAAACCAAATCAGCGTCAATAGGTGTCCCCCGTTTGTAACCAAACGAAACAATGCTGACAGTCATCTGAATTTCTTCCTTATTTCCAAAAGCAACAGAAATTCGATTGCGCAGATCATGTGGACTAATGCCAGTAGTGTCGATAACTAAATCAGCTGCAATTCGTAAACCAGCTAAAGCATCGCGTTCAATTTCGATAGCAGCCAGCAATCCCTGTGCGGTTTGCAACGGATGCGGGCGCCTGCTGCCTTCAAATCTATGAACTAATTCTGTATTTTCAGCATCAAGAAACAAGGTAGATATATCTAAGTTTTTGGATTTAAATGAATTGATCGTTTGAATTGTTTCTTCAATAGCACCGCCTCTCACATCTAAAACAACAGCAACTTTAGAAATACGATCAGAGAGAATTTCAAGTGCCGGCACGATTAATATTGGAGGCAGATTATCCATAACATGAAAACCATCGTCTTCCAGCGCTCTAGCTGCTGTTGATCGCCCAGCGCCTGACATACCAGTAACAAAAACAATTCTCATCGGTCCGTCCTCATATCGGATGATTCTGCCAGAATTGAGTCATCTGCGTGCAAATCAGCGAAAATTTTTGTGGCTAATTTAGGGCCAATACCAGCAATCTCAGCCAAATCATCAATTGAAGCTGCCCGTAACCCTTTGGCACCGCCAAATTTCGCAAGCAGCAGTTTTCGCTTCTGCGGACCTACTCCCTCAATTTCATCAAGCAAGCTGTGAACAGCTGCTTTTGATCGCTTCAAGCGATGATGCCGAATAGCGCGCCTATGGGTTTCGTCTCGAATTTGCTGCAGTAAATACAGTGAGCTGGAATCCCTTGGTAGCACAATTGGAGACTTCGCTGCTGGTAACCAAACCTCTTCGAGTCTTTTCGCTAATCCAATTGTTGGAATTTGTAAACCATTAGCTGCTAAAACTTCAGCTGCAGCCTGTGCCTGCCAAGGGCCGCCATCTATCACAAGTAGCCCAATTGGATATCTAGTGGATGATTCTTTGAATTTTTCAACTTTTCTTGATATGACTTCACGAACTCCAGCTAGATCATCTCCTGGAGTTTGTAAAACATACGATCGATATTCGCTCCGAGCTGGAAGTGCATCTTCAAAAACAACAACAGCGGCAACTCTATTTGTTCCCTGTAGATGCGAAACATCAACACATTCAATTCGTAGCGGCGGAGCAGGTAGATTCAAAACATCAGCTAAATTCTGCAAAGCGATACTGCGGCTATTCAAATCAGCTAGCACTGATTTGCTTTGCGTTTCGAGGGCGGACTTGGCATTATCGATTGTCAATGCTGCTATCCGAGCTTTTTCACCTCGCATTGGCAGATGCAGTGAAAAATTTTTGCCAGAAAGTGAATTCAGAGCATTATTTAATTCACTTAGATCATCTGAGATTCCTGCAATATAAATTTGCTTTACTAGATCAGTGGCTAAGGCGTATCTTGAGAGAATGAACTCAGCTACAATTTCAAAATTAGATAACTGGCTATACACATCAGCGAGGAATCGTTGTTCACCTGTAACTCGACCATTTCGAATATGCAAGAGTGAAATAACGGTATTAAGTTCACTGCTCGCGATTCCGATAAAATCAGCAGTCAAATCCCGCTCTATAGATACAGCACTTTTTTTAAGTATAGATTCAACTGCCTGAATTTGATCTCGCAATTTACCAGCATCTTCAAATCTTTGATCAGCACTTGCTTGCTTCATCTTAAATTCCAGCTTTTCCAAGACAACACCATGCCCACCATCTAGAAACTGCACTAATTCGTTCATCACCTGCTTGTGGCTAACTTCATCGATATTTTCAGTGCAAGGAGCAGAGCATTTTTCTATGTGGCCCAATAGGCATGCTCTACCTTGCTTCTTATGAGAGTTAAAAACGCCCACTGAGCAAGATCGAACTGGGTAAACCTTTAGCAGCGAATCAATAGCATTTCTAATATCTGATGGATTTGGATATGGTCCAAAGTATCGGGCACCCGGTATGGATTTCCGACGCGTAGAAAATATACGAGGCACCTCATCTTTTAAAGTGATGCAAAGAAATGGGTAAGATTTATCATCTCGAAATCGAATATTGTATTTAGGTTTAAATTCATTGATTAACGAATGTTCCAGTTGCAGAGCCTCTGCCTCAGTATTTACTAGCGTCCAAATTACGGTATTCGCTTGACCTAACATCGCTGCAGTTCTTGGGTCTAGATTGATCGGATCCTGAAAATATGAATTTAACCTCGAGCGCAAATTTTTGGCCTTACCAACATAAAGGATCTGTTCTTTGTCCTCTTGGTTAGCAATAAATCGATACACCCCTGGTGAAGCTGGAATAGCTGTGGATGTCGGCTGCCACGGGTATCTTTTCATATCAGTGGGATTTCATTGCCAAACCAAGAAATTTTCCGGTGTAACTAGCTTTTACTTTAGCTACTTCTTCAGGTGTTCCTTCTGCCACCATATAACCGCCTTTGGATCCACCCTCGGGACCTAGGTCAATTATCCAATCACTAACTCTTATTACATCTAGATTGTGTTCAATAACAACAACTGTATTGCCCTGATCCACTAGGCGGTTTAAAACTTCAAGTAATTTGCGCACATCTTCGAAATGCAAGCCAGTAGTTGGTTCATCCAGGACATAGAATGTTTTACCAGTTGATCTGCGTTGCAATTCAGTGGCTAGCTTTACTCGCTGAGCTTCGCCGCCAGAGAGAGTGGGAGCGCTTTGTCCTAAGCGAACATAGCCCAACCCAACATCCATTAGTGTTTTTAAATAACGTGATATAGATGGAATCATCTCAAAGAAATCAAGAGCCTGCGAGATAGGCATTTCTAAAATATCCGAAATAGACTTATTTCTATATAAAACTTCTAAAGTTTCACGGTTATATCGCTTTCCATGGCAAACTTCACAAGGAACATAAACGTCTGGTAAGAAATTCATCTCAATCCGGATTGTGCCATCCCCCGAGCACGCTTCACATCTTCCACCTTTAACATTGAATGAAAAACGTCCAGGTTGATAGCCGCGTATTTTTGCCTCTTCAGTATCTGCGAACAATTTTCGAACCGAATCAAAGACGCCGGTGTAAGTTGCAGGATTTGATCTAGGCGTTCGGCCAATAGGGCTTTGATCAACGTGAACTATTTTATCTAATTGATTCATTCCCTGGATGCGCTTGTGTTTTCCGGGAACAGTTGTAGCTCCGTTGAGCTCCTTTGCTAAACCAGCGTGTAAAACGTCATTAACTAATGTGCTTTTTCCGCTGCCACTTACACCAGTTACGCAGGTCAATACTCCAAGTGGAAATTGCACATTAACTTTTTTTAAATTATTGGCCTGAGCTTCAATGACAGCGATTGCTTTGGATGGATCAACTTTACGGCGAACCTTAGGTGTTTCGATCAATTTAATTCGAGCTAGATATTTACCTGTTTCAGAACGAGGATTTTCAAGCATTTCATCAAAACCACCCGAATGAACAATTTCACCCCCGTACTCGCCAGCCCCAGGTCCAATATCCACTATCCAATCTGCAGCCCGAATAGTGTCTTCGTCATGCTCGACAACAATAAGGGTGTTTCCTAAATCTCGAAGGCGTTCTAGGGTAGCAATTAGTCGCTCATTATCACGCTGATGCAAACCGATACTTGGCTCATCTAGGACATAAAGAACTCCCACTAATCCTGCACCAATCTGTGTGGCTAATCGAATTCGCTGTGCTTCGCCCCCGCTTAGGGACCCGGCAGCCCGCTCAAGACTTAAGTAATCAAGTCCAACATCCAATAAAAACCTCAGTCGTTCTTGAATCTCTTTAAGAACCCTTGCTCCAATTAAAGCTTCCTTTTTAGTTAGCTTTACGGCATCAATCCACGCTGATAGTTCACCAATAGACATGCCCGAAAGATCTGCAATTGATTTTGTATGCAACTTAACAGCCAAAATCAAAGGCTTTAATCGTGTTCCATGACAAGACTCACAGGGATTTTCTCGCATGTATCCTGCAAACCGATCCCGAGACGAATCTGATTCGGCCTCTAGATGTCTGCGTTGTAAATATGGAATCACACCTTCAAACACGGTATTAAAACTCCTGGCGCGGCCATGTCTATTTTTATACCTAACAGTAATTTCTTCACCAGTGCCGTGCATTATTAATTTGCGAAATTTTAAGGGCAATTTATGCCAAGGCGTATTAAAGTCGATTCCATTTTCTTCACACAATGTGAACATAACTTTGTGGTAAAAATCAGCCATCATTCCAGATGACCATGGCGCTATTACTCCCTCTGCTAATGACAATTCAACATCATTAACAACTAATTGTTCATCGACAACCATTTGAATACCAAGCCCGGAACAATCAGCACAAGCCCCAAAGGGTGAATTAAATGAAAAAGATCTGGGTTCAAGTTGATCGTAGCTAACTCCGCATTTGGTACAGGCCAGATGCTCACTAAACAAAACAATTTCTTTGTCGCCAGGAAATTCAATAAGTACATTGCCATGCCCTAGCTTCAAAGCAGTTTCAACCGAATCGTTGATTCGGGTTCTGGCTGTTGTTTGAACAGTTAGCCTATCGATAATCAAATCTATGCTGTGTTTTTCTTGCTTCTTTAATTTTGGGACTTCACTTAAATCATATATTTCACCATCTACTTTGGCACGCGCAAACCCTTGTGTTTGAAGGGAGCGCAGTAGATCAATGAATTCACCTTTACGTGCTTGAACAACTGGAGCCAAAATCATGAATTTTCGACCATTTTCAAACTCAAGGATTCGATCCACTATCTGCTCTGCAGATTGCCTTGCAATTAGGATTCTACAATCAGGACAATGCGGAGTGCCTATTCTGGCATAAAGCAAGCGTAAATAATCATGCACTTCAGTTATGGTTCCAACTGTTGAGCGAGGATTTCGATTGGTTGATTTTTGATCAATTGAAACTGCTGGCGACAATCCCTCGATGAAATCAACGTCTGGTTTATCCATTTGTCCCAAGAATTGTCGCGCATATGCACTCAAAGATTCAACATATCTACGTTGACCCTCGGCGAAGATAGTGTCAAAGGCTAATGAAGACTTGCCTGAACCGCTTAGCCCTGTGAAAACAATTAACTTATTTCTGGGTAACTCAAGATCTACGTTTTTTAAATTGTGCTCTCTCGCCCCTCGAATGACCAGTTGATCTGACATCACTTGTCATTTCGTTTTTCAGCTTGATATTGCTTAATCTCTGCAAGTTCTTCACCAATAACTACAGGTATGGCTCGCACCTTTCTGGTGGCACGCAGAGAAGTGACAACTGTGATAGCTAAAGTAGCAATGATTACACCAAGTGAAGCCATCGTTGATATCTCTGGAACATCTATCCCTTGCTCATGAATAGCATGCAGAGTTAGTTTTACACCAATGAAAGCCAGAATAAAGGCTAATCCATAAGATAAATAGATTAGTCTCTCCAATAAGCCATCAAGCAAGAAATACATCTGCCTTAAACCCATCAGCGCAAAAGCATTTGCGGTAAAAACTATATAAGGTTCATCTGTCAAACCAAAAATTGCAGGAATGCTATCTAAAGCAAATACGATATCAGTCATGAACAATGAGATGACAACAATCACCATCGGGGTGAACATAAATTTTCCATCTATTTTGACAGAAAATTTATTGTCATGGTATTCGCTTGTAATTGGAAGGCGTTTTTCTAAGAAATTTACTAAACCAGAATCTTCGGCTTTATCACGCTCACCGTGCTTAAAGACAAGTTTAAATGCTGTAAAAATAAGAAAACCACCAAAGATGAAAAACATCCAGGAGAAACGCTCAATAGCTGCAGCCCCAATTAAAATAAAGATGAATCTGAGAATCAATGCACCAACTATTCCTAATTGTAACAACATCTGTACATACATGCCGGGAACAGAAAAGGATGCCATTATCAATATAAATACAAATAGATTATCAACACTCAAACTCAGCTCTGTTATATAACCTGCGATAAATTCCAAGCCCAAATCAGCGCCCATAAAAATCCATAGCCCTATGCCAAAAGATATTGCAGCAGTAACATAGATCGAGACCCAAGTAACTGCTTCCTTAAAAGGTACAACATGTGGATGGCGGATGGCGTAAATGGATTCAAGGGTGTAAACCAAAACAACTACAACGATAGTTACGGCCCACAACCAACTAGGAATCATTTTTTACCTTCTGTCTTAGGACTTTTTGGGAGAATACCAGCAGCTTCCAAGGTTTT
>JAURFT010000109.1 GCA_030834185.1 Candidatus Nanopelagicales bacterium
GGAAAACTTACAAAAATTTAGTTGTCTTTAACAAACTTTTCATTTGTAGTAAAGGTTGCAGCCATATCGGTAAATCTAGCAAGGTGTAATTGTGCTGAGACCACAATGGTTCTAGTTGGACCGTTTCGATGCTTTGCCACAATTAAGTCAGCCTCTCCTGATCTATTTTGTGAATCATATAAATCTTCACGGTGTAGCAAGATAACCACGTCGGCATCTTGTTCGATCGATCCAGATTCACGAAGATCTGAAAGCATTGGCTTCTTATCTGATCGCTGCTCTGGCGAACGGTTTAACTGAGAGATTGCAACAACTGGCACATTTAACTCTTTAGCTAATAACTTTAATTGGCGAGAGAACTCAGAGACCTCTTGCTGACGGTTTTCAACTCGCTTGCCGCTAGTCATAAGTTGTAGGTAATCGATCACAATCAACTTTAAATTATGGCGCTGCTTTAATCTTCTCGCCTTTGCTCTGATCTCCATCAGTGAAAGATTTGGTGAATCATCGATAAATAATGGTGCGTCTGAAATTTCACCCATTCGGCGGGCCATCTTTGCCCACTCCTCTTCGCCTAATTGACCA
>JAURFT010000110.1 GCA_030834185.1 Candidatus Nanopelagicales bacterium
TGAGGTGGCAACCATGTCATCAATTAAACGGTGGTCGTACTCAAGATTATTCTTAGCAAACTCTGCCTTAAACTCTTTCTCAAAAACTTCCGCAAAAATATCTTTGAATCGACCATCGTATGCCTTAAGAATTGTATTTTTCGTCGAAAGAAACACGGGGTACTTACGGATTAAGCCGTAGTTAAATGATGCTCTTGCAAAATCTCTAATTGAATCATCCAAGTTATACATAGCCATTGCTACGCCAGATGAAGGAAAATCAAAAACATTAAACTCCATTGGCTTAGAACCATCAGTTGGTGTGAAAGTTACTGTTAACTTTCCTGGACCTGGAACTTTAAAATCTGTTGCCCGGTATTGATCTCCAAATGCATGACGGCCAATCACAATTGGCTTTGTCCAGTGTGGAATTAAGCGCGGAACATTCTTAATGATGATTGGTTCGCGGAAAATTACGCCGCCTAAAATATTGCGGATAGTTCCATTTGGGGATTTCCACATTTTTTTCAACTTAAACTCTTCAACGCGAGCCTCATCCGGAGTAATAGTTGCGCATTTAACGCCAACACCATGCTTT
>JAURFT010000111.1 GCA_030834185.1 Candidatus Nanopelagicales bacterium
TAGCCAGAATCTCAAAGTTTAGAAATGATTATGAATATAGCAAAGTTGGAAAAGCAGTCGATAAGAGCGAGTGGTTAATGACTCCGCAAACTGTTAATGCCTACTACCACCCGCTGATGAATGAGATCGTTTTCCCAGCAGCGATATTGCAGCCACCATTTTTTGATCCTGAGGCTGATGATGCTGCTAATTACGGCGGAATTGGCGCTGTAATTGGCCATGAAATCGGCCATGGCTTTGATGATCAAGGATCTCGTTATGATGGCGATGGCAATTTATCTAATTGGTGGAGTGATCAAGATAGAGTGGAATTTGAAAAGCGAACTTCAAAATTAATTGAGCAATACAACGCTCTTGCTCCTGAGGAGGTGCCAGATACTAAAGTAAATGGCGCTCTGACAATCGGTGAAAATATCGGAGATCTTGGCGGATCAACTATTGCCTATAAGGCATATCAAATTTCACTTGGTGGAAAGCAAGCTCCAGTAATTGATGGCTTTAGCGGAGATCAGAGATTCTTTCTTGGCTATGCTCAAATTTGGCGCTCCAAGATTCGCTCC
>JAURFT010000112.1 GCA_030834185.1 Candidatus Nanopelagicales bacterium
ATTCTTCAATGATTACCGCTAAATCATCAGCTCCAGCTCTTGTGTTAGCTAGAGATGGCGGGGCTTCAATAATTCGAATAGATAGCGCCTGTGGTCCTTTGCGTCCCTCTGCAACACCAAATTCCAACTTAGTTCCAGGCTTAACCGTGCTAACACCTTCAGGAAGTGCAGATGCGGCAAGATAAACATCTTCGCCCTCATCAGATGAGATAAAGCCAAAGCCTTTCTCCAAGCTAAACCATTTCACGCGCCCAACTGGCATGAGAGCAACCTCCTTATTTATAAATTCTTTTTAGGTGTCATGTGCGCCGCGCTCTGCGGACAGGGCTCTAGTTTATCGCCTCTGAATGGGCGCCGCATCCATGATTTACCGCAACTACGCGAGCATCCTCAGGGGATATGGCATTGGCACAGACGCCAAAGGCCGCCCTAAATGAGCCAGCGATAGGTAGATAGAAGCCGCAAGTTCCACAATTCTTTGGAGCAAATTGCGCCATCGGAGTATCAGGACCGCGATCTCCACTTATCCAACGCTTTGCTGCTTGATCACGGCCTT
>JAURFT010000113.1:0-276 GCA_030834185.1 Candidatus Nanopelagicales bacterium
AAAAGCGCGCCGCAAACGTCTGGCAACGTCGGTAGATAACGCTCTGAAATCAAAACAAACTGACAGCGGCAAAACAACTACCGTACCGTAAATGCTAAAACAAGTGCCGCTCTAATTACACCAGCCGCTCTAACGTAAGTGCCGCAAATTTGGAGGTTTTATTTTTTCAATGCTGAGTAAGTGCCGCTCTATCACACCAGCCGCGCTGACACACCAGCCGCGCTAACGTAACTTCTGCGCTATGAACTGTTTAGTCTAAAATATGGTTAAAAGTGT
>JAURFT010000113.1:285-556 GCA_030834185.1 Candidatus Nanopelagicales bacterium
CAATATTAGCTACATTTCAAGAAATAGTAGTCAAATATGAAGCAAAATTGGTCAAATTTGAAGCAAAATGTCAACAAAAA
Organism: Candidatus Nanopelagicales bacterium; assembly: GCA_030834185.1. Lineage (GTDB taxonomy): Bacteria > Actinomycetota > Actinomycetes > S36-B12 > UBA5976 > AcAMD-5. The sequence continues at coordinate 366 of JAURFT010000113.1, forward strand.
TATTTTTAAAAAGCCGTAAAAACATAGCAGCCGCTCTAACAATACCAGCCGCTCTAACGTAAGTGCCGCAAATTTTGAGGTTTTATTTTTTCATTTCTGAGTATTTAGCTGTTTTTGCTTGAAATTTGACAAATTTGGCTAGTTTGGTTGAGATTTGGATATTTTTTCTTATAATTTGGATATTTTCAATT
>JAURFT010000114.1 GCA_030834185.1 Candidatus Nanopelagicales bacterium
TTTAAGCGATCTTTAACTTCATCCCAGAGCGCTGCTGATTTAAGAGATTTCTCCACAATGTCATCTAGCTCTGACTTCTTAGGTCTGCCATTTACTTTTGGACCAAAGGCGATATTTTCATAGATGCTCTTAGGAAATGGATTTGGCTTCTGGAAAACCATACCAATGCGCCTTCTTACCTCAACTGCGCTTGCACTTGGGTGATAGAGGTCTGCATCATGATAAAAAAGTGAGCCATGAACTTTTGCGCCCGGGATAAGGTCATTAGTTCTATTTAAAGTCCTAAGCAGCGTTGACTTGCCACAACCAGAGGGACCGATAAAGGCTGTGATGTCATGAGATGGAATCTGCATATTTACATCACTGACTGCAACAAAGTCTCCATATGAGACAGCAACATCTTTAAGGGTAAAGACTGGGTCCACGAACTTCAATGGCTCGCTTGGTTTTCTAGAAGCTGTGGCGCTACTCATTGGGTTTGACCCTTTCTTAGGTTCTGATGTGGCAACTTTACTTGCCTGTGATTGATTTGAAATCATCGACATTAAACGTTCC
>JAURFT010000115.1 GCA_030834185.1 Candidatus Nanopelagicales bacterium
CCTGCAGCTCGAAACTTTATTGAAATTTTGATGACCTACCCTGGGGTCCATGCCGTCCTTTTACATCGGCTTGCTCACCGTTTGTGGTTATTGAAATTAAAATTGATTGCACGCATGGTTTCGCATCTTGGACGCTTTCTCACTGGGATAGAAATACATCCGGGTGCAAAAATTGGGCAAAGATTTTTTATTGATCATGGCATGGGAGTTGTGATAGGAGAAACTTCAATTATTGGTAATGATTGTACCCTTTACCATGGAGTAACGCTTGGAGGTACAACTTGGAAAAAAGGCAAAAGACATCCAACACTTGGTGATAACGTCGTGATTGGTGCAGGGGCCAAAGTATTGGGTCCAATAATAATAGGTAAAAATTCGAAGATAGGTTCTAATGCCGTCGTTGTGTCCGACATTCCTGAAGATTCTACTGCTGTGGGTATTCCAGCCAAAATTATCGAAAGCGACCAAACTTTAAATAAATTTAGCGCCTATGCTGTTGGTAAGGATCCGTCTGATCCTGTTCTCAAGTCAATTGACGAGATTCTAGCCTTGCT
>JAURFT010000116.1 GCA_030834185.1 Candidatus Nanopelagicales bacterium
TTTTTCCAAGTAACTGCGATAACCAAAACATCAAGGGCTTTTTCTATAAAACAAACAGATATTACTGAAACGCAAGCAGAAGCAATTTGTGAATATATTAATAAGGATAGTAATACAAAATTGAAATGCACTTATCAAAATATTTATGACCCATTTTTAAAAGTTAATACATACTATTTTACTTTTTCTGTTTACAAGTCAAGGGTAGGTTTAGAAACGCCTTTATATAATGCTATTTCATTATATTTAGATAATGCAACTAAAAGCACACCAAGTGCACCAACACCCGCACCAACACCTACACCAACACCAACACCAACACCAACACCAACACCCGCAGCAAAACCAAGTAATACATTAAGAAGGGGGCAAACTTTTAAAAGTGCTGCGCAAATGCAAGGTGTTTTTAATAGCTTCATACTTCCAATTACGGGGACAATAGTAGACATAGTTGGTAAAAAACCAAACTATGAATATAAATTTAGCCTACCTAATTGGGATGAATGGATGACTGATAATTTATATTACGATTTTCATAAAAAAACAAATTAT
>JAURFT010000117.1:0-296 GCA_030834185.1 Candidatus Nanopelagicales bacterium
TTTCGAATTGGAATAAATCCCTTTCCAGTAAGTGCGCATGTAGAGGATGCAAAAATGAATCCACGAGCTTCAATACCTGCGATGTAGTCGCATTCTCGACTTAATTGAGCTATTTGTTTGGATACATTCAAGAAAGCTTCACCATTTGCTATCAGGGGAGTTATATCCTTAAAACTAATTCCAGGTTTAGGAAAATCAGGAATCACTCGGATTAAATCATTCAAATTTTTGCTCACCACTCCATCTTATTGATTAGGTCAAATACTTGTGTCCGGGAGGGGAGTTGAACCCCTAAG
>JAURFT010000117.1:306-547 GCA_030834185.1 Candidatus Nanopelagicales bacterium
CACCTCAAGCTAGCGCGTCTGCCAATTCCGCCACCCGGACATCTTTGTATTTTAACCTAATAGTAATTCAAGGGAAATCCAACTTAGATAGGATTTAGGGATGAAGTTAACCGCAGATCAAATAGCGCAGTTAGAAGAAGAAACAGTTTTGTTCTGCCAAGAGATGATTCAGATTCCAAGCGTTAATTACGGTGAAGGTAAAGGTGATGAGCGATTAATCGCCGAGTATGTTGCAGGAAAA
>JAURFT010000011.1 GCA_030834185.1 Candidatus Nanopelagicales bacterium
CACCGCCTCCTCTGGGCTTGCAGTGACCCTAACCTCAAATACACCAGCCGTTTGCAGCATTGTTTCCGGTCAGGTTGATCAGGTTGCTTCAGGAACTTGCTCCATTACCGCATCACAACCTGGGCAATCACTCAATTATTCGGCAGCAGATCCAGTTACACGCAGTTTTGTAATTTCAAAAGTAAATCAAAATCCTTCAATTTCTGGAGTTCCAAGTAATGTTAGTAGAGCTACAAGTGGGCAGGCTTGGAATTATTCGCCCTGGATTACCGCATCCAATTCTTATGGCACAATTACTTGGTCATTAGAAGGTGCTAATCGTGAACGCGGGACAATATCTGAAAATACCGCAGATACAAGACAATACTCATCCAAAAGCGGTAATCCAATCAAGGTGGGAAGGAACTGGCAGACTGGGAATCTCACTTTGCGACTTACTGTTTCAGGTAACAATATTTACAACAGCTACACCAGAACATGGAGCATTGGCTGGTGATGCTACCCAATAGGCCTTTTCACATTTTTGTGATTGAACTTATTAAATTGGTAGCTAATTAGAAGTTGGTTTCTTTCCCGTTGGGGCAGTAATCCAGCCAGCGTGACCGTAGCTCCCACGCGCCTTAGAGGGGAGTTGGGAACTGGTAGAGTCCTTACGATTTAAGCGTGAAAGTGCAATTTAGGGCCTTTAGCTCAGCTGGCTAGGCATCGTATTTATTTCTCAAGATGAACTCAGTTCAGCTCAACTATTGCTGGGGAATCGTTACCGCACCTAATCTAAGTAAGTAATAGTTTTATTGAGGCTGAGATTAATCGAACCGCAGTTTGAATTGCCTGAATTATCTCAGCTTGAGCAAGGGAGCATTATGGGATTAGAAATGTTTGACCTAACTGGCCGAGTTGCAGTGGTCTCTGGTGCTGCCAGTGGCATGGGTAAAGCTATGGCAACTGCGGTTGCCGAAGCAGGCGCTGATGTTCTGCTTGTTGATATAGATCAAGGTGGTGTGGAGCGAACCGCGAGAGAGTTAGCGTATCTAGGTAGAAAAATTGTTGCTGAAGTATGTGATGTATCTGATCTGGCAGCGATAGATCAGTTATGGGAGAAATTAGATAAGCATTTTGGCAGAGTTGATTTTCTGGGAAATGTTGCCGGCAATGGGGCACTAGGTAAACCAGAAGAGATTTCGATGGACACAGTTAAGCAGGTTGTTCAGAATTTAGTTATTGGACGTTTTTATATGTGTCAGCATGCTGGTAAACGAATGTTGAAGCAAGGCAAAGGCAGCATTGTCAATATTGGTTCTTTAGCATCAATGAATGCGTTAGGTCGCGGCCATATTGCATACAGCATGTCAATGGGCGCAGTTATTCAGATGACTCGAGAGCTCAGCACCGAATGGAGCAGCAGAGGGGTTCGTGTTAATGCCATTTTGCCAGGACAGATAATGAATCCACAAATGGAGAAACGAATTGAGAATGATCCAGATATTGAAAACTTCTGGCTGCGCGGTCTGCCAATTGGAAGATTAGGACAGCCAGATGAAATAAAAGGTCTGTCAGTTTTGATGGCATCTGATGCATCTTCATTTATTACTGGTGCACTGATTCCATTTGATGGTGGCAACTTGGCTAAGAATGCTGGTGGCTCACATCCAGGGATGCCTAAAAGCTAACTAGTTTTTGGTTGCGCCAGGTTATAAATCACTAAACCAGTGATAGTTAATATCAAAGCTGGAATAACTGCCAAGCTCACTTTTTGTTCAAACAACCACCAACCAATAAGCGCAATAATTGGGATTTTGGTTAATCCAACCAGCTGCAATACTGCTGCTTGGCCGTGTTTTAGATACAGATTAGTCATCGCATGAACCACGATCTGACCAATGAAGGCGATTAAAGCAATACCAAGCCATTCTTGATTTGTTTGTACCATAAGCGAACTCTGAGTTAGTAACGCATAACCGAGTGCAATTAGCGTTGAAATTGAAAAAACAATTGCAACATATGAAAAGTTTGTAACTGTGGATCTAACTTGTTGTCCAATAATCATATACAGCGCATGAGTTATGGCTGCGATTAGCAGTAATAGCAGTGAAATTAGATTCTTTGCTGAAAATGAACTTGCATAGTATGCATAAAGCACAATGCCACCAAATCCAGCCAGCAATCCCGCCCACTGGCCAGCTGTCAGAGTTTGTTTGAAAAGCAGCATGGATAACACACCAACCCAGATGGTTCCAGTTGACATAATGGTGTAAAAAACTGCCAAACTAACTTGATACAAACCTTCCATGTATGTGATTAAATGAATTGCGAGCGCGAGTCCAGCAATCAGCATTAAACCCCACTGCTTTTTATTGATAGCTCGATAAAATCTTGGCTCTCCTATAAATGCCAATGGTAAGAAAAATAATGCAGCAATAAGGCAACGCCAGAATGTCACTACCAAAGGATCCATCGCATAAGCCAGCACAATCGGACTTACAACTAGCGCAGATAACTGAATAATAAGTAAATATGCAACATCACGAAATGGATGATCAGCAATGCGATTGCTGGCACCTTTAAAATTCATTCTGCCACCAAATTATTCTGGATTTTTTTGCTGAAAAGCTCATATCTGCATCAGCCAGTTCTTGGTTGAGCAAGGTTATAAATTACTAAGCCACCAATTGTTAGCACCAACGCCGGAATTACCTGTAATCCAATTCGCTGATTAAATATAACCCAACCAATTATGGCAACCAGCGGAATTTGAATTAACATGGTTAGTTGCAGCAGCGCTGCTTCACCATGCTTTAAGTAAAGATTTGAAACTGTGTGAACCAAAATTTGACCAAAAAAAGTGATTAACAAAATACCTATCCAGTCACTACTTTTCTCAACCAGAATTGGCCGCTGGGTAATTAGGGAATAACCCAGCGAAACAACTGCAGCAACCGCAAAAATTACTGCGACATAAGCAAAATTAGTCATGGTTGCGCGAACCTTTTGACCAATCACAACATATACCGCACCAGATGAGGCTGAAGCTAACAGCCATAGCAGCGCAGCTAAGTTATCAGCTTCAAAAGAACTTCCAACATAGGCATAAAGCACAATGCCGCTGATACCTAAAGCCAAGCCTGCCCATTGGCCGGTAGTTAAGAATTGCTTTAATAAAAATATGCCAATTAATCCAACCCAGATTGCGCCAGTTGACATAATTGTGAGCGCAACCCCAAGGCTAACTTGATACAAACCTTGCATTAATCCTATGAAATGGATCGCTAGTGCAACTCCTGCCAACAACATATAACCCCATTGTGAGTTAGTTATGTTTTTATAGAACTTTGGTTGAGTGAAAAGCGCAATTGGAAAAAAAATTAGCGCCCCAAAAAAACAACGCCAGAAGGTAACTAGCACCGGATCTATGGCATAGGCGACCACAATTGGGTTAAGGATCAATGCAGAGGTATTGATAGTAATTAAGTAAATAATGTCACGATGGCGATGAGATGAGATGTGATCCCCAGCAGCAGAAAGACTCATTTAGTTGGCGGACCAACCTCCATCAACTGACAACACAATTCCATGCACATATTCAGCAGCTGGTGAAGCTAAGAACACCGCAGCTCCTGCAATATCTTCTGGCTTTCCCCATCGCTTGGCAGTAATGCGACTATTGATGAATGCATAACGCTCAGGCATATCGGTTTTTAAATTAGAATTTATATCAGTTTCAATAAAGCCTGGTGCAATTGCATTTACATTAACCCCATGCTGCGCCCACTCATTGGAAATAGCTTTGGTGATGCCGCCAATTCCATGCTTTGAGGCGGCATAACTAACCACATTTAATCCACCCTGTAGTGTCCAAAGTGAGCCAATAAAGATTATCTTTCCGCTTTTTCGCTCTACCATTTGTTTACCAACTTCACGGGCCAACACAAACGGTGCAGTTAAATTCACCTGCATGACTTGATCCCACATCTCATTAGTGTGCTCAAGGGTTGGGGTGCGCTGAGTTATTCCCGCATTATTGACCAAAATATCAATTTTTAAATCAGTTAATTTCTCAGTTAGGGCTTTAACTTCAGCTGGGTTAGCAAAATCACATTTTATTGCAGTAAACCTGCGCCCAAGTGCCTTAACTTGGTCTTCAACTTCACTTGGACCTTCACCTAGTTGGGCACTAACGCCAATTATGTCCGCACCCTGAGCTGCGAAAGCTACCGCGATTGCCTTACCAATACCCCTTCGAGCTCCAGTAATAAGCGCTGTTTTCCCGCTTAGATCAAAAATGGGTGATACCAATTAGTCACCATTCCAAGATTAGAAAAATCATTGGGTTCACCTTAGTTGGATTGAGGTGAAGAAGTCCATCTCTGGTAACGATTTAATATCTAAGCAAATTATGAATTCGTTACCACACCAAGTTTGGTTGCAGTTTGGTTTCATCGTGTTGACTTGCACTTTAGGCAAGTCTACGCTTCACCACAGTTACCAAAAAGAAATTACAAATGGAGCAAAATGACAAAACCTATATTTGCAGTAGCAACTGGATCTATTGCAATGCCAAACTGGATTGATCCACTTGCAAAAGAATTAGGTTTTGAATTGCGACCTGGGTCCATTGACACTCCAGCTGAAGTTGCAGAATTAACTGAAGGCGCGACCTCATTGCTTGTTGCAGTGCAACCAGTTACTCGCGAAAAAATTGCAGCGCTGGCAAGTTCGGTTGAATCAATTGGTCGAATGGGAGTTGGGCTAGACAATATAGATTTAGATGCAGCTAAGGAACATGGCATTGCAGTAGTGCATCAGCCAGCCTATGCAATTGATGAAGTTTCTAACCATGCTGCCGCAATGATTCTGGCTTCAAATCGAGTGCTGTTGCAATCAGATCAAGACTTGCGCAGCAATGGTTGGCGAACGCAGGATTTTCCAAGGGTAATGTCACTTGAGAATTCAGTGTTAGGCGTGATTGGTTGCGGTCGAATTGGCCATGCGCTGATGACCAAGATGCGACCTTTCTTTACTGAAGTTATTGGATATGACCCAATGCTAAAAGCAGATTCATTTGATTTTGAATTAGTTTCATCTGTTGATGAAATATTAAAGCGTTCTGATGTGATTTCGCTGCATTCACCACTTACTCCAGAAACTAAGAATTTAATCGATGCGCGTGCAATTTCTGTTATGAAAGATGGCGCAATGTTGGTTAACGTTTCTCGCGGTGGATTAATCGATGAAATAGCTTTAGCTGCTGCACTTGCCTCAGGTAAAATCTCAGCTGCTGGTTTGGATGTTTTTGAAGCCGAACCGCTACCTGAAAATTCAGTGCTTCGCGGTGCTCCTAATTTGATCCTAAGCAGCCATATTGCCTGGTACTCCGAAGTTGCTGGACCTCGGCTAGTGCAGTGGTCAGCAAAAGATGTTTTTGAATATCACAAATCTAAATCAATAACTCACGGTCGCTTAGCTGTTGACCCAAGATCTAATTAGTTAAGGAGCATCACAATGGAAGAAGTGTTCATTCCTGCGCTGGGCATGGCGATGGAAGAGGCTTATTTAGAAAAATGGCTAAAGCATCCAGGTGATGCTGTGAACGCTGGAGATGTCATTGCACTTATTGAGACGGATAAAGCGCAAGTTGAAGTTGCATGTGAAACAGCAGGAACTGTTGGTAAGCACCGATTCGAAGTGGGGGCTTCGGTACCGGTTGGTGAAACCATTACTGTTGTTTTAGCGCCAGGCGAATCTGAATAAGGGAATGGTAGGAGAAGTCATGGGGACAAGAGAAGAAATGCTAGCCATGTTGCGAATGATGATGATGATTCGCAATTTTGAAGAAACTGCCGACAAGCTGACACTTCGGGGAAAAGTTTCTGGTGGTATGCATAACTCATCAGGCCAAGAGGCGGTTGCCGTTGGCGTGATGAGTGCTCTTGCCCCTGACGATGTAATTGCTACAACACACCGGTCTCACCATCACACCTTGGCAAAAGGATTTAGTGCGCGTGAAGTGATGGCAGAGTTAATGACTAAAGCAACCGGAGTATCTAAGGGTCGTGGTGCATCAATGCACCTTGGCGATGTTGCTCGCGGCCACTTTGGTGGTAACGGAATTGTGGGCGCAGGCATGGGTATTGGTATGGGTGCTGCACTTGGCATCAAACTTGCTGGCGATAAAAAAGTAGCAGTTGGGTTTGTTGGAGATGGTGGTATGAATACCGGCCGCACCTGGGAAGCTGTAAATATGGCTGCGATCTGGAAGCTACCTTTAATTGTGGTAGTTGATAACAATCAATATGCTGTTGAAACTTTCATTGAACGTGTAACCGCTGGTGGCGACCTACCAAAGCGCGCTAGTGGATTTGGGTTGCCAGCATCAACAATTGATGGCCAAAATGTGCTCGAAGTTAAAGATGCAGTAGCTAAGGCGCGTGATTTTGCGCTAGCTGGCAATGGTCCAACATTTTTAAATGCGGTTACTTATCGCTATTACGGACACAACGTTGGCGAAAAAGGGCAGTATCGAACTTTAGAAGAGATTGAAGATTGGCGAACCAATCGTGATCCTATTGATCAACTTGCAGCTAGATTATTTGCTGATGGTTTATTAGATCAAGCAACATTTGATGAGATGACCGCGAGTGTGGAAGCTGAAATTAAAGATGCCGTGGAGTTTGCTGAAAACTCACCGAATCCAGATCCAGCTGACGTAATGCTAAATGTTGATTCTGGAAAGTTGAGAGGTTAATCATGGCAAGTGAACCAACATACTCTGAGGCTTATCAATCGGGTATTCGCGAGGAGATGAATAACAATCCAAAAATATTCATCATGGGCACAGACCTACAAGAGCGCGGTGGACACTTTGCTCAGGTTAAAGGAATTGCACAAGAGTTTGGTGGCGAGCGGGTAAGAGATACCCCAATTTCAGAAGCAGCCATGATCGCAGCTGGAGTTGGCGCAGCGATGTATGGCATGCGCCCAGTTGTAGATTTAAATTTCATGGACTTTGCGTTAGGCGCAATGGATGAAATTATTAATCAAGCAGCCCATATTCGATATATGTTTAATGGCTCAGTTCCGCTAATTATTCGTGCAACATCTGGAATTGCTCAAGCAGGTGCGCATCACAACAATAGTTTTGAGTCATTTTTTGCGCACACCCCAGGACTCTCTGTTGCAGTGCCAGGAACACCATGGGATGTTAAAGGGCTGCTAAAAACTGCGCTACGCGCTGATGATCCAGTTATATTTATGATGCACAAAAAATTAACTGGCATGCGCGGTCCTATTGGTGGGCCAGAAGATTTAGTTCCGTTTGGCAAAGCTCGCATCGCTCGAGAAGGTGCAGATGCGACTTTGGTTACCTACGGCTACACCTTGATTCCAGCCATGAAAGCTGCTGAAACTTTAGCTGCTGAAGGCAAGCAGGTTGAGATTTTGGACTTAAGAACACTGTTCCCAATGGATATGGATGCAGTAATTGAGGCAGTTAAGCGAACTGGTCGCATGGTGGTTGTTGATGAAGCGCCGCTGTTTGCTTCAATCACTGCTGAAATCGCTGCTACTGCATCTGAGGCTGCATTTGATTCGCTGAAGGGTCCAATAGTTCGAGTTGGAGCACAACGAGCTCCGCTTAGTGCAGATCCTGGGATGGTGGAAGCTACTATTCCATCGATTTCGGATATAGAAGCAGCGTTACGTAAAGTGCTTAGCTACTAATATCTGAACTACTTAGTTTAGGAGTGGGCTAATGCCAAACTTGCTACCCAAGTTTCGCAAACCTGAATTCAGCGCGAAAAAACGCCGAGTTAAACGAGCGCTAACTATTTATGATCTTCGCAATGCAGCAAAAAGCTGCACGCCAACGCCAGCTTTTGATTACACAGATGGTGCTGCTGAAGATGAGATTAGTTTGCAGCGAGCTCGGGATGCCTATCGCAATGTGGAGTTTCAACCAAATGTGCTGCGAGATGTCTCGCAGTTAGATACTGCAGTTGATTTATTTGGCAAAGCTTCAGCTTTTCCACTAGGGATAGCACCAACTGGATTCACTCGAATGATGAATACTGAAGGTGAAGTTGCTGGTAGCAGGGCAGCTGCAAAGTTTGGTATTCCATTCTGTCTTTCAACCATGGGCACAACTTCTATTGAAGATGTGATGCAGGCAGCGCCAACTGGTCGCAACATGTTTCAGCTTTATATGTGGAAAGACCGCGAGAAAAGCATGGCGCTAGTAGATCGGGCAGCGAAAGCAGGCGTTGACACTTTGATGTTAACCGTTGATGTTCCAGTTGCCGGGGCCAGATTGCGCGATGTGCGAAATGGCCTAACTGTGCCACCAACTTTAACTTTGAAAACAATGTTAAATGCCGCACCACGAGTTGGTTGGTGGTGGAATTTTCTAACAAAACCAAAATTGGAATTTGCTTCGCTAGGCGAATGGCCCGGCACGGTTGCTGAATTGATTGATAGCATGTTTGACCCAACTATTGATTATCAAGATTTAAAGTGGATTCGCGAATATTGGAGCGGCAATTTAGTAGTTAAAGGCATTCAGACAGTTGAAGATGCCAAGTTAGCTTTTGATCATGGCGCTGACGCAATTATGCTTTCAAATCATGGCGGCAGACAGCTCGATAGAGCTCCAGTGCCGCTGTATCAGTTGCAAGAAACTGTTAAAGCAGTTGGTAAAGATAAGCCAATTCATATTGATACTGGAATTATGCATGGCGCAGATGTGGTCACTGCGCTAGCTCATGGAGCTAAGTTCGCCTGGGTAGGTCGCGCCTACCTATATGGACTGATGGCCGGCGGCCAGTTAGGCGCGGAGCGATCACTTGAGATATTAACTAATCAAATGTCACGCACTATGAGATTATTAGGTGTAAGCAATGTGGCTGAACTTGAGCCAAAACATGTTAAGTTTTTGCAATGAGCTTTGTAGTAATTGCTAAATTAACTGCAAAACCTGAAACCCAGCAGCAGCTGCAAGAATTAATAACTCAAACCGCGAAAGCAAGCTGGCTTGAAGCAGGATTGCTCAAATACATTTTAGTTAAAGACCCAAATCAACCACACAGCTTCGTATTAGTTGAATTTTTTAACTCTGAAGCAGATTACATTCTGCACCGAGATAGCTCTCATTTAAATAACTTTAGGTCTCAAGTTTCAGAGCTGCTTGCTGGCGAGCCTGAAGTTTTCCGAGGCGCGCCAGCATTAGCCCAGCTAGATCCAAAAGCTGGGATTAATTAATAAGCTGCAATTTTTGCTAGCGCTTGCTGGGCATAAGCTTTTGCAGCGCCAACATCACCAGTGCTAACAATCTCTTGGGTCCATAAAGCACCACCAAGGCATACCCCAACAACGCCAGCTGCAAGATACGAATTTACTTCTGCTGGAGTAACTCCACCGGAAACTACAAGTGGTAGATCTGGCAGCGGTTCTAATACATAATTAACAAAGTCCAGCCCACCAACTGAATTGATTGGAAAAATCTTCACTGAACTTGCGCCAAGTTGAATTGCTTTAACCATCTCAGATGGGGTTAGGCAACCTGGTGTAGTTGGAATTCCTAAATCTACCGCAGCTTTAACTACCTCAGCGTCAAGATGTGGTGAAACAATGAAGCTGCTGCCAATTTTTGCTAGCTTCTTAACTTGATCAACAGTTCTAACTGTGCCAACACCAACTCGAGCAACTCCCTCACCAATTAATTGCTCAATTACCTTTGGGGCATCTGGCACGGTCATGGTGACTTCAATTGCGATTACATCAGTATCGGCCAAGGCTCGACCTAGGGTTAAAGCATCAGCTGCTGAGTTTGTGCGCAGCACTGCGATAACTCCACGTGGTGAAGTTGTCATACTGCAGTTAACCCCGCATCCATTACAAATAAACTGCCATTAACAAATCTACCTTCAGGGCTAAGCAGAAATGCAATTCCGTTTGCAACTTCTTCAGGAGTTCCCATTCGTCCATCGAGCTGTCTGGCTTCCATTAATTTTCTGGTAGCTACAGGATCTGGAGCATCAGCTAATATTTTTGCAATCCAAGTTGAATCTACAGTTCCAGGCGCAATTGCATTTATTCGAATTCCCTCAGCTGCATGGTCGGCGCAGATTGCTCTCGTAAGGCCTGCAACCCCTGCTTTTGAGGCGCAATATGCAACCCGGTTCTTCAAACCAATAATTGATGCTGCTGAAGCCACATTCACAATCTCCCCACCGCCAGCTGCAACCATTTTGGGTACAAAGTATTTACACATCACAAAAACTGCTTTGAGATTTATATCTATTGTTAAATCCCACTCATCAAATGAAGTGCTTTCTACATTTCGTGCAAAACCTACACCGGCATTATTAATTAGTTGATCAACCACAGCTCCAGCTAATGCAGCATCTAGCGCTGGAATTATTTGATCTGATTTACTCAGATCCAAAACTAATGATTTAGTTTTTGCTCCTAGCGCACTTAGCTCTGCTACTGCAGCTTCAAGTGGGGCTTCATCTTTGTCTAGGATAAACAAATCGTGACCAGAGCTGGCCAGTTTTCTCGCAGTTGCTAATCCAATTCCGTTGGCAGCACCTGTGATTAGAACTAACTTTTTAGTACTATCTGAATAACTCATAATTTTCCAATCATTGAAGTGACATAACTATAGAAAAATTTTGTAGCACTCGTCAATGGCCTAGTCAACTGGTTGCAAGTTCTTGCAAGGAATTCCACACCGCAGTTGAAACTGTCAAATGAGTTGTAACTTTCGCACGATTTGCATTCTCAATATCTCCTGGAATCAAAACTGGATTTGCAGGATCGCTTGGTTTAGTTGCTCGTACAACTTCTGTAGCATGATCAACATCAACTAAGAACAAATCCATTGGAACAAGTGCGGTTGGGTCCATTGCAATTAAAACGGTTCCCCAACCATAGGTGTAATTAGGGCTGACATTTGGATGGATCTGGGAGAGTGAGCCGCCAAGTAGTTCGATCATCAAAGTCAAGCAGTAACCCTTATGCCCTCCAAATGGCAGCAGTGAGCCACCGTTATAAAAGTCATTTGGATCTTGGCTTGGATTTCCCGCAGCATCAATTACCGTATTTGGGGGAATTTGTTGCCCATTGGCTTTAGCAACTCGCAGTTTGCCCTCAGCGCTAGCTGCTGTTGCAAAATCAATTACTACCGGCTTTGCTGAAGTTGGAATTGATGCTGCAAATGGGTTGGTACCAAAAAGTCGCTCTCTGCCACCAAAAGCTGCAACAGCTGGATCCCCGTTGCACCACATCATTGCTATCAAGTCTTGGTTGGCTAGGTGCTCAACGTATTCACCAAGTCGTCCGATGTGATTGCAGTTTTGAATTGTGGCAACAGCAATTCCAGTTGTTTTTGCCTTTTTGGTAACTTGCTCCACAGCTAGCTGACATGCAATCTGACCCCAACCCCATGCCCCATCAATTACTACTGCAGAAGTTGTTTCAGACTTCACATATGGTGAGACATCGGCTTTAACTGACCCTTCAACTACAGAGCTTGAGTACTGTAGTAACCGAATTAGTCCATGTGATGCATGACCAACTGCTTGCGCTTCGATGAGTGAGTCAGTAATTAGTTGTGCATACTTAACAGGAGTTCCCACTTTAACTAATAACTTTATTCCGAGCTCTCTAGCTTCTGGTAACGGTACCTCTTTATTAACACTAACATCACTCATAACTCTCCTAATGTTTACGAGTTAGTTAAAGCATACAAATTAGTTTAATATATTTCTTGTTTTAACTAAGATTACAATTTACGCTGATACTCAATAATTTAGTTAATTGGAGTGATTCGTGTCCGAGCAGGTATTAGTTGGATTGGATGTAGGAACATCATCGGTAAAAGCATTATTTATCACGACAACTGGTGAAGTTTTAAGGCGAGTTGAACATAAGCTGACCACTAAATATGAATCGGGCGGAGTTGCCGAACAATCAGCAACTGATTACTGGGATGCAGTTAAGAGCATATTTGCACAGGCGGCCGATTTGGCTAGTAAGGTAATTGCAATTGGACTCTCTGGGCAAACACCTTCGGTGGTTTGTATTGATCAAATGGGGGAGCCAACATTTCCAGTTTTAATCTGGCAAGACAGTAGAGCAACACTTGAAGCTGCAAAGCTAGTTGAACGATTTGGAAACCCAGCTCCATGGATTGGCACTTCGCTGCCATGGGCTCCATCTGGCTGTCCTGCAAAATTATTTTGGATTGCGCAGAACCATCAGGAGGTGCTTAATCAAACTAGATGGGTGCTACAACCAAAAGACTACCTAGGTTTTAAATTAACTGGATCCGCAATTTCAGATCCTTGGTCATCTAAAGGACTTTGCAATGTGCTAACTAGCGCTGCAATACCTGAAGTATTTGAGTTTATAGGTTGGGATACAGCCGTACTTCCTGTCATAAAATCAGGGACTGCAACTAGAGGAAATGTTTCAGCTGCAGCAGCTGCACAGTTAGGACTGAATACCGCTGAGATTCCCGTGAGCGTTGGGCTATCAGATGCAATGTGTGGAATGCTTTCAATAGGGGCGTTAACTGAATCAAAAGCCTTTATTATTACTGGAACTTCAGCGATTGTAGGAATATCTACAGATCAAGATATTCAAGATGCGCAAGGATTGTATGTAATTCCAAAAACTTGCTCACCAACCACTGTGGTTTATGGCCCCACCCAGTCAAGTGGTGCTGCAGTTGATTGGGTAGCGAAGTTGTTTAATATTTCAATAGCTGAAGTCATGGCTGAAGCAGATCAGGCAAATTTAGAATCCGTGCCAATTTTCTTGCCATACATAAGTGGCGAGCGCGCACCGATATGGCGAACTGATATTCGTGGCTCATTTAATTTTGTTGATGCAGCAGCAGCGCGCTCTGAGTTTCTTGCAGCTGTGCTGGAAGGGATATCGCTTGCTGAACGTTCAGTTTTGGAGGTAGCCGCCCAAAAATTAGGAATCGAATTTGGCGACATTACTTTGGGAGGGCATGCTGGTAACGATCACAGATGGGACCCAATTAGGTTGCGCACGCTCGGGAAAAACTTAGTTAGAAAAACTGATATCGATTCCACCACTAGAGGTTCCGCAATTCTGGCACTAGTTTTGCTCACAGGATCCGTAGTCGACTCGGTCGCCGCATTAAGCCCAGCGAGTGAAATTTCAGCACCGGTAGGGGCAGATAACGATTACTCATCGAAAAAGTATGAGCTTTTTTTAAAATTACGCGCTGCCACTTTAGAGTTAATCGATACCAGAAATCAAAGCTAAATTTTCAAAAATTGTGAATAGGAATTTATCTCGTCCTGCATTGCTAATTACCCTAGTTGTTTGAGAGGATTCCAGTCTCATCGTTCGTATTGGGCTTTCGATGGGATAGGAGGATAAATGTTTAAATTGATTGGCAAGCGTGCAACGGTGCTACTTGCATCGTTTGTAATCACTGCTTCAGGTCTTGCAATGGTGCAAACTGCAAATGCAGCAACAAGTGCACGTTGTAACCTGAACACTAAGGTGGCACAAGCAGTCTGTAATGAAGTTATTTATGGTGCCGTAGCTCGTGTTGGTGGTTTAGACCGCAAGACACCAAGCACCGGCGGTTATGTAGATTCACAGATGGCATACATAACTCAAGGTCAGCTATATCGTTTTGATGAGAACCTAGTTCCTCGACGCGATTTAGTTACCAAGAAAGTTACATCCAAAAACAAATTAACTATTACCTTGACCTTGAGAACTGCTAGTTATTCTGATGGCACACCGGTTCGTGCTCAAGATGCAGTTGTTTCTTATCAGCGCTGGGTTGCTTCGGCTCAGTCACCTGCGTACATTCAAAAAGTGGCAAGTATGAAAGCTTTGAATGCACAAACTCTTCGAATTAAGTTAAAGTCAACGTATCCAGATTTAGACTTTGCGTTAGCTTCGGAGTTTTTTGGCTTGCATCCAGCAAATAAAATCAATACTCCTGCTAAGGCAGCTGCTTACTTCAGAAATCCGGTCTCAGCTGGACCAATGAAAGTAAAGACTTTTACTCCTGGTGCAGAGACATTCGTCGCTGTTGCAAATCCTAGATATTGGGCCAAGCCAGTTGTTAAGACATTGAAGGTAGTTCACATTCCTGACGCAACTTCTCGTCAGTTAGCTTTACAACAGGGAACAGTTGATTATGTGTTTGAATTACCACTAACTGCGCAATCTCAAGCAGCATCATCAACCGTAAAGATCTTCCCGCACTTTGATCCAGGTTCATTTAAGTTGTCAATCAACATGCGAGATGACCTACAACCAAACGCTGCGCTAAAAGATGCTCGGGTTCGTCGCGCAATCTCACTTGCGTTGGATCGCAACCAGATCATGCGAGTTGCATTTGCTAATTTGTCCAAGCCAAACTGCGGATACCAATTCAACGTTAATAACCCGCTATATGTTTGTTCACTACCAAAAGACGGTGCTCGAGATCTCACAGCAGCGCGTCAATTGATGCAACAAGCCGGTTATGCAAATGGGTTCAAAATGACCATGATCTATCCAAACCGAGTGCTGTGGCCAGAAGCTAATGCGATCGTAAAGAGTAATCTTGCCGATATCGGCATTGATGTGACTTTGCGTCCCGAGCCAGATGCAAACATGGGACCAATTCTCACCGTTCAAAAGGACTGGGAAATCATGTGGTTTGGAAACAACGCTGCAACCCCAATTCTTCAACTATCAAACTGGTTTGCAATTGGTGGATTGTGGGCTGGTTTCGTTGGCAAGGGAGTAGCTACAAATCCAGATGATGTCGAGTTGAATCGACTATTGGATCAAGCAGGTTCCGAGACTAGCCTGAAGAAGCGAAGAGCTATCCTTTTGGAATTGGAGAAGAAGGCATATGAGTCTTCCCACTTCATTCCTATTGGCACTCGCTATCGCTTATCGGGAACAAAGCTTGCTCCAGGAATTGCACAACCTCAAATTCCAGGTGACCTTTGGTTCCACATTGGCACAAATCCCCCTCTTCCAAAGAAGTAATTGAGCGCATATACGCTTAATTAAAGCTCAATTGGGATAGTCCACAGTAGGAGAGACGATTTAAATCGTCTCTCCTACTGCTGGGGAGATGTACACTAATTTTGATGGGAGAATTGCTTGAACACTGTTAATGAAAAAGTAAATAAAACTGCTGAAAAAGGCGTAGATAATCGAAAAGTCTTCGCTTATAGAGTCGGAATTAGATTTATTCGCTCTATTGCAGTTGCTTTTTGGGTGACAGTGATCGCTTTTACGCTGATACGTCTTGCACCAGGAGATCCGGCTCAGGCCAGATTAGGTGCAGCAGCTGAACCAGAGGCAGTTGAAGCGCTGCGAAAGCAACTGGGGCTAGATGTAAATCCACTTGAACAGTTTTTTAACTTCTTCCGAGGTTTGATCAAAGGCGATATGGGTATATCGCTGCAATTTGACCGTGAAGTTACAGACATTATTTTTACTGCACTTCCAGTTACATTATGGTTAATTGGCTTCTCAGTTTTAATCTCTATATTTGTTGCGATTCCGATTGCTTTGTTTGTTGCCACTTCAAACAATGTGCTTATTGCTTATATTTTTAGATCTACAACTGCGATATCAATTGCGCTACCAAATTTCTTTATTGCGTTACTTGGCATTCTTATATTTTCTATTAGATATAACTGGGCCCCACTTCTTGGTTACACGCCAAGTTTTCCAGAGAACTTGAAATACCTATGGCTTCCGGCATTAGTTAATGCAACAACGCTTGTAGCCATTTTGTCGCGCGTTCTTTATAGCTCTATTTCAGATACGCTTAAAGAAGAGTTTGTAGAAACTGGTGTTATCCGAGGTATCAAGCGTCCTCGCTTCTTCTGGTTCTATATCTTGAAGCCATCTTTAGCACCAACAGTTGTTCTACTCAGCTACATAATGGGAGTCATGCTTGGCACCACAATAATTATGGAGTCGATATTTGCACTTCCTGGCATTGGTACAGAGCTAATTACAGCCGTGATATCTCGTGATTATCCAACTGTGCAGGGCATCACCTTTATATTTGGCATTATTGTGGTTTTCTTCAGTTTCTTTGGCGATCTAATGGCATATTGGCTAGACAGGCGAGTGAAGTTCTAATGTCAATTAAGAAATTCCGTCGGTGGCTCGATGAGCCAGGCAATTCAGTAATTTTTACTGGGTTTTCAATGTTTGTGGCGATCGTGCTTGCTGGAATATTGGTGCCACTTTTCTATAAGTATGGTCCTAATGACTTTGTTGGTATGCCCTTTGAGCGACCTGGTGGCGAATTCCTGTTTGGCACAGACCAGCTGGGTCGAGATATCTTGTCCCGCACTTTTCATTCTGTGTATCGAGATCTAGGCGTCGCATTTTTAGGTGTTTCAATTCCATTTGTAGTTGGCACATTTATTGGAATTATTCTTGGATTATCTAAAAGCAAGAAAATTATTGCGGTTATCAGCTCAGTTATCGATGGCATAAATGCATTCCCACTATTGATATTGGCTGTTGCGCTAATCGCTTTTCTAGGCCCTGGCCTTGGCAGCGTGGTAATTATTTTGGCACTGACTAACTGGGCTAGGTATGCACGTATTGCTAGAACCAAAGCAGTTGTGGTTAGTCAGCAAAATTATATTGAAGCTGCCTACACGCTTGGCTACCCAAGGCGCCGCATCATTCGTAAGCATGTGTCACCAAATGTTTCATCTGAAACTATTGCATATGCTCTAAGCGATTTTATTTTGGTGATTTTGCTAATTGCAGGTTTGTCATTCTTAGGTTTAGCAGCAACCCCGCCAACAGCTGAATGGGGGGCGATGATTAGCGAAGGAAGAACATACATAATCAATGCACCATGGATCACGCTGTTCCCCGGTGCTGCGTTGTGCTGGTCAGCGATCTCACTAGCTTTTATTGTTGAAGGTATTTCTCGACGCGAAGGAAAGGTATAGCCGTGAGCAATAGTGCTTTGGTGGATATTGACTCACTTCAGATAAGTGTCAGACTTTCTAGAACACGTCGATTAAAAATTGTTGATTACGCCAGTATGAAGATTAATCCAGGTGAGATGATTGGTTTAATTGGAGAATCTGGTTCAGGCAAAACCATGTTATGCCGAGCATTGATTGGAACACTTCGCCGCCGTGATGCATATATTTCTGGTGGTTCAGTCATGTTTGATGGCATGGATCTAGCGACAGCTAAAAATGATGTTTGGCGTCAGGTTCGTGGTAAACGAATTGGTTATGTGCCGCAATCAGCGCTAGCGGGACCAAATCCAGTACTAACAATTGAAGCCCAGTTGCTTGAATCATTGGGCGGAGATGAAACTCTTTCTCGCGCTGATGCCAAAAAGCGAGCTAAAGAATTACTAGACATTGTGCAGATTCGACGCCCAGATATCGTAATGAAGCAGTATCCAAATCAATTATCTGGTGGCATGAAGCAGCGAGTCATGATCGCATGTGCAATTGCGTTACAACCAGAATTAATTGTTGCCGATGAACCAACAACTGGACTAGATGTGACAGTTCAGGCTGAAATTATGAAGTTACTGAAAGAAATTAGAGATCAATTCAATACCGCAATAATTTTAGTATCACATGATCTTCCGCTAATTAATGACGTCTGTGATCAAATTACAGTAATGCACGCGGGAGCCACAGTTGAGAACATCGCATCAGCTGAAATCGAGAAATCAAAACATCCATACACGATTGCGTTATATAAATCTAGAATTGATTTAGCTCCACCGCGAGGTGAGTTAATAACAATTGCTGGTCAACCTCCTGCTGTTGGAGCTTGGCAGACTGGGTGCAGATTCAATCAGCGCTGTGATTTTGTAACAGATGCATGCTTAATCGGCGAACATCCAAAATATATTGAGCTCTCAGCAACACATCAAACAGCGTGCATTAATCATGCTGGTATCGAAGCCAAGATTGGATCATCACTATGACAATTAGGCTTGAGGGCAAGGGTGTTACCGTAACTTTTGGCGACATGTTTCGTAAAGTTGAAGCTGTCAAGAATATTGATGTTGCGCTGCATGCAGGTCAGACCATTGGCATTGTTGGTGAATCAGGTAGCGGTAAATCAACGCTAGCTCGAGTGCTGGCTGGAATCCAGGTACCAACTTCTGGCGAGGTTTTTTATGAAGGAACAAATATCTGGCAAGGCAAAGTTAGCTATCCCGGCGAGATGCGAAAAAAAGTTCAGATGGTATTTCAAGATCCGTATGGATCTTTAAATCCTCGGATGCGAGTAGTTAACGCAGTAGCTGAAGCAGTCAAATTTCATCAAAATGCAGATGGTGAGCAAGCACGACAGATAGCGCTAGATCTGTTGGAGCGAATGGGCATTGCAAAAAATGATGCAATTAAATTGCCCAGAGCGCTCTCTGGTGGTCAGCGTCAGCGTGTAAGTGTGGCCAGAGCGCTTTCAGCTAACCCTGAAGTTTTAATCGCTGATGAGCCAACATCAGCTATTGATCAAAGCGCACAATCGCAGCTGCTGAGCTTGTTCAGTGAGCTAATTGCTGGTGGGCTCTCGGTGATTTTGGTCTCCCATGACTTAGGTGTGATTAGATATTTGACTGACCGGGTTTATGTGATGGAAAGCGGAGATTTTGTTGAAGCTGGCGACACTGCCCAAATCTTTGAAGATCCGCAGATGGAATACACCCAAAAGTTGATCTCATCAATACCTGGCCATAAAAAGCTGAAGTCATAGTTTGCCTGGAGGTTTGATGAATCAGGTTTGGTCAACTCCAGTTAAAGCGCCGCTTTATCCAACTTTTCCAGTGGAATATAAAGCAGTGAAGATTTTAAGCATTGTTTATCGAAGTGATATTGAGTTAATTCAAGCAGATCTACCTGCAGGTCTAGTTGCTACATCAGATTGCGTAATGGTCCATTGCTATGACATGCCAGATGTGCAAGGGATGGGGCAGGTGCAAGAGGCCAATGTCATGGTTGGCGTTAAGACCGATTTTGGTGGCGAAGTGATTTCAGGTGGCTTTAGCACCAACCTAATTATTAGCTCAGATGTGGGATTGGCTCAGGGGAGAGAAGTTCATGGTCAACCAAAAAAACTTGGTAATGTCAGTTTGCAAGCAAGAGGCGATACTCATGTCGCAGAGATCTGGCGAAACGACATCAGGGCTTTTAGAGCAACCACTCCATACAAATATCAACGCAGTGAGATTGCCGAGTTAGAGAATATTTTTAGTTTCAAAAATAATATTAATCATAAAGTCATCCCAAATATTGATGGCAGCATTGCGATCAATCAGATAACAACTCGAACTTTGCGTGATGTTGAGGTTTATGAATTTTGGTCTGGACCTACAACTGTTGAATTGGCACCGCATATTCAGGTTCCGCTTTATCGGCATCCAGTTATAGAGCCGGTGCTTGCGTGTTATTGGGTAGCTGATTTTAAGTTAAAACCAGGTGCGATAGTTCATGATTATCTGGCAGTTGAAAAATGACAAACACAACTGACATTACAAATCACATTATTCTTGTGACTGGAGCCGCTAGCGGAATTGGGAAACAGATAGCTGCGCAGTTAGCAGCACAAGGCGCAGAGGTTATAGCTGCAGATTTAAATCTAGAAGCATTAGAAGCGCTCAAATCTGAGGTCAACAAAGCCAATTTTCATATTAAGAAAGTTGATTTCAACAATGACCAAAGTATTATCTCTTTAGTCTCTGAGGTAGAAAACCAGATTGGGCCAATTAAAGGTTTGATAAATTGTGTTGGAATTTTAGGTAAAAGTGGCATGCTTTCTGAAGATATTGATTTAGTTAATTTTGATCTGGTTTATCAAATTAATTTACGCGCCGCACTGGTTTTATCAATGCAGGTTTTAAAAGCCATGAAGCCTCGTGGGTATGGCCGAATTTTGCAGCTAGCAAGCATTTCTGGCAAAGAGGGCAATCCAGGTTTAGTTGCATACTCAGTAACTAAAGCTGGGTTGATTGCGCTAGTTAAGGCACAAGGAAAAGAGTATGCGCCATTTGGCATAACAATTAACGCGTTAGCGCCTGCGCTAATTGATACCCCAATGACTGCAAGTTTTGAGCCAGAGCAGCGACAATATTTAGAATCCAAAATACCTATGAATCGCTTAGGCACTGTGGAAGAAGTTGCATCTTTAGCGGCCTGGATCATTTCGCCAGCTTGCAGTTTCACAACTGGGTTTGCTTTTGACTTGACAGGGGGAAGAGCTACTTACTGATTTAGTTTTAGTTTGTTAAAACCAACCAAAAAAAGGAGAGATAGATATGCGAATTATTAGACTCGGAGAGTATTTGGCAGAGCGTCCTGCTGTCCAAGTTTCTGCGACCGAAGCGGTTTTTGTGGATTCAATCATCCCTGATTGGAATCGTGAATCACTTTCAACAGGTGGCTATGAAGCCGTGAAATCTGCAGACTTAAATAGTTTGCCAAAGGTAAAAATAGCTGATTTTAGAATTGGTTCACCAATGGCAAGACCAACCAAACTGATTTGCATTGGTCTTAATTATGCAAAGCATGCAGCAGAATCAAATGCAGAAATACCAAAAGAGCCAGTTGTGTTCATGAAGGCACCAGATGCACTTATTGGTCCAAATGATGACATTAGAATTCCAAAAAATAGTGTTAAAACTGATTACGAGGTAGAGCTAGCAATAGTTATTGGTAAGCGAGCGCTGTATCTTGAATCAGAGAAAGATGCGCGAGAACATGTTTTGGGCTTTTCATTAAGTCAAGACGTTAGTGAGCGCGAATGGCAGATCGAGCGCGGCGGCCAATGGGTAAAAGGAAAGTCATTCCCAACATTTAATCCAATGGGCCCAGTTGTGGTCACCAAAGATGAATTTGATCCAGCTGATGCGAATTTGTGGACCAAGGTCGATGGTGAATCCAGACAAAATTCTTCAACTAAAGATCTAATCTTCAATGTAGATCACATTGTTTGGTATGTAAGTCAGTGTATGGAGCTTTTCCCTGGTGACATCATTAATACCGGCACACCTGAAGGTGTTGCAGCAGGAATGAAGCCACCGGCATTTTTAACTGTAGGTCAACATGTGACAACCGGCATTGCTGGAATTGGCGAACAGAGTTCAAAAGTTATCGCTTACAACGCCTAACTAGTTGTAACCACATTTGTAATCGGCTCGCCTTGTGCGAGCCGATTCAATTGTTGGGCAATCATTCTTTTAGCTCGACCTGGAAATGCCGTTGAATTTCCGCCAGTATGCGGACTGATCAAAAGGTTTGGCGCCTGCCACAGCGGGTGATTTAGCGGCAGTGGCTCAGGATCAGTTACGTCCACAGCAGCAGTTATCCACCCTGAGCTAAGCGCTTCAACTAAATCTGCGGTGACAACTACCGGTCCGCGTGCCATGTTAACCAGTAGGGCGCCGCGCCTCATTAATTTCATCTTATTCAGATCAAACAATCCTTTAGTTTCAGCAGTTAAAGGGGTAATCAGAATTACAATGTCATATTGATTTAACTCAGCATCTAGCTGACTTATTTTCTTTGTGCCATTTGAGCCAGACCTGGTGTAGCCGGTGATGTTCTGCGTAAACGGCAAGAACACTCTGCCAATCTCTTGCCCAACTGAGCCATATCCAACAATTGCCACCGACGCATCGATGATCGAATCTCGCACATACCTCAACCAATGCTGTGAGCTTTGAGATGCAATCAAGTCTGAAACTCTAGCTTTGCTAGCTAGCGTCAAGGTGAGAGTTAGTTCAGCTGTGGATAAATCATGTAAACCACGGGCATTTGCCAAAGTTACGCCTT
Source organism: Candidatus Nanopelagicales bacterium (assembly GCA_030834185.1). Taxonomy (GTDB): domain Bacteria; phylum Actinomycetota; class Actinomycetes; order S36-B12; family UBA5976; genus AcAMD-5. The sequence goes on from JAURFT010000011.1 coordinate 21,834, forward strand.
CTGGAATTAGCGGCAATACATCGTCATAACCGGCGGTTAGCACTTGCACTAGTTTCAGATTGGGCATCTTGGGGATGCGATGTAAAGACTCCGCTCCACCCATATATTTAGGAATGTAAACGGTGATCTGGTCTAACTTAGCTTGATCAGTTAAATCATTTTCATCGGTTAGAAAATTAAATCCATTTGGGAGATCGATATCATCCCATTGGCACCAAATTGTTTCGGTCATTATTTCCCTAAGTTGTGATTTGCATATTGAACACGGATATGAGCACTTAAGTCAACTATTAAATCTATTGACTTTAAAATTTATATGAGTAGATTTAAACTAACCTTATCTAGTTGGGATATAAATGAAAGTATTAATTTTTGGCGGCACTCGATTTATGGGTAGGTATGTATGTGAAAGTTTACTAGCAGCAGGTTTTGATGTAACTATTGCTAATCGTGGAACCCGTGATCAGGCGCCTGGCACAACTCATATTTCTTGTGATAGATCAGATGTTAGTAATTTAGCTAAACTAAAAGACATAAGCTTTGATTATGTAATTGACTTTTCAGCTTATGATTCAAATTGGGTAGAGCAGGCTGCAGAGATCTTTAAACATAAGATAAAAAGATATATTTTCATTTCCAGTGGCGCTGTATATAAACCATCAACTGTATTTCCAATTCAGGAGCATTTTGTTCGTGAAGCTGCGGGCTTACATTATGAATACTCGGCTCAAAAAATACGATCAGAGCAGTTGCTGGTTAGCTATCATGAACAAGGGTATTTTGAGACCGTTTCTTGCAGATTGCCATACGTGCTAGGCGCACACAATTATGAAGATCGCGAGGGTTTTGTACTAAGTCGACTACTTGCTGATAAGCCAATTGTGGTTCCAGATGATGGAGCAGCTTTGCATTCCTTTATTTTTGCTGGTGATGTTGCATTGGCAATCTTGAAATTAATTAAAGCACCTGCATTTGTCTCTGGAGAAGCTTTTAATATTGCAATATCTCAAGGAATTACAACTTTAGGTTTTATTGAGACCTGCGCTGAAATAGTTGGGAAAACACCTCAGCTGCATCCACTCAATCTTGAAAAGGCGGGACTGAAAACAGATCGATTTGATCTTAAGAATCTGCTATTCCCATTTCCTCAAGCAAACGGGTATCTGGATAACACCAAGCTGCTTAAGTATTTGAATTTTACCCCAACACACACGCTGCCAGAGATGATCGAGCAGTTCTATAAGTGGTGGTTAGTAAATTCTGATCTGCAGCCAACTAAGTATGAACTTGAAGCAAAAGCACTAGCAGCGCTGGGCCTATCGGACTAGTTCTTTATTTTAGGTGCTTGTTGTGACTTTACTGGCAGTCGCATATAGCCAAGATCGGTAGGGATTAATTGTTTGGATAGTGACTTTACGTATCCAACAATTTCTGCAAATGAACTATTTGCTGGAACAGCTTGTTCAATTATCTTCGCTACCTCATCAATTTCTTGCTGGGCTTTTTTGATGTCACCAGCAATATAAAATGCATAAGCTGCACAAAATTTATCTGGAAACACATTAGCAAGCCCAAGGATGCCGCCATTTGCCCCAGCTTCAAGTGATGGGATTAGGAGTTTGTCGCTTCCAACTAAAAGATTTTTCCCAGTTGCTAGATATTTTTTAGTTGCAGCTAAGTCTCCGCTGGAATCCTTAACTCCCCAAACATCAACCTGTTCAACTACTTCTACGGGTAGCTCAACTGCACAAGCTGGGATGTTGTAAGCGATAATTTTAATTTTAGTTGCTGCAACGATATTTTTATACATCGCAACCATCGCCTCTGTGTCAGCAGGCTGAAAGTAACTTGGTGGCAACACCATCGCGTGCGTAACGTCTGTGCTTTCAAGCCAAGTAAGAAATTCCTTGATGGTTCCCAGGCTATTAGTAATTAAGGTTGGAATAACATGTTTGTCACCTTTTATCTTGAGTAGCTCTGAAGTAATCAGCTTCATTTCTTCAAGACTTAAAGATGCGCCTTCGCCAAAGGTACCAAAAGGAATTAGCCCTGCAATATCAGTTTTGAGTAACCAGTTAGCATGATCAATAGTGGCGCTTAAATCTAAATCACCGTTTGCGGTGAAGGCGGTGAAAGTTGGTACAAAGATTCCTTTTAACATGGGCTGAGTGTATATCTTGAGTTCCAAAATATGCGAAAACTCAAGTTAATCTTCCCCGTTGGTTCTGTGTAATCGTTCCCCTTAAATACACTCGCGTTCGATACAGTTCTCCACATAAATGAGATTGCAGAATTGGACAGGTGATCATGGTTGATTCACGTTTTGATCTGACTGGGAAAGTCGCAATTGTTACCGGTGGCGCTGGCGGGATTGGATCTGCGACCGCACGGCTACTAGCTAGCTATGGTGCGAAGGTTTTGATTACAGATATAAATCAAGCATCGCTAGATGCAGCTCAAGAAATGTTTAAAAGTGAAAATCTTGACGTAGTTGGTTACTTAACAGATTCAAGTGACGAAAAGCAATCAGTTGCATTCTTTAATAAAGTTGAGCAACTTCATGGCACCGCTGATATTTTGGTGAATAACGCGTACCAGGGCATACATTCACCACCACATCAGACTTCACTTGATGAATGGAATCGAGTGATTACAACATCTTTAACTGGATATTTTTTATATGCTAGAGAGTTTGCTAATCGTTTGATTGCAGCAAAGCGTTCAGGCCAAATCGTAAATATCAGCTCTATTGCTGGCAGCAGCGCATTAGGTCGGGGAAATTTTGCTTATAGCGCTGCAAAAGGTGGCGTAAATCAACTAACCAGAGAGTTGGCTATTGAGTGGGCGAGATCAAAAATTCGAGTTAACGCCATTCAGCCTTGCTCGGTTAACACTCCAGGTTGGCGGCGCTGGATTGATAGCGAGGGCGAACGAGGCGAGCAAATTGTCGCCAATCTAGTTAGTGGAATTCCGCTTGGCAGGGTAGCTGAACCAACTGATATCGCCAGCGCTGTGCATTTTCTAGTCAGTGACGCATCAGCAATGGTGACTGGCGTGATCTTGCCTGTAGATGGTGGAAATTTGGTCTTGAATGCTGGTGGCACTATAGGGAATTATTCGGGATGAACTTCAATAATTGCAAGCTAGCCAGCGGGCTTTGGGCATCGCGGGCTGCTGCAGTACAGTTAATTATTGGAGTTACCCACTCCGCTGGCAGAGGTGAAAAGTGAGCACAGAAAACTTTAAACACCCCACTATCTCTGATGTTGCTGCCCTAGCTGGTGTTTCAACAGCAACGGTTTCTAGAGTGTTGGGTCACAGCGGATATGTTTCTGGAACCGCACGAGCTCGCATCGAAGCAGCTATAGCTGAATTAGATTATCGACCATCCTCAGTTGCACAATCACTTAAGCAACGAAGAACCAACTTAGTTGGCGTTATCGTAAGAGATATCCACCATCCTTATTACCCAACCCTGGTGCATGGAATTGAAACTCAGGCACAGGAGTATGGCTACTCGATGATTCTTTGCAATGGCATGAATGACATAGATCGAGAAACTAAGTATTTTGACTATCTAGCATCAAGAAGTGCTGACGGCATCATTATTGCAAGTGGAAGTTTCATGCAAAGGCATTATGACTATTTATGTCAATCCAGAACGCCGGTAGTGATTTCAAACGTAGATACTTATGATGCAAAGATTCCTTCTATATCAAGCGAAGCCAGAGAAGGTGCGCGCCTAGCCGGGAAACACTTAGTTGAAGCTGGCTATGAAAAATTTGCTTATATTTGTGGACCAAAAGACCTAAGCACTGCAATTGTTCGGCGAGATGGATTTATTGAAGGTGTTGGAACTAGTGATGTCACTGTGGTTTATGGTGAATCTGATGTGGCAAGTGGTGAGCGAGCAATCGAGGAACTTAAATCAGTATTGGGTCCAGGATTGGGTATTGCTGCTACTAATGATCAAACCGCCATTGGAGCTATGCAAGCAGCGCAGCGATTAGGTTATCGCGTACCTGATGACATTGGTTTCATTGGTTTTGACAACATCGACACTGGTCAATTCACCAGTCCTAGACTTTCTACCATCGATAATAATCGACATCTAGTTGGTATGAAATCTATGCAGGTATTAAAAAATGTCATTGACAAAAAAGGTGGACCACTTCATGATGCTGTTCGCCCGGTTTTGGTAGTGCGAGGCTCAACTCAGCGTTATCGATAATTGCTGGTGGCGCGTTGATTACTTCTAAGTCATCTGACGTATTAATTGTTGGGGCTGGCGTTGTTGGGCTTGCAATTGGTTTGGGAATTTTAGAATCACGTCCAACTTCTAAAGTAATAATCCTAGAAAAGGAATCAGCGCTAGGTAAGCATGCCAGTGGTAGAAATTCTGGTGTATTACATGCTGGTTTCTATTATTCGCCAGATTCCCTGAAGGCAAAATTTTGTCGGGATGGAAATTTAGAGCTTAGAGAACTATGTCGTGAGTTTAATATCCCGCTAAAAGAAGTTGGTAAAGTTGTTGTATCTAGAAATGAAGCTGAAGATCTTCGACTTGATAATCTACTTGAGCGTGGTGAAGCTAACGGTGTAGAGCTTGAATTGCTACCTAAATCACGGTTAGCTGATTTTGAACCGCTAGCAAAAACATATGAAAGATTTTTGTGGTCTCCAAATACGGCCATCTCAGATTCGAGCAGTGTGATTTCGGCAATGCGCAGTAAATTTATAAGTCTTGGTGGAGAGTTAATTTTTGATGCTCGAGCAGAATTAACACTTAACCAAGATGAAGTAGTTATAGCCGGCTATGACGCAACAATTGTAATTAATGCAGCTGGAGCTCAAGCTGATCGCGTTGCACGCAAACTTGGTCTTGCCAAAGATTATGCGATGGTGCCATTTATGGGCTTGTATCGAAAGACAAATTCCCAGTTATTGCCATTGCAAAAATTGGTTTATCCAGTCCCGCATCCAATAAACCCATTTTTAGGTGTGCACTTCACAGTTACTTTGACTGGGAGTGTAAAAATTGGCCCAACTGCAATTCCCGTTTTAGGGCGTGAGCAGTATTCGCTTTGGTCGGGGTGGTCAATCTCGGATATGTATCAAGGAATCATTGGTGCAACCGCGCTAATCAGCGGAGATGCTCACAGTTTTGGTGAGATTTTGAAATCAGAGCTGCCCAAATTATTACAACGATCTTTGGTTAATCAGGCTGCTGAGTTAGTGCCAACTGCAAGCAGTGTAAAAAAATGGCAGCGGCAGCAGCCTGGAATTCGTGCGCAGTTGGTTAATAAGCGAACTGGCGAGCTGGAGCAAGATTTTATTGTGGAGCAATCACACAACTCAATTCATGTATTAAATGCCGTATCTCCTGGCTGGACGAGCTCGATCCCATTTGGCCGTTGGGTTGCCCAGACCAAAGTGTTACCTCAGTTATAAATTATCAGCCAAGTTGGCTAACTCGCGCATACTTGTAGGCCAAGGATTGCTGCTGAATTGCTCAGTTATCAGGGCTTTACGGGTTTAGCTGGCGCAGTAATCCAGCCAGCGCGAACGCAGCTCCCACGCGCCTTAGAGGGAAGTTGGGATAACTGGTAGAGTCCGCTCGATTTAAGCGTGAAAGCGCAATTTAGGGCCTTTAGCTCAGCTGGCAGAGCAACGGACTTTTAATCCGTGGGTCGTCGGTTCGATCCCGACAGGGCCCACTTAATCAAAGACGGTGACTGCATGATTCCAATCACAACTCATCGAGGGGTGGTTTATGCCCAAAATGGGGCCGCCGCATCCAGCCAGCCGCTCGCTGTTTCAGCAGCGCTAGAAATTCTGCGAGATGGTGGCAGCGCAATCGATGCTGGTATTGCAGCAAGCGCTGTGCTTACCGTAATTGAGCCAGGTGCATCTAATTTAGGTGGCGATGCATTTTTAATTGTGCATGAAGCTAAAACAAAAATCAATACTGCCCTAAATGGCAGCGGGGAAGCGCCGCATAACGCAGCTGCAGATCAATTCCCAACTGGAATTGATAATCATGGCTATCGCGCTGCAACTGTGCCAGGTTTGGTTTCAACTTGGTTTGCTGCGCACGAAAAGTATGGCAAACTACCAATGGCCAAATTACTAGCTAGAGCAATTGATTATGCTGAAAACGGAGTTGCCGTAAATGATCGCTTTGCCAAAGCAGTAGTTGGACATAAAGCACTATTTCCAGCTACAAAAGTATTTCAAGCCATGGGAATTAGCGATGCGTTAGTTGGCGGCGATGTTGTGGTGCAGCAAGATTTAGCTTGGACGCTAAAGCAGATTGCAGCTGATGGCAGAAGTGCATTTTATGAAGGTGAGATAGCAGCCAAAATAATTGCTGGCACTGATGGTTGGTTTAGTAACGAAGATTTGAAAAATCATCGCACCCGAATATTGGATCCACTTTCAGTTAAATACCGCAACCTCATGGTGCATGGTCAGCCACCACCAAGTCAGGGGATGATTTTTCTAGAGGGACTTAAACTTGCTGAAGGATTTGATCTAGCAAAGCTAAGCACAGCTGAGCTAACTCATATTTTGGTAGAGGCAAAAAAGATTGGATATGCCGATCGGTATGAAGTATTGGCAGATCCAGAGCTAATTGAGGTGCCAGCTGCAGCTGTATTGGCCGATAGCCATATTGCTAAGCGCCGATCTGAGATTAATTTAACGCAAGCTAATAACAACTTAACAAAACCGCTGCCTGAAGGCAGCGATACCACTTATTTCTTAGTAGCAGATAGTGATGGCAATGCTGTTTCTTGGATTCAGAGCGTATTTCATAGTTTTGGCTCATCGTTTGCAGTGCCAGGAACTGGGATGGTGCTAAATAACCGATTAACTGGATTCTCACTAGATCCAAGCTCAGTTAATTTTATTGCACCAGGTAAGCGCCCAGCTCATACACTAAATGCCTGGCTAGCAACTAACCTTGATGGCAGCCTTAAATATGTTGGCGGCACACCTGGTGGCAATATTCAGGTGCAATCAAATTTGCAGCTAGTTATTAATTTAGTTGATCTAAAAATGAATGTGCAGCAGGCAGCTGAAGCGCCGCGCTGGCAGCATCTAACCACACCGGGAAATCCTAATATTGAAGAAGATTATTTTGGGGTGCTAGAAATTGAGAGTAGATTTGATGAAAAAACGCTGGCCGAATTAAAAGCGCTTGGCCATGATGTAAAACTTATTGCTGCTTATGGTCATGGCTCAGCTGTGCAATTACTTGAAGTGCTCTCAAGTGGCAGTTATGCCGTTGGATCAGATCCAAGAGTTGATGGCCAAGCTGCGGGTTACTAATCAACTAGCTTTAGAGTTTTTCGAATAATCTGACTTACCGCATCAGTTTCAATTAAAAATCCATCATGCCCAAATGGCGAAGTGATAACTTCAAGTGGCAGCGCAGTTGGAGTTAGGTCAACAATTTCTTGCTGCAGTCTTGGCGGAAATAATCGATCAGTATCAATTGCCGCTACTACTACGGGCACTTTAACCTGCGTTAGTGCAGCGCTAAGGCCACCTCGATCTCGGCCAACATCATGCGAATTCATCGCTGCAGTTAGGTGAATATAAGTATTAGCATCAAATCGCTGCTGCAATTTAGCTGCTTGATGATCTAGATAACTTACAACTGCAAACCTGCCGCTACCATCATTTTGTGGTTGCGCACCAAAGCGCTGGGCCATCTCGATCTCAGTGCGATAAGTTAAATGGGCAATTCGACGAGCTAGTCCCATTCCAACAACTGGACCAGCTGCATTTTCATAATAATCGCCGCCAGCAAAATTTGGATCAGCCTCAATTGCCGCTATCTGAATTGAGTGCGTTGCAATCTGGTCACCAGCTGCAATAGCTGAAGATCCAATTGAGCAAATCGCCCCAACTCGATCACCATACATAATTCCCCACTCCAGCGCGCGCATCCCGCCCAGTGATGGTCCGGTGGTCATTAAATAGTGATCAATTCCAATGGCATCATTGAATAAAAATTCGGCGTTCACCATGTCTCTGATTGTTAACTTAGGAAATCGCGATCCCCAACGTTTACCATCAGGCGCAATAGATGAAGGTCCAGTAGAGCCTTGACAGCCGCCGATTACGTTTGGGCAGACAATGAAATATTTATCAGTATCAAATGCTTTACCTGGGCCAATTAACCCTGGCCACCAAGCTGGCGCATCGCTCCATCCGGTCATGGCGTGATTTATAAAAACTGCATTTGATTTTTGTTTATTTAGCTCGCCAAAAGTTTGATAGGCAATTGTGATATCAGGAATCACTTCACCTGATTCCAACTTCAAGTCACCGATTTTTATAAACTTTCGATCTCCCGGATCATCTAATTCCAGCCAAGCTCCAGTTACGTTATTATCCATATTAGTTAAATCACAACCTGCCTGCTTCGTGGACGCGTTTAATAAACTCTCTCGTCTCTGGATGTTTTGGATCTTCTAAAATTGCTGTAGGCGCACCCCATTCTAAAATTCTGCCAGCATGTAAATAGCAAACCTCATTTGCAACCTGCTTTGCAAATCCCATTTCATGAGTTGCCAACACCATCGTCATGCCTTCACCTTTTAAGTCACGAACTGTGCTTAACACTTCGTTGACTAATACTGGATCAAGGGCGCTGGTAATTTCATCAAGCAGTAATAAGCGCGGATGCCTTGCAATAGAGCGAATAATTGCCACTCGCTGTTGCTGTCCGCCGCTTAATCGGTCTGGGTATTGATCAGCTTTCTCTTTTAAACCAAAGCGATCAAGTAGCTCAAATGCCTCATGAATTGCCGCCTCGTTTTTCACCTTCTGCACTTTAGTTGGCGCTAGCGTGATGTTTTCTAACACTGTCATATGCGGAAATAGATTAAATGATTGAAATACCATGCCAAGTTTTTTGCGAACTTCATCTGGATCAATATCAGCACCAGAAATATCATGATCGTCTAATTTAATTACACCATCATCAATTTGATCAAGTAAATTTATGCAGCGCAGCAATGTTGATTTGCCACTGCCAGAAGCCCCAATAAATACTGTTGCTGTGTGCTCTGGCACCGTGAACGAGATATCTTGTAACACAATTTCGCTACCAAATGTTTTTCGTAGCTTCTCAACTCGCAATACTGGCGTGCTCATGCTTGGCCCTGGGCATTTTGTCGCTCGAGAGTTCTTCGCAGCATTCGATCTGTGGCACGCGTTAAAGGAATAGTTACTGCCAGAAATACACACGCTGCCATTACATATGGGGTGTAATTAAAAGTTTTTGCAGTTTGAATCTGCGCTGCTCGCACTGCATCAGTCACGCCTAAAATTGAGATCAAACCTGTATCTTTAATCAGCGCAACTAAATCATTTAGCAGCGGTGGGGTAACGCGCTTAATTGCCTGCGGCAGCACCACAAAGCGTAAAGTTTGAAAATGGCTTAAGCCAAGAGATCGCGCAGCTGCGCGCTGGCTTGGATGAATGGTCAGAATGCCACTTCGAATAACCTCAGCAACATAGGCAGAGTAAGTGATAATTACCGCAATTGTTCCAAGCACTAAAACATTATTTGTAACGCCTTTAAGTTGCAGCGCCGGAACGCCAAATCCAATTAATAAAATTACCAACAGCATTGGAATGCCGCGAAATACATCTACATAAATCATGGCTAAGAATCGAAACGGAGTTAGCGCGGGAGTTCGCGAGGTTCGAATTAGCGCAATCATTAAACCAATAATTGCCACGCTGCTACCAGCAATAACAGTTAGCGTCATATTGGTGGTGAAGCCAAGCAAAATCTTAGGCAGAATCTCAACGCCATAGGCCCATTTAAAAAAGGTATCTCGAAGCGCAATCCAGCCAGGTGAGGTAACTAGCACCACAATCAACGAACCAATTACTACTGCGCTAGATCCCGCAGCAATAAGCGCATTTCGTTGATTGCGTTTTCGTCGAGCGACTCTTCTAGTTAGCTCAATTTCACTAGGTTGCCACGCTCCACCAAAATCATAAGGCGCAGGATCAGAGTTATCCCCAATCCTGCGCCCTTGATTTTCAATCATTACTGCAGAACTGGTGCACCAGCAGAGTCAGCAAGCCACTGTGAAGTGATGTTTGCAAGTTCACCGCTGCTACGAATGGCATCAACTGCTTGTGTTACGCAGCTAGTAATTGGGCTGCTCTTAGCTAGCAGCAATCCAAAGCCTTGATCGCTGGCATCGCTACCTTCAATCTGACCTACGATGATGCCATCTGGAATCTCAACTGCAGCTAGATAAAAAGCAGTTGGTAGATCTACTACTAGTCCATCAATCTGCTGGTTCTTTAGCGCAGTAACGCCTGCGGCATTGTCGTTATAAACCGCAGGAGAAAGTCCAAATGCTGATTCAATAACCTCAAGTGAAGTTGTACCAACAGCAGCACCTAGTTTTGCTCCAGCATCAGCAACTCCTTGCAAAGTGGTAACTCCATCTAGCTTGCTACCCTTAAAGGAAATAATTGTCTGATTTGCTTTGTAGTAAGGTGATGAGAAATCAACTACCTCGCGGCGCTGATCAGTGATTGAATACTGCTGCAAGTTGATATCAAATGTTTTTGGTCCTGGTGCAATTGCTGCATCAAATGTGGTGCGAACCCAGGTTACGGCAGCTTGGTCATATCCCAACTGAGCAGCTACGGCATATGCAACTGCAGCTTCAAAGCCCTGACCACTTTCTGGTGCATCATCTATCACCCATGGGTAATACGCAGGCTCACCAGTTGCAATTGTTAACACTCCTGGCGTTAAAGTCTCCAATGATTCTGGTGCACAAATAACAGCTTCGTCAGTTGTGGATTCAGTTGCTGTTTCTTCTGCTGCAGAGCAGGCAGTTAGTACTAAGGCAACCAGAAAAAATGGGATTAACTTGAACAATTTTTTCATCAATAACCTCTCTTAATATCCAATACGCTGGACCTGAGAGCTTCAGACCCGCGCTTGTCGATGCACTTTGCTATCGACCAGGTCTTCACCCGGAGCACCCCACCGCGGAGGAGGGTTGCCGTCCAGTAAGCCGGGGCTAAACACTGGAACTCATGACCTAGCGGAACTATAAAGGATGCAAAATCTAACTGTAAATCGGGTGCTTAGTTAATTGGCTGCAGTTCATCGTGGGCAGCAGGCAGATCGCAGCGGTAGCCAACATTTCGTACCGTGCCAATTAGTGATTCATATTCTGGGCCTAATTTGGCGCGTAACCGTCGCACATGCACATCAACAGTTCGAGTGCCACCAAAATAGTCATAACCCCATACTTCCTGCAGCAGTTGTGACCTGGTAAAAACCCGACCAGGGTGCTGTGTTAAAAATCGAAGCAGCTCAAATTCTTTAAATGTTAAATCTAACGATTCACCGCGCAGCTTGGCAGTGAATCCTTTAGTGTCAATTACTAGTTCTCCAATTTTTTGCTCATTGATAGCACCTGCTGCTGGCTCTAAAATTGTGGTAACCAATCTAATTCGCGCATCTAACTCAGCTGGGCCAATTGTGTCTAAGACAAAGTCAGTTATGCCCCAGTCGTTTTGTAACGCAACAGCACCGGTTTCACTTAAAACTAAAATCACCGGCGCTCCAGCTCCGGTGGCGTTTAGCATTCGACAGAAGCTTCTAACAGCGGGCAGATCGCGGCGGCCATCAACTAGTAATAAATCTGTGCTGGGTGCTGTTAGCAGCGCAGCTGGGTCCGCGGGCATAACTCGAACTTGATGAGCCAACAGGCCCAAGGCAGGCAGCACCTCTGCAGACGCTTGCGGGGCGTCAGTTAGCAGCAAAATGGTCGCCATTGCCAAAGAATAGATGCTGCAGGTTGCAGATTTCGCGGCAACGGTGAAACAGTTAGAGTTCACCTATAAGGAGCACCCCTGATGGCTGAGCCGCAACTGATCGCTGGAGTCCCAGCTCCAATGGCCCATTTGTCCTGGCTGATTGGATCCTGGCTTGGCGTTGGCGTGGGCGGCGAGGCGTCAGGTAAACCATTTCAGTTTGCCCAAGAGATTCAA
>JAURFT010000118.1 GCA_030834185.1 Candidatus Nanopelagicales bacterium
CCATGAAGAGGGAATGCGGGACGCTGACGAAGCCCGCGGCAGGAGTGATGGCAACTAGGCCTACGACGGCTCCAATGCAGGCGCCCATGGCACTCGGACGTTTTCCCCGGTAGTTGTCAAACAAAATGTAAGTAATGGCCGCCGCTGCGCTGGCGGTAGTGGTGGTCGCTAATGCCACCACGCTGAGAGCATTTGCTCCAAAAGCAGATCCGGCATTAAAGCCAAACCATCCAAACCAGAGCAGGCCGGTCCCAAGAAGAACATACGTGATTCGCGCAGGTTGGTGCTCGTTTTCCGTTCGGCGCTTTAAAAAAATAGCGCCCGCTAGTGCCGCTATTCCGGCACTCATATGCACCACGGTTCCGCCCGCAAAGTCCAGAACGCCGGCTTTAGCCAAGAGGCCATTGGGATGCCAGGTAGCATGAGCCAGAGGCGAATAGATGAACAGGCTAAAGAGAATAAGGAATAGGAGGTACGAAGTGAAGCGAATGCGTTCGGCGAAGGCGCCAGTAATCAGTGCCGGGGTAATAATGGCAAACTTGAGCTG
>JAURFT010000119.1 GCA_030834185.1 Candidatus Nanopelagicales bacterium
GCAGTTGTAAAGCCAATATCTCGTAGCTCATACATCATCTGATAGGTAAGAGTTCCTGACTTTGAAACCAGGCCAATACTTCCAGGACCTGTGATATCAGCTGGCGTAATTCCAATATTTGATTTACCAGGGCTAATTAAACCTGGGCAATTAGGTCCAATGATCCGTGACTTTCCAACCTTGAGGCTATGAGCATAAAAGCTTGCTGTGTCATGAACTGGTATTCCTTCAGTGATAACAACAATTAAGGGCAGGTGAGCATCAATAGCATCAATTACCGCGCTCTTTGCAAACTTTGGTGGCACAAAAATTACTGAGGCATCAGCTCCAGTTGCAGCAACTGCCTCTGTGACAGAGTTAAATACTGGAAGAGATTTTCCTTCAATCTCAACTACCTGCCCACCCTTACCAGGAGTTACGCCACCAACAATGTTAGTTCCACTTAAAATCATCCTTCTGGTGTGCTTACTTCCTTCAGAGCCAGTAATTCCCTGAACGATTACTTTTGTTTTCTCAGTTAGAAAAATCGCCATTATTTAGCT
>JAURFT010000120.1 GCA_030834185.1 Candidatus Nanopelagicales bacterium
GCTCAGGATCTTCTGGTACTTCAGGTTTAGTAGGATCTTCAGGAGTAAGTGGTTCAAGTGGTACTTCTGGTACAAATGGAACTTCAGGTGCTTCAGCAACTTCAGGTACTTCTGGTTCATCTGGTACTTCAGGTACAACAGGTACTACAGGTACTTCAGGTGCTTCACAAACATCTGGTACAAGCGGAACCTCAGGTAGTTCAGGTACATCTGGTTCATCTGGATCAAATGGATCAGCAGGCGCTTCAGGTACAGGTAATACTTCAGGTACTTCAGGAACATCAGCTACCTCTGGTAGTTCAGGTTCAGCTGCCTCATCTGGTTCTTCAGGTACTTCAGGTTCGTCAGGTACTTCAGGTTTAGCAGGTGCTAGTGGAGTATCTAACACATCTGGTACCTCAGGTACAAGCGGTTCTGGAGGAACTAATGGTAGCGCTGGTGCTGCTGGTACAAGCGGTACCTCAGGTACTTCTGGTTCTTCAGGTTCAGCAGGTGCTGCTGGAAATAGTGGTCAATCTGCTACTTCTGGTA
>JAURFT010000121.1 GCA_030834185.1 Candidatus Nanopelagicales bacterium
CCCTTTGGAACCATCACGCCGCCAATCTCTGTGTCCTCGGTGGCGGTTCTCTCAAAGAGGTGGAGGGGGGCATCAAATCTCAAAAACTCGTCTACGGCCGTATCGGCCATGTCCCTTGGGTAGGCAATCAGCTTTTGCCACTGTTCGGGTGTCTTCATTGCAGCAACCATGCCGTTGCCGAAGCCGTTGACGCTGGCCTCATGACCGGCATTTAGTAGCAGCACGCAGGTTGCGATTAGCTCGGTGGCGGAGAGTTTCTCTCCCTGCTCTTCAACAAGGGCAAGCTCTGAAATAAGATCCGTGCCCGGGTTCTTCTGTCTTTCGACCATCAGCCCATGGACATAGGCGGCAAACTCGTTGCTAGCCACCCTCGCTGCAGCCTTCTCCTCTTCGGTGGGGCTTGGCTCATACATCTTCACAATCGCCTGAGACCATGGCCGAAGCAAATACTCGTCGCTCTGTGGGAAGCCAAGAAGTTCTGCGATGACCATTACTGGTAGCGGTTCTGCAAAGTCCGCAATTAGATCAAA
>JAURFT010000122.1 GCA_030834185.1 Candidatus Nanopelagicales bacterium
CAGCCCCACTAGCAGAGGCAAGTTCAAGTAATTCAATCTGATATTTAGAGCCCTGTGATGCAATAGTGAAAGTAGTAATAGCAAGACTTCCAACGAGAATAATCGCTATTGCTGGACAGGAAAAAGTTGCTCTGCATTTGAGCACTGGCGCTGACTTCAAAAGGCCAGAGAGAGCTTGCTGCCATTTGGAATTCATGGCTTGATTCTCATCTATTTGGCTGAGAAATTGGTATCTAAGGCGGTACTGGTTATAGTGTGCTCCGCTTGATCACGACAAATGATCAACGGGTTGTTAGCTCAGTTGGTAGAGCAGGTGACTCTTAATCACCGGGTCGTAGGTTCGATCCCTACACAACCCACAAACGAGCGTATGTGAGACTGAAGAACTACTCTAAAAAGTCGTAAGACTTGGTGAGTAAGAATCAGTAGGTCCTTCCTTAAGGGAAGGTTATGAAAAATGCTGGTAGATGAATGGGTTGAGACTGTCTGGAAAGTTTTGCAAGTAAGGCCCAAGACACTCCACGATTACA
>JAURFT010000123.1 GCA_030834185.1 Candidatus Nanopelagicales bacterium
AATCCTTTGCATCTCCAAAAAGTAATGTAGTTTTTGGTTCATACAACAATTCATTCTCAATGCCAGCAAAGCCTGGACGCATTGATCTCTTGAGGAAAATAACATTTGCCGCTAACGCCACATCCAAAATTGGCATGCCATAGATAGGACAGCCCGGGGTAGTTTTAGCAGCAGGGTTAACTACATCATTTGCGCCAACAACTAAAACAACATCTGTTTGTGGAAATGTTGGATTAATCTCTTCCATCTCAACTAATTGTTCATACGGAACATTTGCTTCAGCAAGTAACACATTCATATGTCCTGGCATTCGTCCGGCAACTGGATGAATTGCATAAGAAACTTTTACTCCATTATTTTTTAATTTATCAACCATTTCTTTAAGGGCGTGTTGAGCTTGTGCAACAGCCATACCATAACCAGGTACGATAATAACTGAGGAAGCATTTTTCATTAAAAATGCTGCGTCCTCTGCTCCTGCTTGTTTGACAAGTTTACCAGAGTTATCTTTGAAAGATGAGGTAGATGAT
>JAURFT010000124.1 GCA_030834185.1 Candidatus Nanopelagicales bacterium
CCTACCAACCGGCTAAGTGCTGCTGTTACTTCCTCATGCATGCTCTTAAGTTAGCCCCAATTGCCTCAATACCCAAGTAGGCGGGCTGTGATAGCCCCTTCAATTCGTGATAGATTGTGGCGCGCTCATCTTTGGTGAGCTCCACCTGTCCGGGTGGCGGAATGGCAGACGCGCTAGCTTGAGGTGCTAGTCCTCGCATAGAGGGTAGGGGTTCAAGTCCCCTTCCGGACACTCAATCAGAATGTGCTTGGCTCAACTAAGATTTGCCAAGTGAATCCCTCTTTCGACTCTGCACTGCTCTACGGCCTGGAGCACGCTCGAAAACTCATCGAGGGGAAGCGCACTCTGGTTCTAACTGGAGCCGGAATCTCAACATCTTCGGGAATCCCCGACTACCGCGGTGCCGGTCGCGTCCAGAAACATCCGCTCACTTTTGATGAGTTCATGGGCTCAAAAGAAAACCAGGCTCGCTACTGGGCTCGCAGCTATGTCGGTTGGCACAGAATCGCATCTGCTGAACCAAACCG
>JAURFT010000125.1 GCA_030834185.1 Candidatus Nanopelagicales bacterium
CACGCAAACTCTGCCGCTGTTGCGCCCTAAAACTATGGCTATTAATGTTGAAGGTAAGTTAAAGCCAGGTGTGACAAGTAAAGATATTATCTTGGCAGTAATTGCCAAAATTGGAACTGGTGGCGGCCAGGGTTACATTCTTGAGTATCGCGGAAGTGCTATCCGAGATTTATCCATGGAGGCACGAATGACAATTTGCAACATGTCCATTGAAGCAGGAGCCAGAGCTGGATTAATTGCCCCAGACCAAATCACTATCGATTATGTTAAAGGAAAGCCACACGCACCAACAGGTGCTGACTGGGATGCTGCTGTTGCATACTGGAAGACATTAACAACTGATGCTGATGCAAAATTTGATAAAGAGGTTGATCTAAATGCTGATGAATTGGCACCATTTGTAACCTGGGGAACTAATCCAGGACAAGGATTGCCATTAAGTGCTGCAGTTCCAAACCCAGCAGATTTTACTAATGCTGAAGATCGGGGCGCTGCCGAGCGAGCACTTGAATATATGGATTTAAAG
>JAURFT010000126.1 GCA_030834185.1 Candidatus Nanopelagicales bacterium
GCCTGTTGAGCGTAAGCGGCAGGACGTCGCGGGTTCAAGTCCCGTCACTCACCCCAAGATTTATCCCGGACGGCCTGCTGAGCGTAAGCGGCAGGTCGTCGGGGGAAATTTTATGGTCGTATGAGACTTAAAACCAAGACGGCCTGTTGAGCGTAAGCGGCAGGACGTCGCGGGTTCAAGTCCCGTCACTCACCCCAAGATTTATCCCGGACGAACAAGCCACTGAGTGACCAACCTGCTAGGTTTTGGATCATGTCGAGGGCAAGCGCGGATACAAAAAAGCTCCAACTTCGTGGCATTCGGTTGGAGCAATTTACAATCACCTACAACGTGATTGAAGGCGTTATTGCAGTTACTGCCGGATTCATCGCCAGTTTTGTTTCACTTATTGGATTCGGCTTCGATTCTGGAATTGAAGTTTTTGCCGCTGTTTTGGTTTTGTCCCGCTTGAGGGCGCAGTTCTACTCAGGTGAGGTCAATGAAGAGAAAGAACGCAAAGCTTTAAAACTAATTGGCATCACA
>JAURFT010000127.1 GCA_030834185.1 Candidatus Nanopelagicales bacterium
GTAAATGTTCCCCTTAATTTATTAACTACTAAAGTAGCTAAGGCTTCACCTTCAACATCCTCTGCGAGGATTAAAAGCGGCTTTCCTGAATTCATTACTTTTTCAAGTAATGGCAATAAGTCATTTACAGCTGTTATTTTCGAATTAACAATTAAGATATATGGATTCTCTAATACGGCTTCTTGCCTATCAGCATCAGTTACAAAATAAGGGGATATAAACCCTTTATCAAACTGCATTCCATCTGTGAATTCAAGCTCCATACCAAAAGTTTGACCTTCTTCAACAGTGATAACTCCATCTTTACCAACTTTGTCCATCGCTTCTGCAATTGTTTCACCGATTTCAGTATCTGCAGCAGATATTGATGCTACTTGAGCGATTTCATCTTTTCCGCCAATTGACTTAGAAAATCCTGCAATGAAGTCTGTTACAGCTTTTGATGCTTCTAGCATGCCTCTTTTGACTTCCATAGGATTTACACCCGTTGCAACAGCTTTCATACCCTCATTTACCATTG
>JAURFT010000012.1 GCA_030834185.1 Candidatus Nanopelagicales bacterium
ATTCCATAACGCATCGCATCAAAGCGAGCAAGATTTGAAGAGCACTCGCTTGGTGCAATTAAGTAATAAGCAGCTAGCGCATAATCAAATGATGGACACGACACTTCAACAATTTCAGCACCTAGTTCACGAAGTAGCTCAACAGCTTCGTTAAATCTGTTTAATACGCCCTGTTGATATCCATCACCAGCGAGTTCCTTAACAACACCTAACTTCATTCCCGAAATATCTTTGCGCTGCGCTGCTGCGACAAAATCTGGGGCTGGCTGATTAATTGAGGTGGAATCCATCTGATCATGTCCAGCGATTGCTTGGTGCAGCAAGGCTGCATCTAAAACTGTTCGGGCGAATGGGCCGGCTTGATCAAGCGAAGACGCTAAAGCAATCATGCCGTAGCGCGAAACTCCACCATAGGTTGGTTTTACGCCAACAGTTCCCGTTACTGCTGCCGGCTGTCTAATTGATCCGCCAGTATCAGTGCCCACTGCTAGTGGTGCTAAAAATCCTGCAACTGCAGCTGAACTGCCGCCGCTGCTGCCGCCAGGAATGCGAGTTAGATCCCATGGGTTTGAAGTTGGTCCATAACCTGATGTTTCAGTAGAGGATCCCATGGCAAATTCATCCATATTCACTTTACCCAAAAGCACCATGCCTGCTTGCTTCATTCGGGCAACCACAGTTGAGTCATATGGTGGTTGCCAGTTTTCTAAAATCTTTGACCCACAAGTTGTTGGCACATCTTGTTGTGTGAAGATATCTTTAACTGCAACTGGAACACCAGCTAGCGGACCAATTAGCTCTCCTGCTGCAATTTGGGCATCTACCGCAGCAGCTTGTGCTAGCGCGCCAGCAGTATCTACAAATAAAAAAGCATTTAATTTGTCATTTACATTAGCAATTCGATCTAAGTGTGCCTGCGCAACTGCCACCGCAGAAAAGTCTTTTGCCTTGATGCCAGCTGCTATTTCTACTGCAGTTAATTCTGTTGGACTGCTCATTTATTCCTCTTCCAAAATTCGAGGAACTTTAAATCTGTCATCTTGCCGAGCTGGTGCTCCAGAAAGCGCTTGCGCTGCAGTTAGTGATTCTCCAATTTCATCTGGTCGATAAACATTTGTCATCTCTAGCGCATGGGACATGGGCTTAATTTCAGGTGTAACAACCTCTTGCACTTTTGCAACTGAATCCAAAATGACACTCAGCTGATCGCTGAACCGATCAAGCTCTGCTTCAGTTAGTGAAATTCTTGCTAAATCGGCAATTGCGCGCAGTTCATCACGTGAAAGGCTAGACATAGCCCAATCTTACGAGAGTCCCAGGCTGGCCCTAGCAGCTTGGGCACCTGCTGTTAGTAAAACCTCAAATCCAGCAGCATCCAAGACTGGAACTCCAAGTTCTTGGGCTTTATCGAACTTAGAACCAGGATTCTCACCGACAACTACAAAGTCGGTCTTTTTAGATACGGTGCTTGTTACTTTTCCACCTCGGTCAGTAACTGCAGCAGCTGCGCTGTCGCGTGTGAAGCCAGGCAAACTGCCAGTGATCACAACCGTAACCAAAGTTAATTCTTGTGATTGCTGTTGCTGCTGTTGTGCAATCATGTTAACGCCAGCCTTGCTCCAACTTGTGACAATCTGCGAACGCCAGGATTCACCAAACCATTCTTTAATTGAGATAGCAATCGCCTCGCCAATGCCATCAAGTTCTGCAAGTTCTGCTGCCTCACTGGTTGCGATAGCTTCAATAGATTTAAAGTGTGTTGCTAGGGCTTGCGCTGCGGTTGGTCCAACATGGCGAATCGATAACGCAACTAAAATTCGCCAAAGTGGTCTACTTTTCGCAATTTGTAATTGAGCTAGTAATTTCTCAGCAGCCAAATTTAGCTGCAGTTCGCCCGCCACTGACTTAGTGAAAAAAGATGACTTCTCTAAGCTGCTTGGTGTTAGATTAAATAGATCAGCTTCAGAAGTAAGCAAGCCTTCATCAACTAAAGCTGCTGCTGCTTTTTGACCAAGGCCTTCAATATCCAAAGCTGATCGAGATCCGATGTAAAAAAGTCTTTCGATTAATTGAGCCGGACACGATTGCGCATTCGGGCAGCGTAGATCTACGTCGCCAACTTTTTCAGCGCTGATCTTGCTGCCACATGCTGGACACTTGCTAGGCATCTCAAATTCAGTTTCTGCACCCGTTCGCGCTTCCACAACTGGGCCTATCACTTCTGGGATTACATCTCCTGCTTTTCGCAAATAAACGGTGTCACCGATTAAAATTTTCTTTCGCTTAACTTCTTCTTGATTATGCAAAGTTGCCATCTCAACAATTGATCCTGCAACTTTGATCGGCTGCATTTGCGCAAACGGAGTTATACGACCAGTTCTGCCCACACTAACTTTGATATCAATTAGTTTGGTTGTTACAACTTCTGGCGGATACTTATATGCAATCGCCCATCGTGGGGCTCGAGATGTTTCCCCTAGTTTCGCTTGTAGTTCAAAGTTATCAACCTTGACCACAACCCCATCTATCTCATGCTCTACATCATGCCTGTGTTGCTGCCAGTATGAGATAAATTCACTTGGATCAATTCCAACTTTGTAATGCATAGATGTTGGCAGCCCACAATCTGCAAGCAATTTATATCCTGAGCTTTGAGAATCAAGCTCAACACCTTCAACTGCACCGATGCCGTGAACTGTAAGTTGCAGTGAGCTCAAAATCCGTTGAGCATGCGTTAGATCATCCCGAAGTGAAGCTAATTTGGCAGTTGAAGTTTTAGGATTATTTGTAGCTTTAACAATCTCTTCTTCACGACGATCTATGCGCTGCCGCAGTGAACCTGCTGCCGCATTTCGTGGATTTGCAAATGCAGATTTTCCAAGTGCCACAACTTCACCATTTAATTTGTCAAAATCCGCCAACGTAAAGTAAATCTCTCCTCGGACTTCCAATAGCTTTGGCGGATTTCCTGTCAGTGCACGTGGAATCGCTGTAATGAACTGACTGTTGTACGTGACATCCTCACCCACTCGACCATCACCACGAGTTGCAACTGAAGCCAGCATGCCATTTCGATAAACCAGATCAACCGCTAACCCATCAATTTTTAACTCACCTAAATAAACCGGCTCAGCGCCAAGATCTTTCACAATTCGATTGCGCCACGATTCCAGCTCGGCATCATCAAAAACGTTATCTAGCGAATACATTCGAGTTAGATGTTCAATTGGTTCAAATGGTTCTGCCTTAGCTCCACCAACGCTCAGTGTTGGTGAGTCTGCAGTTTGCAATAGTGGAAATTTTTCTTCAAGCAGAATTAGTTCACGAAATAACTTGTCATATTCCTGATCTGAAATTACCGGCTTATCTTGTAGATAGTAATGCCGTCGATGGAGTTCAATTTGCTCCACAAGCTCAACCCAACGAGCCCGATCTCTTGCTGAAATATCAGTTGCCACTTTTATCTACTTGATCTCGTAATTGTGCCAGAGCCAATAACTCGATCCTCATCATAAATTGCCAGCGTCTGCCCCGGGGCAACGCTTCGGGTGGATTGATCTAGCTCAACTTCAATCTCTTCATCTGCTTTAACTACTCGCGCTGCCAGCGGTTCGCCATGCGCTCGAAGTTGCACCATTACAGCTGTGCCAACTTCTGGTGCGCTTCCGCTAGTCCACTTTGAACGATCGGCAAAAATTTTGGTAACGCTTAAAAGTGTTTCAGGGCCAACAAATACAGTTTGCGTTTTAGTATCAACATTTAAAACATAGCGCGGCTGACCATCAGGAGCTGGTCGATCTAAGTGCAAACCACGTCGCTGCCCTACAGTAAATTGATGAGCACCATCATGTTCAGTTAACTCATTGCCAGTTACAGCATCAATAACTTTGCCTACTTTAGGTTGAATTTGTTTATTTAACCAACCTGCAGTGTCGTTATCGGGTATAAAACAAATATCGTAACTTTCTGGTTTTTCGGCAACCAGCAGCCCTTTAGCGGCAGCTTCCGCTCGCACTTCAGCTTTAGTTACATCCCCTAGCGGAAACAGTGAATGAGCTAGCTGTTGTGCCGTAAGCACACTCAATACATAAGACTGATCTTTGGCAACATCAATGCTGCGATATAACTGCTTGCTGCCATTAACTTCTTTTAACTGAGCATGATGTCCGGTTGCTATTGCATCAAAACCTAAAGCTAGCCCACGCTCTAATACTGCTGCAAACTTGATGCTTTCATTGCATCTCACGCACGGATTAGGAGTATTGCCAGCGGCGTATTCATTAACAAAGTTATCCATCACATCATCTTTAAATCGTTCTGAAAAATCCCAGACGTAATATGGGATACCCAGCACATCGGCAACTCGTTTAGCATCTCTAGCATCTGCTGGAGTGCAGCAACCACGCGAGCCAACCTGACCCTCATGTGTTCGTGCCAGCGCGAGATGAACTGCTGTTACATCATGGCCCTGTTCAACCATTCGTGCTGCAGCTACGGCGGAATCAACACCGCCAGATAATGCTGTTAAAACTTTCATACCTGAGCCTTCACCTTTGTTTCACTAGCCATGCCTGCACTTTTTGCTCGTGCAACAACATCTGGCAATACTGCAACTAACTTAGCTATATCTGCACTAGATGATGTGGAGCCTAAACTAAATCGAAGTGAGCTTTTCGCTTTTACCGAATCCATCCCCATTGCAATCAGCACATGTGATGGCTGCGCAATTCCAGCTGAACAGGCAGAGCCAGTTGAAACCTGCACGCCATGGGCATCAAGCAGCATCAACATCGCATCACCCTCGGCACCAAAAAATGAAAAGTGAGCATTCCCTGGCAAGCGATCTTCCGGGTCTCCGTTATACACAGCCTCGGGCACTGCCACTTTTACCTGCGTAACTAATTCATTACGCAGCTGGCTCATTCGTTGCGCATGTGCTGCTTGTCTTGCTACAGCTAACTCAACAGCAAGCGCAAGTGCTTGGGCGCCTGCGGCATTTATAGTTCCAGATCGCACATCACGTTCCTGATTTCCACCGTGTTGAAGTGGTTCTACTTTTACACCAGTTCGAAGCATTAAAAATCCAGTACCATGAAGCGCACCTATCTTGTGGCCGCTTGCTGCGAATGCCGCAACTGGAATCAAAGTTAGATCAATGGGCAAAGTTCCCAGTGCTTGAACAGCATCAGTGTGCACTGGTACGTGATAGCGAGCTGCTAATTCAACAACTTCAGCAATTGGCTGCACAGTTCCAACTTCATTATTTGCCCACATCACTGAGATCAGCGAAATTTGATCCGCAGCAATTGCAAGCTTTGCATCAAGCCACTTCATATCAATTCGACCCAGTTGATCAACTGGAATAAATTCCAAAGTTGCCTCGCCCCGATCTGCCAACCATTTAGCAGGATCAAGCACTGCATGATGCTCAACTGCAGAAACTAAAATTAGTGGACGTTTCGCATCGCGCTGTCGCGCCCAATGCAATCCTTTAATTGCAATATTGTCAGATTCAGTGCCGCCGGCAGTGAAAAAAATTTCAGCTGCTCGCACATTAATAGCTTTGGCTATCCGTTCACGCGCTTCTTCTACTTGCTGTCTGGCTTTACGACCAGATTCATGCAGTGAAGATGGGTTAGCAGCAACGCCAAGCTGCTCCACTAGCAGGGATTTCACCTCAGGGAGCAAATTTGTAGTTGCAGCATGATCAAGATAAGCCATTGGCCAAGTATCTCAGGTTTGCTAAATCAGCGGAGAATTACAGGCTTAATACAAGGCATTTGCTAATGCTCTACGGGCAGATAGCACTATTGGGTCAGCTGGTTCGGCAATCTCAAAAAGCTCCAACAACCGCTGCTTGACCTGCTCTCGCTCATCGCCCACCGTTGCCTTTATGGTCGCAATTAGCAGCTCGTATGCAGCGTCGTGGTTCCCCGCCAAAATTTGCGCATCCGCATAATCCATCCGAGCTGCTAAATCTGTAACTTCAGGAAGCTGCAGGTTGGACAAATCTTTACCAGCAGCTCGAAGTTGTAGCGCAATTAAGGCAAGTGCAGCTTTAGCATCACCATCAGCTGGATTATTCTTTATTCGTTCAGTATAAATTTTTGCAGCGCCAGCTAAATCTCCTGACATTAGTAAATCTGCTGCTGGATCTTCAATTTCAACTGGTGCTGCAGCTTGCAGATCGGATTCAATCTCAAGTCCAGGTAAGTTTTGATCTTTTGCAACCTGCATGATTTGTTCAAGTAACTGCCTAATTGCAGATTCAGGCTGAACGCCTTGGAACAGAGGTTGCACTTTTCCGGCAAGCACTAAATAAATTGATGGGATTGACTGAGCTTGAAAGGCCTGCGCAATGCCAGGGTTTGCATCAACATCAACCTTTGCCAGCACCCAACTTCCATTTGCTTCAACTGCTAGCTTCTCCAAAATTGGTGAAAGCTGTTTGCATGGCTGACACCAGGTAGCCCATAAATCCAAAATGACAGGCACCTGCATAGAAAGTTGAGATATTACTTGCTCAATCATTTGGTCAGTAATATCAATTACAAAAGGTGAGTTAACTGGTGGAGTTTGTGCAGCAGTTTTAGCTGCAGCTAGCGCCGCAAGATCTACCGCTCCTTGAAACGGAATATTTTTTTGGTTCATGCTGCCTCTATTGCCTCAATCAGCTCTGCAACACCTTCACCAACTGTTGCAACAACACTAATAATTGGTACCTGCTTTGCGCCAGGTAATAACTCAAGCATGGCGCGCAGTTCAGCAACTGCGCTTTGCGCACCATCTTTATCAGATTTATTCATCACAAATATGTCTGCGATTTCAAATACGCCCGCTTTAGCTGCCTGTATGGAGTCACCCATTCCTGGCGCAACCACCACAACTACTTGCTGGGCAACCCCTGCAATCTCAACCTCGTTCTGACCTACACCGACAGTTTCAATTAAGACATAATCAAAATCTAAACTGCGCAGTAAATCAACTTGAGCGGTTGCATATTTTGCTAATCCGCCTAGATGCCCACCGCTGGCTACAGAACGAATAAATACTTTTGGATTTATTGCGTGCGCTTGCATCCGAATGCGATCACCAAGCAACGCCCCACCTGTAATTGGGCTGCTTGGATCAACTGCTAAAACTGCAACTGATTTACCCATGGCAAGCAATTTGGTAATCAAAGAGTTTGTTAACGTTGATTTACCTACACCAGGTGGGCCGGTGATACCAATACATTTTGCCGTTGGCTGCAGATTCAAGCTTGCTACATCTAGCGATCCAACATCAAGTTTGCTAAGTAATCGACCAAGTGCCCGTCTATCGCCAGCTTGAGCTGCGGTAAGTAAATTTTCTACCATGCTGATCAAACCTTAACAATGATTGCATCGCCTTGGCCGGTGCCGCCGCAAAGAGCTGCTGCTCCCAGCCCGCCACCGCGGCGCTTTAATTCAAAGATCAACGTAGTAAGCAGTCTTGCACCTGATGCACCAACCGGATGTCCAATTGCAATAGCGCCACCATTAACGTTTGTAACATCAGCTGAAATTCCCAATTTATTCATAGACACAGCACTTACTGCTGCAAATGCTTCATTAATCTCAAACAAGTCTAAATCTGAAATCTTTAGCTTTGCTTTAGCCAATGCCGCATTAATGGCATTTGCTGGTTGTTCATGCAGCGCAGTATCTGGCCCTGCAACTGATCCATGCGAAACAATCTCTGCTAGGTAATCAAGTCCTAACTTATCTGCATTTTGCTTGGACATTAATACCAGTGCTGCAGCACCATCGCTAATAGCCGATGCATTTCCAGCTGTGATGGTGCCTGATGGATTAAACACTGGTTTTAATTTAGCTAGCACTTCAGCTGTAGTGTTTGGTCGAATTCCCTCATCAGCTTTAATAACTTGTTCGCCAACTTGAATTTCGGAAATCTCAGCAGCCAACAATCCAGCTTGGGTTGCTGCAGCAGCACGAAGATGCGATTGCAGCGCAATCTCATCTTGAACCTCACGGGTTAAGTTGTATCGTGGATTGAAGTTATCGGTTGCTGAACCCATGGTTAGATTCTCAAAACTACAAAGCAACGCATCATGCTGCATCGAATCAATAACTACGCCATCTCCATATTTAATTCCGCGGCGAAAATTTGGAAGCAGATGGGGTGCATTTGTCATAGATTCCATGCCACCTGCAATAACAATTTTTGCAACATCCTCGTTAATCAGATAATGGGCAAGCGCAACTGCGTTAATGCCGCTTAAGCAGACTTTATTTATGCTAGTTGCAGGCACTGAAAAACCAAGTCCAGCAGCTACTGCTGCTTTTCGAGCGGCAGATTGACTGGTGCCAGCCTGGATCACATGACCGAGCAAAACCTCATCGATTTGATCTGGGGAGATGCCAGCTCGTGCCACTGCAGCTTTGATAGCGTGCGCACCAAGATCTGCAGCACTAAATCCAGCTAAACCGCCAAGTAATTTACCAAATGGGGTTCGCGCTGCGCTCACAATTACAGTGCTCAACTTCGCCTCCAGACATTTTCCTGGCTAAAACTACCGTCAGCGTAGGATTATGCCTGCTCGACCACTCAACATTGAAGGAATCCAGATGCCATCACTAGCAGATTACCTAACCCAGCTTGACCATGTGGGAATAGCAGCAGGTGATCTGGCTGCTGCAGTTGATTTCTATCAAAACACGCTTGGCCTAGTTGAGGTTCATCGCGAGGAGAACCTCGAACAGCAGGTTGCCGAAGTGATGCTGCAGCCAAGCTCAGGCGGAGCGCAAATCCAGTTGCTCGCGCCGCTATCGCCAACAAGTCAGATCGCAAAATTCCTCGATCGACGCGGACCAGGAATGCAGCAGTTGGCCTTTGCGGTTTCAGATGTTGAAGCGGCAGCCGCAGCAGCGCGCAGCGCTGGCGTGCGAGTGCTTTATGAAACTGCAAAAAATGGCACCAAGGGAAGCAAGATTAATTTCTTACACCCAGCTGACTGCGGTGGTGTGCTAATCGAATTAGTACAACACGTTTAAGCGCGCTGCGTAATTAAATTTGTAGCTGTTGCTAGTTCTAATTGCTACCCAGCGGCTCGGAGAACTTCTGCATCTCGCCAGCAAATTGTGTTGGCAGCGGTGCTGCAGCAGGATTTAGCCGTTGCACTATCTCTGTTAGCACTCGATACACACTTGGCTCACCTGTCCAAAGGTGCTTAGCGCCTGCAACTTCTATCAACTCAAGCTGCGGCAGCACTGCAAATTGTGCACGGGCAGCAGCTGGTGGCAAAAAATCATCAAACTCTGGAATTAGCGCAACCATTGGAACACTAACATTTTGCCACTTGTGTAAATCAGCTGGTGTTGTCCATCGAAGCGGTGGAGATAGCAAAATCAGACCTGCAATATCAAGTTCAGCACCATGCTTTAGCGCAACATCTGTGCCAAAGGACCAGCCAACCAGCCATGGTTTGGGTAGCTTTTGATCAGCGGCAAACTTAACTGCAGCTCGTAAATCATTTCCTTCACCAAGCGCGGCATCCCATGCGCCTTCAGATTTACCACGATTGCTTTGCGCACCTCTGAGATTAAAACGCAGCACTGCAAGTTGAGCTAACTGTGGTAATCGCCAAGCTGCTTTACGAAATATATGACTATCCATCATGCCGCCATGTGTTGGCAGCGGATGCAGGCAGAGCATGGTGGCAACTGGGATCTCAGCTTTTGGTAGCGCTAACTCGCCTACTAGTAATAAATTATCTGAGGTTTTAAATTCAATATCGACTCGATTAGCCGGCAAAATACTGGTTGAAGTTATCTCAGTCATCAGTACCTTGGCGCTCCACCGCGATGCTGAGTTGCTCGTCGGCCCTCTCGATGCAGCCAGCAAGTTTTATGCCAATGCCTGCGGTGAGTGGCATCTTCATCTCCTTCGGGCCAAACCACAACATGTGGTGTCGCGGGGCGAACTTCATGATCGCAGCCTGGACACCTATAAACCTTGATCGAGCTTGATCCGCTTAATTGCCGCACTACATATTGCACACCTTGCCACAACTCAATCGCCTGGTTAGAGGTTGGGCGAAGGTCACGTGTCTCAGTTACAAGTCTGCGGTTCCGTCTTGCCATCTGCGTATTCTCCCCTAAGTCGCATTATTTCGTCAGCAGCCGCAGAATAAGCCAATGGTTGGTTGGGGAAGCTACTCATTTGTATATGGGCCGTTGATGGCTGCGTTAATTATTGGAATCATGATCCTGCTGCTGCGATGGGCCTTTTCGCATGGGCACTCTTTAGTTGAAAAACGTATCCAGCCAAGCACTAGCGATAACTACGGGATGTTGGTTGAGGTTACTCGGCCAGTTAGTTTAATTGATGGCGAGATGTTTAAACAGCAGCTGCAAGCTGCCGGAATTAGAGCAACACTTGCATTGACAGTTGACGGGGTGCAGCTAATGGTGTGGCCAAAAGATCTGGGCAAAGCAAAGCAGATATTGGCAATTAGTTAGTTATCTATTTCACGCGAAACACTTGCACCAAGCGCAGTTAGCGTTGAAACAAAATTTGCATAGCCACGATCAATATGCTCCACACCGCTTACCAGCGTTACGCCATCTGCAATTAGCCCAGCTAGGACTAAAGCTGCCCCAGCGCGAACATCAGTGCTAACTACAGGTGCACCACTTAACTCAGCAACACCTTTAACTAAACAGTGGTGTCCATCTATATGCAGATCAGCGCCTAAGCGAGCTAACTCTTGCGTAAATCTAAAGCGCGCTTCAAACAAATTCTCAGTCACCATTGCCGAACCAGTTGCGATCGCGTTAATTACAATAAATTGTGGTTGTAGATCTGTTGGAAATCCCGGATATGGCAGCGTGACAATATCTACCGCAGTTGGGCGATGCTGCATGCTAACTGTGAATGATCGCGCTGCAGTTGATATCTCCGCTCCCATTTCATGCAGTTTTGCTAGCGGCAGCGCAAGGTGATCTGGATCTACACCAGTAATAGTGATTGCACCTTTCGTTAAAACGGCTGCCGCAGCCCAGGTGCCTGCCACAATGCGATCACCTACCACGCTATGAACAACTGGCTGCAACGTTTTAACTCCTGTAATTGTGAGTGTTGGTGTACCAACGCCATCGATTTGAGCTCCCATTTTGATCAGCATTTCACACAGATCAATAATCTCTGGTTCGCGTGCTGCATTATCTAAGACAGTTTCATTGCTAGCTAACACTGCTGCAGTTAAAATATTTTCAGTGGCACCAACGCTTGGTAGATCCAAAAATATCCGTGCTCCACTTAAGCCCTTTGGCGCTCGCGCAATTAAGTAACCATGATCATTTCCAAATTCCGCACCCATTTTGGTCAAGCCAGCTATATGCATATCGACACCACGAGAACCAATGTCATCGCCGCCTGGCAGCGCAACATCAACTTCACCGCATCTTGCCAGAATTGGGCCTAACACATTTATTGATGCGCGCATGCGGCGCACCAAGTCATAATCAGCACGATGACCAATCTCGATTGGTACATCTATTTCAACAGTTGCCGATTCAAGATCGTGCTGCACCTGACAACCAAGTCGAGTTAGTAACTCAGCCATAATTTCAACATCTGCAATATCTGGCACATTTTTCAATGTGGTTAAACCTGGCGCTAGTAGTGCAGCCGTCATCAGTTTCAGCACGCTATTTTTGGCACCGGGTACTGCAACGGTGCCGCTTAGCCGGGCGCCTCCGGTGACCTTGAACACTTCGTTATTCACGACATACAGGCTAGGTGGTGCGGATTGTGGCTTTGACCTCTACCCTCATCCAATGGTCAACTTAACCCGCATTTACACCCGCACTGGCGATGATGGCACCACTTCATTGGGCGACTTCTCCAGAACCACAAAAAACGATCATCGGCTCGAAGCCTATGCTGATTGCGATGAAGCCAACTGCGCCATTGGTGTAGCCATTGCGCTGGGCAACCTCGATGAAGATGTTAAGCAGCTGCTAATTCGAGTCCAGAATGACTTGTTTGATGTGGGCGCTGATTTATGCACGCCAGTTATTGCGAATCCAGAAGTTGAACCACTGCGAGTTACTGAAAATGAGATTAACGCGCTGGAAGAAGCTTGTGACAAATACAACGCTCAACTTCAGCCGCTACGGTCATTTATTCTGCCCGGTGGAACTGCTGGTTCAGCGCTGCTACATGTGGCACGAACTGTTGTGCGCAGAGCTGAGCGGAGCACCTGGACTGCATTTGAGCAGTATCACGATATGAACATTTTGGCAGGCAAATACCTAAATCGACTGAGCGATCTGTTATTTATTTTGGCTCGCTATGCAAATCGAGCTGATGGCGATGTGCTTTGGGTGCCAGGAAAAAATCGCTGATCAAAGTTATCAGCTTGACGCTACTGGATTGATTTAAGCTGAGCCAGCTTTGCGTTTAAACATCTTACGAGTTTTGTTATTACTGCTCGCAGGACCAATGCCCTTGCCGCTGCTTTCAGCGTTCTCCCCGATGTGCTGTCGGTTCTTTTTTGCCTCAATCGCGCGGCGCATTAGTTCTTTTTGATCTGGCTTGTCCGTAGACTCTTCGTTACTCATAGCCGCAATCTACTACCTAATGCTTAGTTGTTGGCAACGGCAAGGCGGACTTGGTTGCGCTTAACTTGCTCAGGGTCATCACTTTGAGCTACCGCAGCGGTGGCGCGGGCTACATCAATCTCCTCTTTAAGCTCACAGCGCTGCGCAAAAATAGTGACTTCATTGTTGTCAACAGTCACAAAACCGCCATGAACTGCTGCTGCAACTTTTTCACCTGATTCAGCTGTGATAACTACTGGACCCACCGCAAGTGAGGAAAGCATTGGAACATGCCCTGCCAAAATTCCAAGCTCCCCATCGAGTGTTCGCAGCACCACCGAGCTGGCTTGGCCCTGCCAAACCGCCCGGTCAGTTGCTAGTAGCGAAACTTTGATCAAAGACATATTTAGTTCTTCGCCAACTTCTCAGCATTAGCTTTAACATCTTCAAGGCCACCGCACATAAAGAATGCCTGCTCTGGGTAGTGATCGAATTCGCCTTCAGCTAATGATTTAAACGAAGCAATGGTTTCATCAAGCGGCACAAATGAGCCATCTTGACCAGTGAATGCTTTAGCCACAAACATGTTCTGGCTTAGGAAGCGCTGAATTCGACGAGCTCTACCAACAATGATCTTGTCTTCTTCAGAGAGTTCATCAATACCAAGAATTGCAATGATGTCTTGCAAATCCTTATAGCGCTGCAAGATCTGCTTAGTGCGCTGCGCAACTGCATAGTGGTCATCACCAATATATTGCGGATCCAAAATTCGAGATGTTGAATCCAGTGGATCAATCGCTGGATAAATACCAAGCTCTGAAATTGGTCGACTTAGCACTGTAGTTGCATCTAGGTGCGCGAAAGTTGTGTGCGGAGCAGGGTCAGTGATGTCATCTGCTGGTACATAAATTGCCT
This sequence comes from Candidatus Nanopelagicales bacterium, assembly GCA_030834185.1. Lineage (GTDB taxonomy): Bacteria > Actinomycetota > Actinomycetes > S36-B12 > UBA5976 > AcAMD-5. The sequence continues at coordinate 13,503 of JAURFT010000012.1, forward strand.
GCATCGAAGTAATTGAGTGGCCACGAGTTGAGGTAATTCGCTCTTGTAGCTCACCCATTTCATCTGCCAATGTTGGCTGATATCCCACAGCTGATGGCATACGACCTAGCAGCGTAGATACTTCAGAACCAGCTTGCGTGAAACGGAAAATATTATCCACAAATAGCAGCACGTCTTGCTTTTGCACATCGCGGAAATACTCCGCCATCGTTAGCGCGGACAGCGCAACTCGCATACGCGTACCAGGTGGCTCATCCATCTGACCAAAGACCAGCGCAGTTTTATTAATAACTCCAGACTCAGTCATCTCCAAGAACAAGTCGTTACCTTCACGAGTTCGCTCACCTACGCCAGCGAACACCGAAACGCCACCAAAGTTTTCTGCTACTCGGTAAATCATTTCTTGAATCAAAACTGTCTTGCCTACACCTGCACCACCAAACAAGCCGATTTTTCCACCCTTTACATATGGTGTTAAAAGATCGATCGCCTTGATTCCGGTTGCAAACATCTCAGTTTTTGATTCCAGCTGATCAAACGCTGGTGCGCTGCGGTGAATTGGCCAGCGCTCTTTAATACCTAGCGAAGCAGTTGGCACATCTAAAGATTCACCAAGTGTGTTAAACACATGGCCTAAAGTTGCATCGCCAACTGGCACTGAGATGGCAGATCCAGTATCTGATACTGCAGCACCGCGCACCAGGCCATCTGTTGGCTGCATCGAGATTGCTCGCACCATGTTGTCGCCAATATGTTGCGCTACCTCTAGCGTCAATGTTCGCGCTCCACCTTGGCCATCGTTGGCATCAACGTGAAGCGCATTAAAGATCCCCGGCATTGCGTCTGACGGAAACTCCACGTCAACAACAGGTCCAGTAACTCGGGCAACGCGTCCGGTTGCCGTTTGGGTGGCGGTCATTTCTCTCACTTTCCTGCTGAGGCTAGCGCGTCTGCGCCGCCCACAATTTCGCTGATCTCCTGAGTGATCTCAGCTTGACGAGCTTGATTTGCTTGCCGAGTCAGAGTCTTAATCAGATCTGACGCGTTATCCGTTGCAGACTTCATTGCCCGCTGGCGTGCTGCGTGCTCTGATGCAGCTGACTGCAACAGTGCTTCCCAGATTCCAAAAGCTAGGTAATGTGGCAGCAGCGAATCAAGCACCTGCTCTGGGTCTGGTTCGAATTCATAAAGCGGTAAAACTGGTGATCGGCTGGAGTCTTGATTAAATTCCAAATTAGACCCAGCTACAGCTTCATCAACAACTTGCAGTGGTAGCAATCGAAGCGCTTCCACATTTTGGCTAACTCGGTTAACAAAGTGGGTGTAAACGATGTAAATTTCATCAACACCGCCTTCTTCGGTTGGAGTTAAATAAGCCTCAAGCAACGCGTTTGCCATCTCTTCAGCTCTGGCATATTCGGGTGCATCAGAAGCTCCGCTCCAACTTTTTGCAACTGCGCGATTTCGAAACGAGTAATAACCATTTGCTTTGCGGCCACTTACATACAAATCAGTAGCTGCACCTCGTTCGCTGTTGCGCTCAACTAACTGCTCTGCCTGCTTAATCACATTTGGTGAAAACGCACCGGCTAAGCCACGATCTGCTGAAATTACTAGCACCGCTGCGCGCTTACACTCGCCTGCTGTTCGCAGCAATGGATGATCAAGCGCAGCTGTGTTTGAGGCAGCAATTGAGATGGCTCGGTAAAGCGCTGATGCGTATGGCTCTGTTGCCGCTACTCGAGCTTGTGCTTTCACAATTCTCGAAGAAGCAATCAACTCCATTGCCCGAGTGATTTTTTTCGTCGCTTGCACCGATTTAGTTCGGCGACGAAACACTCTTAGTTGCGCACCCATTTTGCTTTGCTACCTATCCTTAGTTTCTTACAGTTCTGGTAACGGTGTTGCGTTTGATTTCAGATTCAGCAAGTGCATCAAACTGCTCATCAACAATTAGCGGAGTGCCATCTGATTTCATGAATGTCTTTTTGAATGCAGCTATTGCAGCTACCAATTTTTCAATATTGGCATCAGACATATCACGAGTTTCGCGCACTTCGCCCAATAGATCAGCATGATTGCTATCTAGGTATTGCAAGAACTCAGCCTCAAAGCGCCGAATATCCTCAACTGGAACTTCATCCAATCTTCCAGTTGTGCCAGCCCAGATAGATACAACAGCTTTCTCCATTGGGAAAGGTGAATACTGTGGCTGCTTGAGCAGCTCAACCAATCTTGAACCACGCGCAATCGAGGCTTTAGAAGCCGCATCTAGATCTGAACCAAATGCTGCGAAGCTTTCAAGCTCACGGAACTGAGCTAGATCAAGTCGCAAACGTCCAGCAACTTTCTTCATGCTCTTTGGCTGCGCTGATCCACCTACGCGGGATACCGAGATACCTACGTTGATAGCTGGTCGCACACCAGAGTTGAACAAATCGGTTTCCAAGAAGCATTGCCCATCGGTAATCGAGATTACGTTTGTTGGAATGTAAGCCGATACGTCATTTGCTTTAGTTTCAATAATTGGTAAACCAGTCATTGAACCTGCGCCCAGCTCATCACTGAGTTTCGCGCATCTTTCAAGTAGTCGTGAGTGTAAATAGAACACGTCACCTGGGTATGCCTCACGACCTGGTGGTCGACGAAGCAGCAACGAAACTGCACGATAAGCCTCAGCTTGCTTGCTTAGATCATCAAAGACAATTAGTACATGCTCACCTTTGTACATCCAATACTGGCCAATTGCGCTACCGGTATAAGGCGCTAGGTATTTATAGCCTGCAGGATCAGATGCTGGGGCTGCCACAATTGTGGTGTACTCAAGCGCGCCGGCATCTTGCAAAGTGCCGCGAACAGCTGCAATTGTTGAACCCTTCTGGCCAATAGCAACATAAATACATTTAACCTGCTTTTTCTTATCGCCTGATTTCCAGTTTGCTTTTTGATTAATAATTGCATCCAAAGCAACTGCAGTTTTTCCAGTCTGGCGATCTCCAATAATCAACTGGCGCTGACCGCGACCAATTGCAGTCATGGCATCCACTGCTTTAATACCAGTTTCAAGTGGCTCTTTTACAGGCTGACGTTGCACCACAGTTGGAGCCTGGATCTCCAACATGCGCTCACCATCGGCAGCAATTGGGCCAAGGCCATCAATTGGATTACCAATCGCATCAACTACGCGACCTAAGAAGCCATCACCTACGGGCACCGAAAGCACGCGTCCAGTTCGGCGCACTTGTTGTCCTTCAGCTATATGTGAGGACTCTCCAAGTAGCACTGTTCCAATTTCACGAACATCTAAGTTGAGCGCTACACCTAGCAGCCCACCCTCAAATTCCAACAACTCGTTCACCATCGCTGATGGCAAACCCTCAACTCGAGCAATACCGTCGCCAGTTTCAGCAACTCTGCCTACCTCTTCGATTGCAGTTCGCGGGGTGAACTCGCTTACTGTCTTCTCGATGGCAGCTTTTACGTCCTGTGGACTAATCTGCATCTCGGTCATCTGGGCTTCTCTCCTTGTTTCCAGGTGTTACTTCTGTTTAGCCGGCAACTTGATGGCGGGCTTGCCTCAAGCGACCTGCGATGGTTCCATCAATTACATCGTCAGCAATTCGAACCTCAATGCCGCCGATAACATCTGTATCTAATTCTTCATCTAATTGAATTGGTTTTTTATAAATCTCAGTTAATGCTGCAGTTAGTCGAGTTCGCTGACTTGAGTCTAGCTTTATCGCGGTTCGCAATTTCGCACGCAGCCTGGATCGACGAGCAGCTGCTAGATCTACAACTTCTTCAAACATTCGGTCAGTTCGGCGGCCGCGTAAATTTGCAGCTACGTGAGCTAAAACTTTTACTGCATATGGATGCGCACTGCCACCAATTAAGTTCTCAACCAGTTTAGCCTTTGCAGCTGCGTCGTAAGCTGGGTTAGTTAATCCCATTTGTAGTTCGCCGTTTTGTGAAACGGCTCTTGCAAATAAAAATATCTCTTCTTCGACGCGATCAAGCACATTCTCAGATTCAGCTGCATTAAACATGGCACGGTATCCAGCTTGCTCAAGCACTTCAACTAATTGCGCACCGTTGCTCCATCTGGCTGCAACTGCTGCGTTAATTATTTCAACCGATTCCGCATTAATTTTGCTGGCAAACAAATCAGCACTTAATTTACTTCTACTTTGAGCTGTACGGCCGCCGTCAGTTAGTAAATTTCGAAGCTGCGATTCACGCTCAATCACACCAGCAGCAGCAAGTAAACCGCTTGCTGCCTCAACTGCAACTGAACCTGGCAACGAATCTGCCAACTTCAAGATTGCAGCAAGTGATTGACTACTAGCGTTTGACATGCCTATTTCTTTCCTGCTGATTTTTCTATATCTGCAATGAAGCGCTCCACCACAGCTTTTGCCTTGGCATCATCTTTAAGAGATTCACCTAGAACTTTTTCGGCTAGCGCTAAAGCTAGATCGCCAACTTCTTTGCGCAAGTTGGTTACTACTCGACCCCGCTCAGCTTCTAGAGCTGTTGTGGCTTGTATTTTGATTTGCTCAGCCGCACTACTTGCCTCAGTTTTTGCTTGAGTAACAATCTCATCGCGTTCACTTTGGGCTTGAGTGCGAATTTTTGCCGCTTCATTTCTGGCACCAGCTAGCTGCTCTCGATACTGACTTAGCAACTGTGCTGCTTCTTGCTCCTGCTGTTCAGCGCGAGCAATTCCACCTTGAATGGAGTCAGTTCGCTTATCAAGCACCTGCTGAGCTCGAGGCAGCGCAAATTTCCAGAAAAGTACCAACAAGATTACGAAGCTAAGGCCACCAAATAGCAAGTCATAGAACGCAGGCAGCAAAAGCTGAATGCCTTCTATATCTTCGCCGCCTACAGCAGCCAACACTGTCGTCTCGATCATTGCTGTCACGCCTCTCTATTAACGATTTAGGTGAAGATGAATCCCGCAACCAAACCGATCAGAGCAAGCGCTTCAGTAAACGCGATGCCCAAGAACATATTGGTTCGTAGGATGCCAATTGCTTCAGGTTGGCGAGCAATGCTCTCCAGTGCTTTACCAACAACAATTCCCACGCCAATGCCTGGGCCAATTGCAGCTAGACCATAACCCACAGCACCGAGGTTGCCGGTTACTTCAGCGAACAGCTCCATTGTGTTCCTTTCGTTTGTAGTTAAGCGAATACCTAACTAACATCAATGTTCCTCACTGACTGCACCACTTATATAAACTGCAGTCAATAAGGTAAAAATATATGCCTGTAAGAATGCTACTAGGATTTCAAATAGTGTAAATGCAAAGCCTGCCATATAGCTAAACACTCCAAATGGCTTCAAAAACAGACTGTCTGAAATGAAAAGCATGTAGTTAGCACCACCGTAAAATAGAACTAGCAGCATGTGACCGGCAATCATGTTGGCAACCAAACGGATAGTTAAGGTTGCTGGACGGAAAATGAACGTCGAAACCGCTTCAATTGGTGTTACTAATAAATACAATGGAATCGGAACGCCTGGTGGAAATAGGTTCATTTGCAGATAACCTTTTACCCCATGTTGTTTGATTCCCGCATAATTGAAAACCAAATAACTTGCAACGCCAAGAATTAATGGAACTGCAACCACACTAGATGCCGCAATGTGCATCAGGGGCAAAATGCCAGTTATGTTGAAGGCAAAAATCATGAAAAACATTGTGGTGAGCAACAAATTAAAGCGCTTGGCGTGGTGCCCAAGTACTTCCTCAGAAATATGTACCCGAACAAAGTCCAAAAACATCTCACCAAGATTCTGTATACCCGTTGGCACTACTTGAGGTTTTCTGAACGCCATGAAAAAGAAGACAAACAAAATAGTTGTCATTACTAACATAATTAGGTTGATTCGAGTCATTGCAAACATTGGTTGGCCTAAAAAGTCAGGACCGAATTCAAAGAACTTTGGCGGGAAGAATTCCGCAATTGATGGCGGGGAGAATCCATCTTCGGAGGAGGCAGCTAGCAAGGTTGCCCGATCGCTGTTCAGGATTGCCCTCCGTTCTTGATATCAATCTCTTCGCGGCCGTAGCGAACATACACAATGTACATACTCATTACGAAGCCAAGTATCAGCCCTGAAACTAAATATATTGGCTCAGTTTCAAATTTGCGATCCAAGAACGCTCCCAAGAGGCCCCATACTAACGGGCCGCTCACAAGCGTTCCGATCACAGACCAAACCAAACCTTCACCTTTGGAAAGGGGCTTGATTTTGGGATCTGATGCCATCGCGGCGAAAGCCTAGCAAGGATGCTTGAGCCAAGCAGGTCGAGCCGGGATTTAGTTCGGCTCAACATACAGTATGCGAGATTTAACTGAAATCATGGCCTCAATTGTGAGATAGCCAACTAATCCAATCAGCATAGCTATCAGCAGTGTTGGCCGGTGATAGAACTCTTGAGCGCGAAGCCAGGCCAGCACACCAACAAGTAGCACCAACTTTGCCAACCATGAAATCAATACCACATACCCAAGCACTTGAACGCTCAATTTCTTTGTTGATAGCGCAATAATTGAAGTAAGACCGATGAAAACTAGTGCAAGACCCATACCAATGCCAGCACCATACAAGCCAGGCAGATCATGCAGAAAAAAACCAATCAGCATGGCAACTGGCATCGCTGTTACGGCAAGTAGCAATCCAGCTAGAACCATTCGTCTCAATGCTATGTATGCAGTGCTCAACTCAACTCCCCAACTGGAACAAACTTCTTTGACCTAGGCCGTCGGACAAGAAAACTTAGCAGTAATCCCATGGCTACGACAAAACTACCAACTGCAGCCCAAAGCGGCACGAATGCAACAGCTGCTGCTGGGATCGCAAACACTGCTGCGGTTGCATACATCAGCAACGCAGCACCTTTTTGGGAATGACCCCGCTCTAACAGTAAATGATGTAAGTGTTTTTTATCTGGAGTAAATGGATTTTTTCCAGCTTTGGTGCGGCGAAATATTGCTAGTAGCAGATCTGCTAAGGGAATTCCAATTACAAATACAGGCAGCAGTACTGGAAGTAGAGCTGGTAACGCTGCAGTTGCATCAATTGCGGCTGGGTCTAACTGCCCAATCAGCATGATGCTTACTGCAGCCATAATCAAGCCCAGCATCATTGATCCAGTATCTCCCATGAAAATTCGGGCAGGATAAAAATTATGCGGCAGAAAACCAATCACCACTCCAACCACAATTGCAGAGAGCAAAGTGGGCAAAGTGGCACGTAAGTATCCTTCAACAACGCTTAGCGTGTATGCGTATAAGAAAAATGAAAAAGCTGCAATCCCCACAACTCCAGCAGCAAGCCCATCGAGCCCATCTACAAAATTCACTGCATTTACTGCAACCAACACTAAAAATACCGTGAACAGCACTCCAACTGTTGGATCTAGCACGATAGTGCTGCCAAGCGGCAGCCACGAAATAACCACACCATTAAATGCCATCACCCCGGCTGCAAAAACTTGAACAGTTAATTTCACCGGCGCATCTAAGGGCCATCTGTCATCGACTAGCCCGAGTGTTACCAGAATTGCTGCTGCTGCAAGCACGCCAATTGCAGTTTGGTTTGTATCAAATACTGAACTCATCAGCGGTAATCTCGATGCCAGCAACACACCAACTGCAACACCGATAAACATTGCCAATCCACCCCACCTTGGGGTTGGCTTGTCGTGCACATCTCGATCTCGAACTTCAGCCATTGCGTTAGCTTTAATTGCTAAAGCTCGAACTGCCGGTGTTGCAATCAGCGTTACAAACGCTGCTGCAAACATGCAAATTAAATACTCACGCACGCGGGTAGGCCGGGAACTTTGCAGCAAGTTCATTCACTCGTGCTGCAACTGCTTTTAACTTATTGTCGTCAGTCTCTTTAACGGTATCTGCGATCAAAGTTGCCACCTCAGCCATCTGAGCTTCTTGCATTCCTTGCGTGGTTATTGAAGGAGTGCCAACGCGAATTCCAGATGAAATCATTGGTGGTTGTGGATCGTATGGGATGGAATTTTTGTTTAACGTAATTTTTGAGATATCGCATCTGCGTTCAGCCTCTTTGCCTGTAACGCCAGCACCTTGTAGGTCAATCAAAACTAAGTGGGTGTCAGTTCCGCCACTGACTGGTCGCAGGCCATGAGTATTGAGCTCTGCTGCTAGCGTCTGCGCATTTTTAATAACTTGCGCAGCATAATTTTGATACGGCTTAGTTGCACACTCTTTTAAAACCACTGCTTTAGCCGCGACCGCATTCATAAGTGGGCCGCCTTGCATTTTTGGAAACACTGCTTTGTCAATTTCCTTGGCATGCTCAGCTTTGCTCAAAATCATTCCGCCACGAGGTCCGCGCAATACTTTATGAGTTGTGAAACAAACAACATCTGCGTACGGAACTGGGCTAGGTATTGCTTTACCTGCAACAAGGCCAATGAAGTGGGCAGCATCAACCATCAATATCGCACCAACTTCATCAGCGATTTCTCTAAAAATTGCAAAATCAACTAGTCGCGGGTACGCAGTTGCGCCCGCAATAATCATGCGTGGTCGGTGCTCAATGGCCAGTGCGCGAACTTCGTCGTAGTCAATAAATTCAGTATCTTTACGAACCGTGTAATGAATTGGATTAAACCATTGGCCAGAAAAATTAACAGGTGACCCATGTGTTAGATGCCCACCTTGAGCTAGCGATAACGCTAAAACTTTGTCGCCTGGCTTTGTAAAAGCAGCATACGCTGCAAGATTTGCGCTAGCACCTGAATGCGGCTGCACATTTGCATGCTCTGCGCCAAATAATTCTTTGGCTCGGTTAATGGCAAGCTCTTCAGCGCGATCAACTACTTCGCAACCACCGTAATACCTGCGACCTGGATATCCCTCTGCATACTTATTGCTCAGCACCGAACCAAAAGCTGCTAATACAGCTGGGCTGGTTAAATTTTCAGAGGCAATAAGTTGCAGCCCAGTTCGCTGCCGATCAAGTTCGGCTAGCAGCAACTGCGCAATTTCTGGGTCCTGCTGCTCCAGTGCTTCAAAATCCGGACCCCAGAAAGTAGGCGATGTCATGGTTAGCTCCCTTAGTTGCGATCTCAGCTTGGTGGCTAAGTGTAGATAGAAACCTCAAATTGGGCACAAATCGTTATTTTCGGGGTTTCTATGTTTCAGTTAGGTCACAAATTGCGAAAAAGCCCCATTGTGAGGGTATTTAGTTTTGAGGATTTCAACTGTGACGCAACAATAAGCCACTCTGCGGGATTCCCCCGCTGGGATTGAAAAATACAAGGAGACGGTTAATGACCCGCTCAAAGCTGATCCGTTCAGCTGCAGTCATTGGCGCTTCACTGTTGGTTCTTGCCGCTTGCTCGAGCAGCGACGATAACTCATCAGATGGCGCTGGTTCTGCACTGAAAATCGGTTCGCTGCTACCTGAAACAGGTAGCTTGGCGTTCCTAGGCCCACCAGAGTTCGCTGGTGTAGACCTTGCAGTAAATGAAATCAACGATGGTGGCGGTGTACTTGGCCAGCCAGTAGAACACCTTCGTGGTGACTCTGGCGATACCAGCACTGACATTGCACAAACCACAGTTGATGCCCACCTAGCAGCTGGCGTAGGCGCCATTGTTGGTGCCGCATCATCAGGTGTTTCGTTCACAGTAATCGACAAGATCACTGGCGCTGGCGTAGTTCACTTCTCACCAGCAAACACATCACCTGACTTCACAACTTATGCTGACAACGGTTTGTATTTCCGAACCGCTCCATCAGACACCTTCCAAGGTGCTGTGCTTGGACAGTTGATGGCAAATGAAGGCGCATCAAACGTAGTTATCCTTAACTTGGATGATGCTTACGGAAACGGCTTGGCTAAATATGCATCCAATGCCTTTACCGGTACCTCAACAGTCATCACTTACAACCCACAGGCCAGCGAGTTTGCAGCTGAAGTTGGACAGGCAAAAGCCGCAAGTCCAGATGCAGTTGCACTAATTGGTTTCGAAGAGACCACTGCAATCTTGCAGGAAATGATCAAGCAAGGTGTAGGGCCAGACAAGATCAAGATTTACTTGGTTGATGGAAACCTATCCGGATCAGCGTTCAAAGACCTGCCAACAGGAATCATGAACGGTGTTAAGGGAACCTTGCCTGGCGCTTACCCACCAGCAGATTTCCAGGAGCGACTACTAGCAATTGATCCAACACTAACTGACTTCTCATATGCCGCAGAGTCATATGACGCAGTTATGTTGCTAGCACTAGCTGCTGAAATCGGTGGCTCAACTGATGGCGTAACCATGGCTGCCAACCTTGAAGATGCATCAAAGGGTGGAACCAAGTGCTACAGCTGGGCAGAGTGCAAGGGCTTGCTAGATGAAGGCACCGATATCGACTATGACGGAGTTTCAGGTCCAGTTGAATTCGATGCTGATGGCGAAGTTACCGAAGCAACAATGGGCGTTTACGAATATGTCGCTAACGACAAAATCGAAGCTCGTCCAGAAGAGTTCGTAGTAGGTGCAGTTCCTGCTCCACTGCCATAACTAAGTGAAAATAAAATAGCCCGGCTCAATCGAGCCGGGCTATTTTATTTGTTAAAACTATTTGCTAATCATTAATTTAAGCAACTCCAAACTATATTTACTTAGCTTTAGCTAATGTGCCTAGATATAGCTCAATCACCTTTGGATCACTTGCAAGTGATTTACCAGTACCCGTATAGGCATTCTTGCCTTGGTCAAGTACATAACCTCGATCTACAATCTGTAGGCAACGTCTAGCATTTTGCTCAACCATAATCACTGTCACACCAGTTCTATTAATCTCACGCACCCGCACAAAAACTTCATCTTGCAACGCAGGTGAAAGGCCAGCGCTTGGCTCATCCAACAGCAGCACCTTTGGATCCATCATTAATGCTCGAGACATCGCAACCATCTGTCGCTCGCCACCAGAAAGCGATCCAGCCCGTTGCTTTCGTCGCTCTTTTAGCGTAGGGAATAGTGAGGTTACAAATTCAAATCGCTCATCAAATCGTGCGGGGATTTGAACTGCACCCATTTGTAGATTTTCTTCAATAGTTAGTGATGGGAACACGTTGTTGTTTTGCGGCACAAATCCAATGCCGCGACGAACTAGTTGATCTGCGCGCTGCCCTGTGATCTCTTCACCAGCCAAATAAACCGAGCCGCTAGATATTTTTACCAATCCAAACATAGCTTTTAGCAGAGTTGATTTGCCCGCACCATTTGGCCCAATAATTCCAACTAGCTCACCTTGGTTTGCATATAGGTCGCAACCATTCAAAATATTAACGCCAGGCAGATAGCCTGCAACAAGATTGTCAGCTCTCACTAGCGCATCTGCAGCAGCTACTCCTTGATCAGCAGTCATCACTCCTCCTCCTGATCTAATGGCTGGTCGTGGTGCGCACCAAGGTAAGCATCAATTACCGCCGGATCACTCATCACCGATTCCGGTGGGCCTTCAGCGACTATTTTGCCTTGCGCCATCACAATCACCCAGTCACTAATGTCTCGCACCATATCCATGTCATGCTCAACGAATAAAACTGTCATGCCTTGTTCGCGCAAATCTTTAATATGACCAAGTAGCGACTGCGTTAATGCAGGGTTCACCCCTGCCATTGGCTCGTCAAGCATTACAAGTTCTGGATTCACCATTAACGCACGGGCCATTTCCAACAATTTACGTTGTCCGCCAGAAAGTGCTGCTGCAAAATCATCCGCTTTAGTTTCCAGCTTGAACCGGCTGAGCAGCTCTGTGGCGCGCTGGGTATTTTGCAATTCTTCTTTCTTCCAAGTAAATGGCAGCAACGCTCGCAAAATTCCTTCACCGATTTGATTTTTAGCGCCAAGTCGCATGTTATCCATAACCGATAAGCGAAAAAGTGCCTTTGTTAGCTGAAAAGTTCTAACCATTCCAAGTCGGGCAACTTTATGCGGCGCAACCCCAGCTAGTGGAATGCCATTAAATGTCCAGTTGCCAGAATTTGGCTTATCAAAGCCAGTTAATAAATTAAAAAACGTTGTCTTGCCAGCACCATTAGGCCCAATCAACGCAGTAATTGCACCGCGTTGAATCTCAAGGTGCTCCACATCAACTGCCGTTAGCCCGCCAAACTTTCTTACTACATTGTCAGCGATAACAATTGGGTCTGGTTTCTTAACACCAGGGATTGCAGCGATGCTTGCCAACGCTGCAACCGCTGCTTCTTTTTTAGGAGTCAACTTATGCTCTTGCATCTAGCGCCAACTCCTTCTTGTCTCCAAAAATACCCTGTGGTCGATAAATCATCAGCAACATCAAACCGAGTCCAACTAACATGAAGCGAACTTGGCCAACTTGATTTGGAGTCATCAACCAGTTTGGAATCAGATCATTTGCCACAGCTTGACGCAGCACTTGTTCTACAAAGACCAATAAGAACCAAAATATTATTGACCCTGCTACTGGGCCTAGCACTCGAGCAGCACCGCCAAGAATCAATACCGCATACGCAAAAAATGTTAGCGCAGTTGAATAGTTATCTGGCTGCACACTTTGTCGAGATATGGCATAAACGAAACCAGCAAATGCGCCAACAACGCCACCGAGGATTAAGGATTGCATTTTGTAGAAATAGACATTTTTGCCCAGCGATCTAACTGCCTCTTCATCTTCACGAATCGCCTTAATAACTCGTCCCCATGGCGATCTCATGATTAAGAAAGTTAAAAATACAAAAATCACAACTAAAGCCCAACCCACAACAACCACCCACAGGTCATTTGGGGTGTATCTTAAAAACGCCAGACTTAAGCCATTTGGAAATGGATTTAAATCGAAAAAGTCTTTACCAAATTTTCCAGTGATTCCATCTGAGCCACCAAAGTACTCGCGCAAACTTACCGATCTTGCTACTTGGCGAATAATTTCTGCAGTTGCAATAGTTACAATCGCTAAATAGTCAGCGCGAAGACGCAGGGTTGGAATGCCAAGCAATAACGCCAACACAACTGCAGAGCCAATACCTGCTAGAAATGCTAGCCAGATCGAGACATCAAAATTAACTACCAACACCGCAACGGTATATGCACCAACTGCAAGAAATCCGGCTTGACCAAAATTAAGCAATCCGGTGTAACCAAAATGCATATTCAATCCAATAGCTGCTAGCGCAAAAATAATGGCGTTTACGCCTATTCCAGCGCTAATTGCCTGTTGAAAGATGAATGTCCAATCCATAAGTTAACCAACTCGCTCTCGTCGACCCATAATTCCTTGAGGCCGAACTAACAAGATCACAATCAGCACTACTAGTGCGCCTACGTACTTAAGCTCGGTGGGAATAAACAGCGTAGAAAGTTGAATAAATAATCCAACAATCAAGCTACCAATAATCGCACCATAGGCCGTACCAAGTCCGCCAAGAGTTACAGCAGCAAAAATCAGTAGCAGTACATCGCTACCCATAATAAATTGCACACCTTGATTTAGGCCCATCATGATTCCGCCATATCCAGCCAGGAATGCACCCAAGATCCAGACCATCATGATTACGCGCTCAACATCAATACCGCTTGCCGCCGCTAGCGATGGATTATCAGCCACAGCTCTTGATGCCTTACCCATCTGTGACTTCAAAAGCCATGCAATGGTTAAACCAATTAAGCCAATGCCAATCAAAATTCCAATAGTTGCTTTTGGTGTCAGGCTGAGCGGACCGATCTGCCAGCCGGCTTGTCCTGAATACTGCAAATATTGCTGTTTGCTGCCACCAAAAACATAAAGAAACAAGTAACGAATAAATAAGCCAAGACCGATAGAGACCACCAACATCGCTATTAGTCCAGTTCCGCGTCTGCGCAAGGGTTTCCACAGATATCTATCCTGCAAAAATCCACCAACGACCACTGCAAAAACCAATGCCAACAGCGCAGCTGGAATTAAATGCAACCCTAATTTGTTGAAGAAGTAAGTAACCATGCCACCTAGCGTTAACAATTCGCCATGGGCAAAGTTAGTAAGTCCCGTGGTGCCAAAAATTAAACTCAACCCAACAGCTGCTAATCCAATGGTTACACCCAGAATTAATCCATCAAGGGTGAGCTGCATCGCGCGATCTAAGTTCGAGGTGCGCTCAGGGCCAGGTCCGGTTAAAAATCTAACTGGCGGTGGAGCGGTTTCTAATTTGAAAACCACAATTGATCTGGTCACTTTGTCTGGCTCGGTTAAACCCACCCCGCTAGGAAGCGATTCTGAGTTGATCGTTACAAAGTATTGGCCCGCAGATTCAATTTTAAAAGCCCAGTTGCCTGCAGCATCTGATTGGGTTTCTGCCTCTAGTTCATTAGGCCCAGTTATTAAAAATTCAACACCAGCAATTGGCGCACCCGCTTCATCGGTCATTTGTCCCCCGATGCTGCCAGGCTCAAGAGCGGCGCTGGGGGCAAGCAGCAGCATAGAGGTGAGCGCCAGCAAGCCAGCTGTCAGCAATCCTCTTCGCAGCAGCAAGGGCATCTCCTTCACTTTTTTTATGAGTGGGCAGAGCCTAGCCTCATATCCGGGTGAGTAAAGAGACTAACAGCGGTGCAACCAGTAAGGCAGGTAACAAATCGGCAACTTTTACCTGTTTTACACCTAAAAGTCGCATTCCAACCCCGATCAGCAGCACTCCACCGACCGCAGTTAGCGCATCCACCTGGGCAACAGATAGCGCGGCCCCAGCCACAAATCCAAGTGCAGTAAAAGCTCCCTGATACAGCCCAACGCTCAAAGCCGAGCTGGCTACGCCAAATGCGCCAAAGGTAGCGGCGAATGCCGCAGCCGCAAAAAAGTCCAAACTGCTTTTCAAAACCAATTGATCTAAGCCAGTGCCCAACCCATCTGAGATAGAACCCATAATTGCTAATGGACCTACGACAAATAACAGTGAAGCGCTTACAAAGCCTTCAATAAATTTCTGGGACTCACCACCAGAATTAAATTTAGAGTTTAAGTAGATACCAACTAAATCAAATCTTTGAGTAACTTTTAACCAAGTTCCTAATACCCCACCAATTAACAACGCACCAAGTAACACCAGGATCGGAAACCCTTCGCCAACAGCTGCAGTAAGCGCACTTGAGCCTACAACCCATGCGCTCATGATTCCAACCAGCAAAGTCACTAAGCCCAATACATCCGTAATCAACTCTCGCACCTGGCTTGAGAATTTATTTCCAAGCAATCCACCCATTGTTGCTCCAGCAATAATTGCAAAAATATTAATTAAAGTTCCAGCCCCAATAAATAAATTATTCATCTACAGCCTCAAGTAATTCTGTTGCTCCAGTCACTTCTACGATATCTGAAATAGCCAGCGCACCAACCCTTACAACTCGAAGCTTTGCTTTTGAAGCATCAATAATGGTGCTTTGTTGATCCCCTGCTGAAGGTCCGGCATCTAAATAAACAGCAACTGAACTGCCCAACTGATCTTGCGCCGCTTCGATGTTAGTAGCAGCTGGATTTGAGCCTAAATTAGCCGAGCTAACTCCCAGCGGTCCTGTTTCTGTGAGCAGCTGCAGCGCAGTTCGCTGCATTGGAATTCTTAGCGCAACCATTGCAGCGCTTTCTCCCAAATCCCATTTCAAAGTTGGATGTGCAGCCGTAATCACAGTTAGCGCACCTGGCCAAAATTTTTGCATTAGTAACTTTGCCTGATCACTTAAGTTATAGGTAAGCGCAATAGCGGCATCTAGATTTGGTACAAAAACTGGAACAGACATCTCACGATCACGTTTTTTGGCTGCAAACAAACTATCCATTCCTTTTGGCACAAATGGATTTGCAGCAATTCCGTAAACTGTGTCAGTTGGCATCACAATGCATTGCCCACGCAACAGCGCTGCTTTAGCAGCCACAAATCCGCGGTTTCGCTCAGCCTCTGAGCTCATTTTTACAACAATAGTCATCAGCTTGATTCCCGAGTCGCATAGGTAAACCGGGGTCGTCCAGTTAAGTCATCAACTGCCGATATCGCGTTGAAGAACCCAGTTTTTTTAAGCCGTGATGCAACTCCACCATCAGCTCCATTTAGGCCATGAGTTTGATCATGCTCAATAACAATGAGTCCGCCTGGTTTTAATAATTCAATTGCGGATGCGATTACTTGATCAATAACTGCATACCCATTATTTGATGCAAATATTGCTTCAGCCGGTTCAAAATATTGCACTTCATGAGCTACAGCTGAACCCATTGGCACGTAAGGCGGATTAGCAACAACTAATTCAGCGTTGCCAATGAGCTCGCGATGAACTGTAGGTAGCTCTGATATCTCAAACTCCAACGCAGTTACAGTTGAGTCAGGCAAGAACTCTGATTCATATTTCGAAATGTTTTCATGAAGGTAATTAAGTGCAGTTTGTGAATTCTCAACTGCAAAAACTGTCATCTGGGGGAATTCAGTTGCTAAACTAAGCGCTAAACATCCTGAACCTGAACCTAAATCAAGTGCAATGCCAGATCTGCCAAAGCGCTTTACGATGTCAATTATTAATTCACTTTCTGGCCGCGGTACCAATACACCTGGTCCGACGATTAATTCAAGGCGCCTAAATGGAGCAGTTCTGGTTATGTATTGCAGTGGCTCTCGCAGTACTCTGCGGCGAATAAGTAACTCATAGTTATGTTTTTGATCTTCATTTAGTTCTGGTGCGATCATTAACTGTGATCGACTTACGCCAAGGGCGTGAGCTAAAAGTAGCTCGGCATCTGTTCGAGCACTCTCAATTCCCGCCTGCGTAAACCTACGCTCGACGTCAACTAAGACTTGCCGAATAGTGCTCACTTACCAGCATCTCGCATTCGTTCAGCACGCTCGATATCAACTAAAGATTGAATGACATCATCTAAGTTTCCTTCAAGGATTTGGTCTAAATTGTAAGACTTATAGTTGCTGCGGTGATCGGTTAATCTATTTTCAGGAAAATTGTATGTACGAACTCGTTCGCTTCGATCCACTGTTCGGACTTGAGACTTTCTGGTTGCAGAAGCCGCTGCTTCCCTTTTTGCTTCAGCATCAGCTAGTAATCTGGCGCGAAGAATTCGCATGGCTGACTCTTTATTTTGTAGCTGACTTTTCTCGTTCTGGCATGAAACCACAATTCCAGTTGGAACATGAGTGATGCGGACTGCCGAATCAGTTGTGTTAACACTTTGTCCACCTGGCCCAGAGGATCGGTAAACATCTATTCGCAGATCAGTTTGCACAATTTCAATTTCCACTTCTTCAGCCTCTGGGTATACCAGAACCCCGGCAGCCGAAGTGTGAATTCGCCCTTGCGATTCAGTAACTGGTACGCGCTGCACTCGGTGTACACCAGCTTCATGTTTCAATAGCGCCCATGGCGCCTCACCATGCTCGGTGTTGCCTTTTGCTTTAACAGCTATCGAAACATCTTTATAGCCGCCCATATCGCTTTCTACCGTATCTAGAACTTCAACTTTTAAGCCTCGATTATCCGCCCAGCGCATATACATGCGCAGTAAATCGCCTGCAAAGATAGCGGATTCATCACCGCCTTCACCAGCTTTTATTTCAACAATTACATCTTTATCATCAAGTGGATCCCTTGGGATAAGAAGTTGTTCTAATTTAAGACTTGCGATTTCAATTTCGGCTTCAATCCGCTTAACTTCATCAGCAAAAGCATCATCAGATTCGGCAAACTCTTTGGCTGATACTAAATCTTCCGTTAAACTCAAAAATTGCTGATAGGTATGAACTATTGGTCGAAGTTGGGCATATCTCTTGTTTAATTCCCGAGCTTTCGCTTGGTCTAAATGAATTGCGGCATCGGATAATTGGGTTTCAATTGAGGCTAGCTCGGCAACTAAGCCCTGACAATTTTCAAACATGACACTCATTTCTCCAGATAGCAAAACGAGCGCCACCTGGCGAACCAGGTAGCGCTCGATGCAAAGTTAAGCTTTTTTACCGAAACGCTTCTCGAACTTAGCGACACGGCCACCAGCATCCATGATTTTCTGCTTACCGGTATAAAACGGATGACTTGCAGAGGAGATTTCCACGTCAAAAACTGGATACTCAACTCCATCTTCCCAAACCATAGTTTGGTCAGCTTTCAGCGTTGACCGGGTTAAAAATGCAAAATCTGCTGACTTATCGCGAAAAATTACATACCCATAGTTTGGGTGAATTTCGTTCTTCATTTCGTATCTTCCTTATCTAGTTGCTGGGCCGGGCTGCCGTGAACCAACAACGGAGCCAAAGGGTAGCAGGGGATTACTCCCCTGAATCACCGGTCTCTGGCAGGCTTGGGGTGGTCTTCTGGACCTGCATTAGAAACTCGACGTTGGTCTTGGTTTCCTTTAGTTTGGTCATCAGCAACTCAAGTGCTTGTTGCTGTTCAAGGGCTGTTAGCACTCGGCGCAGGTTCCAGTTGATCTTTAACTCATCGGCGCTCATTAGTAATTCTTCTTTTCGAGTACCAGACTGGTTAATATCAATCGCAGGGAAGATTCGCTTATCGGCTAGCTTGCGTTCTAACTTGAGCTCCATGTTTCCAGTACCTTTGAATTCCTCAAAGATAACTTCATCCATTCGAGAGCCCGTTTCAACTAGCGCTGTAGCCAAAATCGTTAACGATCCGCCATCTTCAATGTTTCGCGCTGCACCAAAGAACTTCTTTGGTGGATAAAGCGCTGCTGAATCGACACCACCTGAAAGAATTCTTCCACTTGCAGGAGCGGCAATATTGTATGCGCGACCTAGACGAGTTATTGAGTCAAGAAGCACTACTACATCGTGGCCCATCTCAACTAAGCGCTTAGCTCTCTCGATTGCAAGCTCGGCAACTGTGGTGTGATCTTCAGCTGGACGATCAAAGGTTGAGGCGATTACCTCACCTTTAACGTTGCGCTGCATATCTGTTACTTCTTCAGGTCGCTCATCTACTAAGACAACCATTAGATGCACTTCTGGATTATTGGCGCTGATGGCATTTGCAATTGCCTGCATCACCATTGTTTTTCCAGCTTTTGGTGGCGAAACAATCAAGCCTCGCTGGCCTTTTCCAATTGGTGCAATCAGATCGATAACACGTGTGGTCAAAATGTTAGGTTCTGTTTCTAAACGTAAACGATCTTGTGGGTAAAGCGGCACTAACTTGTTGAACTCAATCCGGTCTTTAGCCTCGTCTGGTTCCATTCCATTAATGGCG
>JAURFT010000128.1 GCA_030834185.1 Candidatus Nanopelagicales bacterium
AAGCCATTTCTAACATCACGCAGCCTTGCACCAGCAACTTGAGCATCGACCGTCAAAACCAAACCATCAAATCCGGCACGCTCTGCTCTCTCAATCAATCCTAAACTTCTCTCACGATCACGCCACAAATAAAGTTGAAACCAATTGCTACCTTGTGGTGCAGTCTCGCTTATCTTTTCGATAGAGGTCGTACCCATGGTTGAAAGGCAAAATGGCGCTCCATATTTTTGTGCAACCTGAACCGCAGCGATTTCGCCATCGGTATTCATCATTCGAGTGAATCCAGTTGGTGCAATACCCACTGGAAGTTTCATCTTTCTGCCCAGTAAATCGGCACTGAGATCTGCCTTTGAGACATCACGAAGTACATAAGGTTGAAACTCAATCTGCTCAAATGTTGAACGGGCTCTTCGAAGTGAAATCTCTTGTTCAGCAGCTCCATCGGTATAGTCAAAAGGGCCTCTGGGGGTGCGTCTTTTAGCTATTTCTCGTAGATCATAAATTGTTAGAGCTT
>JAURFT010000129.1 GCA_030834185.1 Candidatus Nanopelagicales bacterium
GAAGAGCAAGGTTCCAGCACTGGGTGGCGCGCCAGCAAAGCGTGGTGTGTGTACGAGGGTTTATACAACCACACCTAAAAAGCCGAATTCGGCGCTTCGGAAGGTGGCTAAAGTTCGCCTTACGACTGGGTTTGAGGTCATTAGTTATATCGGGGGAGAGGGGCATAATCTCCAGGAACACTCGGTTGTTCTGATTAGAGGCGGACGAGTTAAAGATTTACCTGGAGTTAGATATCACGTTGTTCGAGGTAGCCTTGATACTCAAGGCGTAAAAGATCGTAAGCAGGCCCGGTCGAAGTACGGAGCCAAGAGGGCTAAAGGGTAAACTTTCTTGTAACGACAATCTGTTGCCAGAAAAAAATAAAAAGAGGATTCAATGCCAAGACGTAGAGAAGTACCAAAAAGAGAGACCCTACCGGATCCAAAATTCCACAGTCAAGAAGTGGCGAAGTTCATGAACGTGATCATGACTCGTGGAAAGAAGTCAGTGGCTGAGCGTATCGTCTATGGAGC
>JAURFT010000130.1 GCA_030834185.1 Candidatus Nanopelagicales bacterium
CACATTAATTGGGCGTTTACTAGTTGAAACAGATTCTGTTCCTCATGACACAGTCTCATCAGCTAGAAGCACAAGGAGGGCTGGATCAATAATTCCAGCAGGTGAAATTGATTTTAGTTTATTAACTGATGGCCTTGAGGCAGAGCGTGAACAAGGAATAACTATTGATGTGGCATACCGCTCGATGTCACTACTTGATGGCAGAAGATTAATAATTGCCGATGCTCCAGGCCATGAGCAGTACACCAGAAATATGGCAGTTGCAGCATCAAGGGCAGATATTGCTCTGGTTTTGGTAGATGCTACAAGGGGAGTAAGGGTTCAAACTCTTCGCCACTTAACTATTTGCGCGCTCATGGGAGTTGAGAAAGTAATAGTGGTTATCAATAAATTAGATGCAAGTAACTTCGATCAGAAGATTTATGACGACCTAGCCCAGGAGTTAACGCCTGCGATAAAACGATTAGCTATTGAGGATTCCTGCTTTATTCCAGTAAGCGCCCTTGAAGGCG
>JAURFT010000131.1 GCA_030834185.1 Candidatus Nanopelagicales bacterium
GGAGTCTAATAAAATTACTACATCTTTTTTGTGTTCGACTAATCTTTTAGCTTTTTCAATAACCATTTCAGCAACAGCTACGTGTCTAGATGCTGGCTCATCAAATGTAGAACTTACAACTTCACCTTTTACTGAACGTTGCATATCTGTTACTTCTTCAGGTCGCTCATCAATCAAAAGTACGATTAAATAACACTCTGGGTGATTAGTTGTAATTGATTGTGCAATATTTTGTAGAATTATAGTTTTACCAGCTCTTGGTGGAGAAACGATCAAAGCTCTTTGACCTTTTCCAATTGGGCTTACTAGATCGATTAGTCTAGCTGTATTATCTGGTTTCTTTTCAACTTTTGTGGACTCTATTTCTAATTTAATTCTTTCATTTGGATAAAGCGGAGTTAAGTTGTCAAAGGCAATTTTATTTCTTCCTTTTTCAGGGTCTTCAAAATTAATTTTATTTACTTGTAGTAATGCAAAATATCTTTCTGCATCTTTTGGTGATCTAATTTCT
>JAURFT010000132.1 GCA_030834185.1 Candidatus Nanopelagicales bacterium
TCCAACTGAGTTAGTAAATATTCCAATTCCAAGAGCGGTAAGAGTTTCAGAAGCTCCTTCCTATGGACAAACCGTTATGACATATGACGCTTCAAGTCCTGGTGCTATTGCATATATGTCAGTTGCTAGAGAGATTGCAAATAGAGGCGGAGCGCCAATTAATCTTCAAAATGAAAGCGCATAATGAGCACTCGTAAAGGTGGATTAGGTCGCGGGTTAGATGCGTTAATTCCAACCTCAGTTATGCCAACTGAGATTAAAACTCAAAGTGGTGTGCTAACAGCTAACCGAGATGAGATTGATGTTAACAACATCAGCGCAAATCCAAAACAACCAAGAACTGTATTTGATGAAGATCAATTAACTGAGTTAGCACTTTCCATTAAAGAGGTTGGCTTACTACAACCACCAGTTGTTAGATCAATTGGAAATGGTAAGTATCAATTGATTATGGGCGAGAGAAGATTTAGAGCTGCCAAACTTGCCGGTTTAAAAAGTATTCCAGTAATT
>JAURFT010000133.1 GCA_030834185.1 Candidatus Nanopelagicales bacterium
GCAGCAGAGGCCACAGCAGCTGAGGCTCCTAATGTCAGTAATAAAGTTGAGCTAGTTAGACCAAAGCCCATCCCAAGTGCGCCATCAATTAATTGGGCAACTGATCCTGCGATTGCAAAGTAGATCCAATTCATAGTATTACCTTTAAAATCTTATTTACATTCTCATCCAACTCATCTTCCCCATTTAAGATTAAATCAGCTGCCGCTGGCCGCTGGTAATCCTGTCCTACCCCAGTAAAGTTTGGAATACCACCTTTAGCTGCCTTCTTATATAAACCTTTAGGATCTCGCTGCGCACAAATCTCAACTGGGGTATCCACAAATACTTCCATGAACTCTTCGTCTTCAAATAAAGATTTAGCACGCCTTCGATCTGATTCAAATGGTGAAATTATGGCAACTAAGACAACTAAGCCAGCATCCACTAATACCTTTGCTACCTCAGATACTCGTCTAACATTTTCAGCTCGGTCTTCTGGGGTAAAGCCAAGGTCGGCATTTAATCCCA
>JAURFT010000134.1 GCA_030834185.1 Candidatus Nanopelagicales bacterium
TAGTTGATCGCTCAGATCTTTTTGGTTTATCTCAACTTCATCAACTTAGAGGTCGGGTTGGAAGAAGCAGAGAGCGAGCGTACGCATACTTCTTATATCCAACTGAGCAACCAATAACTGAGTTGGCACATGATCGCTTGACCACGATTGCGACAAACACAGATTTAGGTGCAGGAATGCAGGTTGCGCTGAAGGATTTAGAGATTAGAGGAGCCGGAAATTTGCTAGGTGGTGAACAGTCAGGTCATATTGCTGAGGTTGGTTTTGATTTATATATGCGAATGGTTGCAGATGCTGTGGATGAATTTAAGACTGGATACTTTGATGAGAAACCTAAAAATAATGAATGCAAGGTTGAGTTACCTGTTAATGCGCATCTACCAATTGAATACATAGAGTCAGAAAGATTAAGACTTGATCTTTATCGTCGAATTGCAGACGCACAAAATGATGAAGCATTAGCTGAAATTAGTGGAGAGCTAGTAGACCGATTTGGTCCAATCCCTGAG
>JAURFT010000135.1 GCA_030834185.1 Candidatus Nanopelagicales bacterium
ATCAAGTAAATATTGAATATCTTGCAAGAGTAGTAATGGTCAGAGCGGTAAATGGTGTGCAGCGGGCATATCCAGATACCGTGGTTGGAACCGATTCACACACCACTATGGTCAATGGCCTTGGAGTTCTTGGTTGGGGAGTGGGCGGCATTGAAGCGGAGGCAGCCCTTCTTGGTCAGCCAGTTTCGATGTTAATTCCTAGAGTTTTGGGCTTTAAATTAAGTGGATCTCTAGCAGTTGGAACCACTGCAACTGATTTAGTTTTAACTATCACTGAGATGCTTAGAAAGCATGGCGTAGTTGGCAAGTTTGTTGAGTTCTACGGTCCTGGAGTAAGCGCTCTGCCTATGGCTAATCGAGCCACAATTGGAAATATGTCGCCTGAATACGGCTCAACTGTGGCGATTTTCCCAATCGATCAAGAAACTATTAAGTACCTAGAGTTAACTGGAAGAAGTGGTGAACAGTTAGAGCTAGTTGAGAAATATGCCAAGGCTCAAGGTCTATG
>JAURFT010000136.1 GCA_030834185.1 Candidatus Nanopelagicales bacterium
GCTATGGATCTTTTGCATCTGCCAGTTACTAGAGGTCGCATTGATGTTTCGAGCACACTTCAAGTAACCGGTTACGAAAATGTCTGGGCAATTGGTGACATTGCTGGAGCCGTGGGAGCTGATTGCGCACCACTTCCGATGGTTGCACCAGTTGCAATGCAGCAAGGGCGATTCCTTGCAAAGCAAATTCAAGCGCTAGCTGCAGCAAAACCATTAGAGAATTTCAAATACAAAGACAAAGGCTCAATGGCAACTATCGGTCGTCACAAAGCAATTGTTGAAGTTAAAGGGATTCGAATTTCAGGACCAATTGCTTGGCTGGCTTGGCTCTGGCTGCACCTGTTTTACATCCTTGGTGGTCGAAACAAGATTGGCACTATGGCCGACTGGACTTGGAACTATTTAACCTTTGATCGTGGCAATCGACACATTATGGACTCGTTTTAACCAATTGCCGATTGGCATTTTCAGCCATTCACTCGCTATCCTTACTAAGTTGCCTTCAG
>JAURFT010000137.1 GCA_030834185.1 Candidatus Nanopelagicales bacterium
AGTTGAAATGTTGAAAGAAAAAAACTGGTTCTTTAAACTTAAGCAGTATCAACAACCATTAATTGATCACTACACCAAACATCCTGAAAGCATTCAACCTCAATCTGCTTATAACGAAGTGATGGCTTTTCTAAAACAAGGACTGGAAGATATTTCCATGTCAAGATCTGCTGTTTCTTGGGGAATCCCATTGCCATGGGATGAAAAACAAGTTGTTTATGTTTGGTTTGATGCACTACTTAATTACATAACTGCAGCAGGTTATGGCGCATCAGAAGATAGTGCTGAAGGAAAACTATTTAAAAGTGTTTGGCCAATTGATGTTCATTTAGTTGGTAAAGACATTTTAAGATTTCATGCTGTTTATTGGCCAGCAATGTTAATGGCTGCCAATGTTGAACTTCCAAAATGTGTTTTCGCCCATGGTTGGTTATTAGTGGGTGGGGAAAAAATGAGTAAAACAAAATTAACCGGAATTGCCCCGTCTGTAATTGTTGATTATGTA
>JAURFT010000013.1 GCA_030834185.1 Candidatus Nanopelagicales bacterium
CCAAGCCGCCATTTTGAAGCTGCCATGGCCGATGTGGCTTTCGCATCTGCTATCGCTAGTTGATGAAGTAGTTGAAGGGTTTCTTGATTTTTCACAATAGCTTGAATATTTAAAATAGTCTCTGGATCTTCTAAGTCACGTCGAGTTGCGGTGTCTGGTAAGAGCAAATGATGTCGAACCATTAATTCAATTAACGCAACATCTTGGTCATTAAATCCAAGACTTTTGGTAATTTCAATTGCCAGTTTTGCACCCAAAATTGAATGGTCTTCCTCGCGCGCTTTTCCAATGTCGTGCAGCAAGCTCGCAATTAGCAAAATATCAGGCCTTGACACATTTGAGGTTAACTTACTTGCCTCAATTACGGTTTGAACTAGGTGCCGATCAACAGTGTAGGTGTGCACGGAATTTCGCTGTGGCGCAAATCTAACTGCATCCCAATGGGGAATCCAATTTGAAATCACTCCAGCCTGATCTAAGGCTTCCCAAACATCCAATAATGAATCCCCTGCTGCCAAAAGTGATATCAGTAACTCTCGATGTCGATCCTGCCAATCAATTGGAGAATTACTGCTAGCCAATTCGATTAAAGTGTCAGGGTTAATTTGAATTCCCGTTTCAGCTGCTGCAACTGCTGCACGCAGCAGCAGCGCATCATCATCTGCATGGGAGATTGCTAACTGAATTCCAGCTTCTGCAATAACGAGACCATCTGCAACGGGAGTTCTTGACTTGTTTCGCTTGGCGAAAACTCCCTTGGACTTTGCTAAATCAAGCGCAGTTCGAGTTGCAGATTGATAGCAGAAATTTATGGTTCGTGCAGACTGATAAATGTCGCGTAATAACTCATCGCTGTTGGAGTAACCGGCAAGGCGAGCAACTTCGGGTTGCAGTTCTTGAGATAGTAAATCATTTTTCTTTCCTGCTGCAAGGTGAAGTGCAGTTCTGGTGCATAACAGCACCTGCCGAGCAGTTGCTAGTTTTGCAATCGGCACATCTACCTGCCAGGATTTATTCAATGCATCAAGCGTGACTAGGTCGCGCAGTCCACCCTGAGCTTCTTTTAAATTAGGACTTTGGAGGTGAGCAAGATCGCCGAAGCTTAAATGTCGAGCATGATCTGACTCAATGATCTCAGGGATGCGCTTAGCAAAGCTTTTGCGCCATAAATCTAAAATTTTTGATTTTAATTCTGAAGCTAGTTCTTGATCACCTGCAATTAGTCTTAGATCAAGCATCCCGAATAGAGCGCGAATATCTAAATTTACAACATCTAAGGTTTGCGCAATAGTTCTCACTGAGTGATCAAGCTCAATTGCGCTATCCCAGATTGGATACCAGAGCTTTTCGGCTAACTGTTGGGCAGTTTTTGTATTGTTTTGTTGATGAACTAAAACAAGATCAAGATCAGATCCAAAAGCTAACTCATTTCGCCCAAGTCCACCAACAGCAACAAGTGAGACTCCTGCGGGTTCAAAATTTTGCGAATCAAATAACTCTAGTAACCATCGATCCGTTAAGCCAACAAGTTTGCGGTTTAATTCGCTGATCGGAATTGATTCACTGAGCAACAGCTTTCTTTGCTCAGTGAACGAATCAGTCAAGGTGCTTCCTTAATTGGTAACAGCGGATGCCTGGGTTCACCAAGCATCCGCTGTTTGTAGAAGAGGAGGATAGCCTGCTGCTACAGGGCTGCAGTTCCGCTTTCGCCTGTTCGAACTCGAACTATTGATTCAACGGGTACAACCCAAACTTTTCCGTCACCAATTTTGCCGGTATTTGCTGCCTTCACAATCGCATCTACTGCAGCTGCTACTTCAGCATCATCAACAACAATTTCGATTCGAACCTTTGGCACTAGATCAACGGCATATTCAGCACCACGGTAAACCTCAACGTGGCCACGCTGCCTACCCATTCCGCTAGCTTCTGAAACTGTCAAACCGTTAACTCCTACCGCAGTTAGCGCTGTTTTCACATCATCTAACTTGAACGGCTTAATGATTGCAGTGATTAGTTTCATAGTTAAGCTCCCTTCGAAGCGCCGCTTAGGCCACCTTGTGAAGAGTCAGAAAGTTCATAGCCACGCTCTGCATGGTACGAAACATCAATTCCTGCTTGCTCTTCGTCTGCGGAGATCCTAAAGCCCATAACGATATCAATTAGTTTTCCGATAATTAGGGTAGCAATGAATGAATAGGCCAATACTGCGCCTGCCCCAATTGCTTGCTTGACAAGTTGTTCAGTTCCGCCGCCATCAAATAGGCCAACTTCAACCCCAACAACGCCAATCATTAGCGTGCCAACCAGGCCACCAACTAGGTGAACTGCAACCACATCTAATGAATCGTCATATCCCAGCTTGAACTTAAGTCCAACTGATAGTGCGCACAAAATGCCTGCAACTGCACCGATGACTAACGCGCCAATGGCATTAACAGATGCGCATGCTGGTGTGATTGCAACAAGTCCAGCAACAACACCAGAAGCAGCGCCCAAGCTAGTTGCATGACCGTCACGAATTTTTTCAACCAGCAGCCATGACAGCATTGCAGCTGCGGTAGCGCCAATGGTGTTAATAAATGCCACGCCAGCTAAACCATTTGAGCCAACTGCAGATCCGGCATTAAAGCCAAACCAGCCAAACCACAGCAATGCAGCACCTAGCATTACTAATGGCAAGTTGTGTGGACGCATTGGAGTTTTACCAAAACCAATGCGCTTTCCTAAAATAATTGCTAGCGCAAGTCCTGCTGCTCCAGCATTGATATGAACTGCAGTGCCGCCAGCAAAGTCAATTGCGCCAAGATCATTTGCGATCCAACCGCCTGTTGTGGCTACAAAATCATCAAATGCGAAAACCCAGTGTGCAACTGGGAAATAAACAACTGTTGCCCAGATTCCTGCAAAAACCAACCAGGCGCCGAATTTAGCTCGATCTGCTATCGACCCAGAGATCAATGCAACAGTGATAGCAGCAAACATGCCCTGGAACGCGATAAATACCGGGGCTGGAATAGTGCCAATAACTGAATCAGCATTTACCAAAGTTGTTAGACCAAGAAATTCAGTAACATCGCCAACATATCCGGCATCACCAACCGAATTTCCAAAAGTGATTGAGAATCCATACAAAATCCAGAGCACTGCGACCAAGCCAAGAGCACTAAAAGACATCATGATCATATTCAAAACACTCTTTGAACGAACCATGCCACCATAAAATAGTGCGAGACCTGGAATCATCAACAGAACCAAAGCGGCACTAATCATCATCCAAGCAGTGTCGCCAGTATCAATTGCTGCCATCTTCCCCCCTAGTCATTCGAGCCACCTGCTCGAGATCTGGGCAAAGCATGGCTGTCGGGTGTTTCAGCAAAGCAGGTTTAATGTTGCCGTTTAATGAAGTAAGGCCGCTATTTGTTACAAGTTTGTTTCAAGCAACTGCGAAATAAACCATTCGGGGTCAAAAGGCAACAGGTCAGCCACTCCTTCGCCTATCCCAATGAACTTGACTGGAATGCCCAGCTCTTGCTCGATTGAGATAACAATGCCGCCCTTAGCTGTGCCATCAAATTTCGTAAGCACTACTCCAGTTAATTCGACAGCTTCGCCAAACAACTTCGCCTGTGCCAGACCGTTTTGACCCACTGTGGCATCGATAACTAATAAAATTTCACTAACTGGGCAAACGCGTCCAGCAACTTTAACTACTTTACTTAGCTCATCCATTAGTGCTTTTTTATTATGTAATCGGCCAGCTGTATCCAGCAGTACCAGATCAGTGCCATGTGTTTGTGCGTAACTGACAACTTCATGAGCAACACTTGCTGGATCTGACCCTGGCTCTTTTGCAATAACTGGAACTCCAGTTCGCTCACCCCAAGTTTTTAATTGTTCAACTGCAGCAGCGCGAAATGTGTCAGCGGCCCCGAAGACAACACTTTTCCCTGCTGCAACTTGCATCGCCCCAATCTTGCCTACCGAGGTTGTTTTTCCAACACCATTAACTCCAACCATAATTATTACCGCAGGTTGATTTTGTAGTTGCAATTCTCGTGAGCGATTACTAGTTAATGCAGCACGTAGCTGATTGGCCACTTCTTGCATCAAGTCAGACTTAGAAACTGCAGATTTTTTTAATGCAGAAATAATTTGCTTGCTCCAGTGTGATCCAATGTCTGCAAGCAGCAGCATATCTTCGACATCTTGCCAGTCTTGATCAGAAATATCAGATTTACTAAGAATGGATTTGAGTGAACTTCCCCAGCCTTTTATCTTCACTTACGAGCCACTCTAAGTGTGGCAACTAAAATAAAATAACTCATCGCTAAATTGACTCCAACAATTACAGGCAACAACAAGAATGCTGGGATCGCTGCGCGAGTAGCTATGGAAAGCACACCTAGAACTACAGTTGCCGAAAATAAAGCCAAAGTTAAATTTACAACTCGAGCTTTAGCCCGATCTACATCTTGCTCTAGTTTGCCTAAAAGTAATTGAAATGCAATTAGCGCACCAAGTGGACCGCCAAGCCAGATGCCAAACACAGCTAAAACTAAATCACCCCAACCTGAACTTAAATATCCTCCCAGAAATCCACCAGCTATCGATCCAGTTGTTAAACCAAGGATTGGTGAAATTAGCATCCAATTGCGAAATCTTGTAAAACTCATTACGACTCAACTAATTGATCGCTGACATCTCTAATGCGTTGACTAATTACAGCTGAGACGCCATCGTTACGCATGCTCACTCCATAGAGAGCATCAGCAATTTCCATAGTTCGCTTTTGGTGAGTGATAACAATTAATTGACTGTTTTCACGAAGCTCTTCATAGATCTCAAGTAATCTACCAAGGTTTATGTCATCAAGTGCTGCTTCAACTTCATCTAGCACATAAAACGGGCTCGGCCTAGCTTTAAATAGTGAGATCAAAAATGCAACAGCTACAAGCGAGCGCTCGCCACCAGATAACAATGACAAGCGCTTAACCTTTTTACCTGCTGGTCTAGCTTCAACATCAACTCCTGATAGCAACAAATTATCTGGGTCAACCAATACTAATTTGCCTTCGCCACCTGGAAACAATCTAGAGAAGATATCTTCGAATTCTCTAGCAGTATCAGCAAATGCTTCAGCAAATACTTGCTGAACTCGATCATCCACTTCTTTAATGACCTGTTCTAAATCTGATTTGGTTCGTTTAACATCTTCTAACTGCTCACCTAAAAACTTATGTCGCTCTTCCATCGCTTGGAACTCTTCAAGTGCTAACGGATTTACTCGACCTAGCAACGCCAGCTGGCGCTCGGCTTCTTTCGCGCGCTTCTCTTGTTCAACCCGAAGATATGGAATTGAAGCTTGCGCCTGAGGGCTTTCATCCTCATCATCGCCAATAGCTCTAATTGATGGTGGAACCAACTGATCTGGGCCGTACTCTGAAGCTAGCACATCAGTTGATACACCAAAATCGCTCAGAGCTTTTTCTTCGATAGCTTCAATTCGAGCACGCTGCTCAGTTCGAGCTAATTCATCTCGATGCACTGAGTCAACCAGAGTTGATCGTTCAACTTCCAATTCCCTTGCTCTTTGTCGAAGCGATTGCAATCTAGCTTCACGCTCAGCGCGCTGTTGCTCTAAATCGGCTTTAAGCGTTGAAGCAGTTGAAACTGATGACTCCAGTCGATCAAGAACTTGATCAACTGCAGCGCTAACTGCAGCTGCAACTACCGCCTCGCGCTGTAATCGCTGTCGGCGTTGCACTTCTTTTACTCGCGAATCACGCTCAGCGGCAGCTAGTTGCTCGAGTTCAGAGATTTTTGCTACAGCAACTTGATAGCGCTCTTCAGCTGTTCGAAGTGTCAGGCGTTCCTCAACCTCATTAGATCGAGCTTGAGCTAGTTCAGCAAGAAGTAGGTCGCGTTGTTCAGGAGTGATTGGAGTTAAAGTTGAAGGCGCATTTTGAGCTGACTCTAATCGATTTTTCGAATCTAAAATTAGTTGTTGGTCTTCAGTTAATCCAGCATCTGCTTGAATCAGTAATTGCTTTAACCGATCAGCTTCAGCGGCAGCAGCCCTTGATTGCTGACTTAACTCGGCAAGGCGGAGCGCAACTTGCGCTTGAGCAACTTCTGATTCCTTGATTTTTGCTAACGCGACATCTAGCGATCCTTGGGCTGTTTGTTGTTCATGCAGCGCAATTTCATATGCATTTTTTGCAGAAATCACCTTTTGACCTGCAGCTGTCAATTCAGCTTGCGCTAGCTGCAATGCAGCTTGCGTTGAAACTTCATTATCTGCCATCTCGCCGCCACCAACAATTAGGCCGCGAGTAACTAGATCACCATCTTTAGTAACAACACGTAACTCAGGATTTGCACTTTGCAGCGCAATAGCGGTCGCCAGATCTGCTACCACCACGCAATCAAACAGTAAGGACTTGATAGCAGTTGCTAACTCTCCTGTTGCGCTTATGAACTCAACTACTGGCTGGCCGCCATTGGTTTGCATGCTAGGAGTTGCAGCTGCTGAAGCGAGCACAATTGCAGCTCTGCCTCGCTTGGAGTTCTTTAAATATTCAATTGCCGAGAAGGCTGAATTTGAATCTGGTGCAATTACTGCATTTGCTGCAGCTGCGAGTGCAGCAGCGACAGCTAATTCATAGCCTTCTTTGATTTTTAATTCTGTTGCAATCTTTTTTGAGATACCAGAAACATTGTTTGCAATTAATGACTTTCCACCATCAGCATTACGGGCGATCGCAGCTTCAATTGCAGCCACAGTTGCGAGGCTTCCTGCCTGAGCGCGTTCAGCCAAGTTCAATTGCGCCAGTAGGTCACTAGTTTTTGCTGCTGCAGCATCAAGCACTAACGCCGCTTGTTCATGCTGGGTACCCAGCTGCAATTCACCAGCGTCCAGGCCAGCAATCTCTGCCTCTTCGCGACGATATGCGGCTTCAGCTTCCCCGGCTCTGCGCACAGCATCGGCAACTTGATCATTTAATCTTTGAATTTCAGCGCTTCGGGCATCCCGCTTGGACTGGGCAGCAGCTACGTCACCTGCAAGCTTTGCTAGCTGTTCTCGGCGATCAGCTGCACTTTGGGCGGCAGAGGCCAGCAAAGACTCAGCTTCTGTAAATTTAGTTTCAAGCTCTGTTCGCGCCTGCGTTAACAAAGCTAGTTTTTCTCGATGTGCTTGGGCCTGCTGCTGCAAAGTCTGCGATTCATTTCGTGTTGTTTTTGCTTGTTGATCTAATACCTCAGGATCAAGGCCGCGAGGCTGCTCATCAACTGGTTGCGATGTTAACCGAATTCGTTCTGAAACAACTTGCCGCAACCCAAAATATCGCTCCCTTAAAGAAGACAGCGTGAACCAAGCATCTTGCGCTTTGCTCATTCTTGGAGCTGAGCTAATACTTTGTTCTTCTAGTTGTGAAATTTCAGCATTTAATTGTGCAATCTGCTGCTCAACTTTTGATTGCCGCTCTCGTAGCAAATTTTCATCAGCAATTTCTTTATCCAAATTTGTTTGTAGTTGCAGTAAATCATCTGCAAGCAAACGCAGTCTGGCATCTCGAGCATCTGCTTGAAAAACTGCAGCTTTGCGAGCCAGTTCAGCTTGTCGACCAAGGGGTTTTAATTGACGTCTAAGTTCATTGGTTAAATCTTGCAATCTAATTAAATTGCCTTCGGTTGCCTCAAGTTTGCGCAGTGCTTTTTCTTTCCGGCGCCGATGCTTAAGCACACCAGCTGCTTCTTCGATGAAGCCACGTCGATCTTCTGGTGTTGCACTTAAAATTTTGTCGAGCTGGCCTTGCCCAACAATTACGTGCATCTCGCGACCTATACCTGAGTCACTTAGTAATTCTTGAATATCCAATAAGCGACAAGGTGCGCCATTAATCGAGTATTCACTGCCGCCACCTCGAAACAATGTTCGAGCAATTGTCACTTCGGTGTATTCAATTGGTAGCGCACCATCTGTGTTATCAATTGTCAGCGCTACTTCAGCTCTACCTAGCGGTGGTCTCGAAGTTGTGCCAGCGAAAATAACGTCATCCATTTTTCCGCCACGCAGTGTTTTTGCACCCTGCTCACCCATCACCCAGGAAAGTGCGTCAACTACGTTTGATTTTCCAGAACCATTTGGTCCAACCACGCAGGTAATACCTGGTTCAAAGTTGAGCGTGGTAGCTGAAGCAAAGGATTTAAATCCCTTCGCCGTCAGACTTTTTAGATACACGCTGAACTTCTCCTTGATTGGGTAAGGCAATTATCGGGCGAGGAAGAGGCTTTAGCCTATCTTTGCGGCGCCCGCTGGCAGTGAGGACATAGGTGGCTGTAGCGATTAGTGAACCGCTCGCGCTTAATTGGCCGGCTGCAGCGAGGGCAGGGCCGCCCTGCTTGGCCGTAGGCATTCAGGCAGCGACTGAAATATCCGCTCTCCCCGTTCACATTGACATAGAGCTCATCAAATGAAGTTCCACCCTGCCTCAGCGCTTGCTGCATAACTTCAGCTGCAGCTTGCAGCAGATTTTGGGCTGATTTGATTGAAAGTGAGTCTGCCGTTCGCCGCGGATGCACCTTCGCCAACCACAACGCCTCATCCGCATAGATATTGCCAATACCCGATACCGCAGCTTGATCTAATAAAGCGCGCTTAACCTCGATTCGACGCGTGCGCAGCTGCTTTGCCGCACCTGTCAGATCAAAATCTGGATCAAATGGATCAAGTCCAATGTGGTGCACGCTTTTTGGAACTAGTTGATTGAATTTATCAACAGCCAATTCATCAAGGTGCGCTCCACCAAAAGTGCGTTGATCAACAAAGCTTAACGCGTTGTGACCATCAGTAAACTCAATTCTGATTCGCTCATGTCGATGTCGTGCAGCTGATGGCGAAACTACTAAACATTGACCGCTCATGCCTAGATGAATCATTAATGCTTGATCAGCTATTGAAAGCCATAAAAACTTGCCGCGACGTTTCACATTTTGGAAATTTGCGCCAATTAAGCGTCGTTGAAAATCTAACTTACCTGCAGCATGCCGGCGAATTGCCCGGCTGTGAGAAACTGCTACTGCAGCAATTGGCCGATGCAGCAGATGCTCCGCTAGCCCAATTCGGACTGTTTCAACTTCTGGCAATTCAGGCATTTGTTAATTGTGCAAAAGCAGTTGCTGCTGCCTGTTGTTCAGCTGCTTTTTTACTTCTGCCCTCACCAAGCCCAATTACTTGCTCACCGAATTTAACTTGAGCGATAAATCGCTTGTCGTGATCTGGTCCAGATTCAGTTATCACATATTCAGGTGGTTCAACACGTCTTGCTGCAGCCAGCTCCTGCAAGCTGGTTTTCCAATCAAGTCCAGCACCCAGATCGCTTGAGGAGTCAATTAGCTGGCTAAAAAGTCGAAGGATTAATTCTGTTGCTGCCTCAAGGCCAGCTGAAACAAATACTGCGCCAATAACTGCTTCTAGTGAATCAGCCAAAATCGAATCTTTATCTGCTCCGCCAGATGCCGCCTCACCTCGACCAAGTAATAAATGCTCACCTAGCCCCAGCGTTCGAGCTACATCTGCTAGCGCTTTTGAATTTACAATTGCCGAGCGATACCGAGCTAGCTGACCTTCTGCTGCAGCTGGATTTCTGTTAAATAACTGTTCAGTTACCACCATGCCCAAAACAGCATCACCTAAAAACTCTAAGCGTTCATTTGTAGGGACGCCGCCGTGCTCATATGACCAAGAGCGGTGAATTAGCGCAGGTGCTAATTGAGTTACGGTTAATTTGATTTGTAATATATCAATTAATTCAGGTAGCGTCGCGGAAACTAGGGCAACCACGTCATTGACGGAATTGGCCTCGCCCCCGCGAGGGGGTGAGGTCGACACGTTTAGACGTCTTGTACCTGACGATCGTTGTAACGACCATCATCATCTGTTCGGTGCGAAACTGAGTAAACAACTTTGCCATTCACGATCTGCTTGTTTATCTGCGGCAACTTTGCTTTCCAAGTTGCGCGACGATGTCGTGTGCGTGATCGGGAGTTCTTGCGTTTTGGAACTGCCATGTCGATCAACCTTCCTTTGTGTCGAATAAATCTGCTAGTGCTTGCCACCTAGCGTCTGTCTGTTCATGTTCATGATCTGGATTATCGGCTAGCCGAAATCCACACTGCGAACACAATCCCAGACAATCATCATCGCAGATCGGTGCCAACGGCAGATCTAACAATGCTGCGTCCCTGAGAGCAGGTTCTAAATCAATCAGATCGTCTTTAAGTCGAAATGATTCTTCATCTTCGCCTGGCATCACAGTTTCTGGGTACAGATAGAGTTCTTGAAATTCAAGTTGAGCTTCCTGCTCAATTGGATCAAGACATCTTGCACATTCACCTTGGTAAGTGAGTGTGGCAACTGCAGTTACCAGAACACCATCTACTACCGCTTCTAAACGTAAATCAAGCTGAATCGATGAATCTTCTGGCACTCCAATTACTGCATTACCAAAGTTTGGTGGCCCCGGAACGGTAAGTGAAAATTCCTTGCGCAGTCCAGCAGCACGCCCTAAGTCATGAGTTGATATGACTAACGGAGCCTGAGGATTAACCGCGCTCACTTGCCCTCCCGTCTGCAACCAAACGGCAGCACAGCAATCGAGTGCTCAAGAGTAGCAAACCCCTTAGTTACTGCTCCGAGAGATCCTCGTAACTACTAGCTGGAGTGAGGCGATCGCGACCTTTGCGCACTGAACCAAGCACCTTGGTTAGGGCAAGCTCGAATCGAGCCAGCTGTTTATCGATGTAATCATCGGTCTCGGCCCGGAGCTTCGCCACTTCAGCTGAAACCTCCTGCCGCATCGCTTCTGCCTCTGCAGCCGCTGTCAGCAAGACTTCATGACTAGAAGCAAGTTTATCGCGCTGCAAATTAGCCTGCTCAATGATTTTTTCAGCTTGAAGTTTAGCTTCGTAAATAAGCTGATCTTTCTTCTGTAAAATTTCTTCAGCCTCATGTACAACTGTTGGCAGTAACGCTCGAACATCTTCTAATAAGGAGATCAGTTCGTCTTTTTCACCAATTAAATATCCACGTCCAAGTGATTGCTTTTTTGCAGCTTGTAATTTGGTTATCAAATTATTTAGTAAGTCATTAACATGCATATTTGTTCCTAACTAAACTTGCGCGAAAGTGCTGCTGCCACATTTGTAGGAACTAATAAATCAACTGATCCACCATACTTTGCGACTTCTTTGGCCATAGACGAAGACAAGAATGAATACGTTGGATTGCTGGACATGAAAAATGTTTCAACTCCACCAATTTGATGATTAAGCTGGGCCATTTGTAATTCGTAATCAAAATCTGAAACTGCTCGCAAGCCCTTTACAATTGCCGTAATATTTTTACGTTTGCAAAAATCAACCAACAATCCCTCAAATGATGTTACTTCTATATTTGATAGATCTGCGGTGGCATCAACCAACAACTCAATTCTTTCTTCAACGCTAAATAGGTTTGACTTTGCTGGATTTTGCAAAACTGCAATAACAACCTTTTCAAACTGCTTGCTAGCTCTGTGAAAAATATCAAGATGGCCAAGGGTGACTGGATCAAATGAGCCAGGGCAAACCACCGGACCGCTGAGTTTGCTGGTCATAAGTGATCCTTTCGCTCGGCAAGAAAAATAAGACTATCTCCATATCCTCGCTCAAGTACCTGCGAATATCCAATTGGCCAGCTAAAGCTGTGCTGCTTGCCCCGCTCAACTAGCACAAGTCCCCCAATGGAGATGTTTTTGGTCAAATTTGCAAGCAGCTCAATCAAATAGGTGTCTTCGATTGCAAAAGGTGGATCCAAGAACACCAGCGAATACAAGGAGCTTGATTGAAAATTATGCGCGGGGGTAACAATGACCTCGCCAGCTGCACCTAACTTTTTTAAATTAGCTGAGATAACTGCAGCGTTTTCTCGATCTTTCTCCAAAAAGGTTGCGCTAGCTGCGCCACGAGAAAGTGCTTCCATCCCAAGCGCACCAGAGCCAGCAAAGATATCCAGCACTGTTATTTCTGGCCAAGATAACAATCGAGCATTGAGCGCGCTAAAGATTGCTTCGCGTACGCGATCTGTTGTTGGTCTTACCCCGCGCTGCGGAACGGAGATGCGCTGACCTTTGTATTGGCCGGCAATGATTCTGGTCATGACTTATCTAACCAATCAGCGCCTTCTTCACCAACGATTGTCGCTACTGCCTGCTGCAATCCAGCGTGGTTGCGCAGTTGTGGATCTGCTGCAACTAATTCAAAAGCAGCAGTTCTAGCCACTTCAACAACCTCAGCATGCTTTGTAACCTCAAGCAAACGCAGTTTAGATTTCAAACCTGATTGAGTAGCGCCAAGAATGTTACCCTCACGGCGTTGCTCTAGATCAACTTCAGCTAACACAAATCCATCATTTGTTGCAGCAACAGCAGCTAATCGGGCTCGTGCTACCGAATCAGGTTCAGCTTCTGAAACTAAAACACACAAACCTGGCAGCCCCCCTCGACCAACTCGACCTCGTAGCTGATGTAGCTGCGCTATACCGAATCGATCAGCATCTAGCACCACCATCATGGTTGCAATCGGAACATCTACACCAACTTCAATAACTGTTGTGCAAACCAGAACCTCAATTGCGCCCGGTTGAGTTGAGTTAAATTTGGCCATTAAGGCTGACTTTTCTTCGTCAGGTAATCTGCCATGCAGCGCTGCAAGTTTAAGTTCAGCTAGCGGCCCTGCTTGCAGTTTCTCTAACACATCCAATACGGCCAATGGTGGCCGCTTTTGATCACTTGAGGGATCTGCAACATCATCTTCTGCTTGATCACCGCCGATTCTTGGACAAACAATAAATATTCGATGTCCTAATTTTGCTTCTTCCACAATTCGTTGCCAGACTCGAGCTAGATGAGCTGGTTGTTCCAGCGAGGCAACTACGTGAGTTGCAATTTCTTTTCTACCAGCTGGCAAAGTTGTTAGTTGTGAAACATCTAAATCACCAAAAACAGTCATAGCAACAGTTCTGGGGATGGGAGTTGCGGTCATTACTAATAAATGGGGTCGAGTTCCAGCTTGGGCACGCTCACGCAATCTATCTCGTTGCTCAACTCCAAACCTATGTTGCTCATCAACAACAACAATTCCTAAATCTCTAAATTGGGCCTGTTCTTCTAGTAAGGCATGGGTACCAATCACAATGCCCGCTTCACCATTTGCAATTTCAGCTAGCACCTGCCGCTTGGCTGCAGCTGGCAGCGAGCCAGTTAGTAATGCAACTTTTGTTGCAACTGGATTACCCGATAGCAACGGGCCAATTCCTAGCTCACCTAATAATTTGCTTATCGATTGAAAGTGCTGATTTGCAAGCACAGAGGTTGGAGCAAGCAGCGCAGCTTGCCCACCTGCTTGGACAACCTGCAGCATGGCGCGCAGCGCAACCACTGTTTTGCCAGCTCCTACTTCACCATGCAGCAACCTATTCATAGGTTGGCTTTCTCGGATCTCAGCTGTTAGCTGATCTGCTACCTGAATCTGTCCTGGAGTTAATTCAAATGGCAATTGAGCATCAAATTGATCAAGCAGCTCTCCGCCTCTAGTTCTAGCGATAGCAGGAATTGCAAGCGCTGCAAGCCGTCGTTGTGCGAGCACTGTTTGTAATACAAATGCCTCTTCAAACCGAAAGCGTTCAATTGCCATTGCAATATCTGGTTTTGTAATTGGTTTATGAATTTTTGTAAAAGCTTCTTGAGCTGAGATTAAATTATATTTTGTTTTTATCTGAGCTGGTAGCGAATCATCTTCAAATTCAACTTGCTCCATCACGATCGCAATTGCTCGAGCAATTCGCCATGAGGGCAGTTTTGCACTAGCTGGATAAACTGGAATCAACGCATTCGCAAATGTTTCGGCAATTTCACTAGCAACATCTTCTTCATCAGCTTCGGGAATCAAGGCATACTCCGGATGTGCAAGCTGTCTTCTGCCTCGAAACTCCCCTACTTTGCCTGCAAATAATCCGCGAGCACCAACTTTTAAC
The DNA here is from genome assembly GCA_030834185.1 of Candidatus Nanopelagicales bacterium. Classification (GTDB taxonomy): domain Bacteria; phylum Actinomycetota; class Actinomycetes; order S36-B12; family UBA5976; genus AcAMD-5. The sequence goes on from JAURFT010000013.1 coordinate 14,078, forward strand.
TTGCTGCGATGCCAGCGGCCATGGGCAAAAAATGCCAGATCTAAATTTGCCGTTCCATCTGTAACAGTTACTTCAAGTCTTGAGCCAGCTTTGCCACGGCCTGGTATTTCGTTAACTCGAGAAATTTCTGCCATCACAGTTGCATGCTCCCCTGGCACCAACTGAGCTAGGTCTGTTAATTCACCTCGCTCGGCATAGCGCCTTGGGTAATGCCGAAGCAGGCCTTCAACGTCGTTGATCTCAAAGGCTGCCGTCAGGGCTTTTGCGGTGGCATCCCCCAAAACGGCGCCCAACCGGGTGCTCAGCAGCACTTTTGGCACAGAATCTTTGACCATGGCGGTGAGTATCTCGCAAAAATTGGGCGTGGGTTACTATTCGCACCTACTCATCTGGGGGTGTCCCTGATCGAGGCGTTAAACCAAGGAGAAGAAGATGGCTGCAACGTGTGAAATTTGTGGCAAGGCCCCACGTTTCGGAAACAACGTTTCGCATGCCGAAAACAAGTCTCGTCGTCGTTTCAACCCTAATATTCAAAAGGTCCGAGTAAGCGCTGGTAGCAACACCAAGTCAATTTTTGCCTGCACCTCTTGCATCAAGGCTGGAAAAACTCTTACTCGCTAAAGTGCCGATAGCCAAATAACTCAATTGGCTCACCATTTAGTAAAACCCCTGCTCCTGCTGTAACTTCACCAATTCGAATTGCGCCCTGCGGCAGCTCTTTGGCCGTCAGCGCAAACGCATGATCATCCCCGCCTGCTAGCACCCAGTTAATGGCATCGGCCGAAAGCTCAGTTGCCACTTCAGTCAGCGCTGGCGTAATAAGTTCTGCGATTAGATTCTTGTCTAAATTAATTCCAACCCCGGCAGCAGCAGCAATATGGCCAAGGTCAACTAGCAGCCCATCTGAGACATCAATCATTGAACTAACTTTTGGCCATGCCGCAATCGCTGCTTGGTATTGAACTAATGGGCGTTGGTGAGCTTGAATTAATTCTGTTGGTAGATCTCGCGCTAGTTGCAACAACTGCAAACCTGCATGTGCATGGCCTACTCGTCCAATTAATCCCACTAGATCTCCTGGCTTTGCGCCAGCGCGCAAAATAGGTTCTCGCTGCTCGCAATCACCAAGTGCAGAAATTGAGATAATTAATATTTCGCTTCGGGTAACATCGCCGCCTACAACCTGCGCAGAAACTTTGGCTGCTTCAGTTGCTATTGCACCTATCAAATCTAGGACAAACTCAACTTGAGTTGCAGCCGGTAAGCCAAGTGAAACTGTTAGTGCTACCGGCTTTGCACCCATCGCAATTAGGTCTGCCAGATTTGCTGCTGCTGCTCGAGTTCCAATATCTGCAGCGGTAGACCAGTTGGTTCGAAAATGCACATCTTCAACAAGTAGATCAGCAGTAATTGTTGGTTGCTTTAATTCGGTTAACACTGCAGCATCATCACCAGGTTGAACTACCAGATCTTGGCTCTGATAGTTTTTTAAGGTTTCTAAAATTGAGCGAACTAATTGATGCTCATCAACTTCACTTACGTTTCTCTTACTAATCAAGTTCATATTTACCTTGAGGCTGCCAACCCATGAGCTACCAGCTTGGAAACTAACTCTGGTAGCAAAATGCCAGTAGCTGCAAACATTTTTGGATACATCGAGATCTGCGTGAACCCTGGCATAGTGTTAACTTCATTTAAATAAACTGTGCCATCTTTGGCCATTAGAAAATCAACTCGAGCTAGCCCTGCGCAGTTCAATGCCACAAAGGCTTGCTTCGCAATTTCTGCAATCGCTTGATACTTTATTTCATCAAGGTCTGCAGGCACTATCAGCTCAGCGCCATCTGCTAAGTACTTTGCTTGGTAATCATAAAAATCAAATTCTGGCTTTAACTTAATTTCACCACAGCGACTTAGCACAACTGTTCCATCTGCATGCTGCAGCACTCCGATTTCAATTTCGCGTGGATTTGAAATAGCCAACTCCACAATAGCTGAATCTGAGAGCTCGAAAACTTTTTTTAGCGCAGCGGCTAATTGAGTGCTAGAAGTAACATGAGATACGCCTAAAGACGAGCCGCCGTGTGAAGGCTTCACGAATAAATCTTCTCCCAGCTGAGCAATTGCTGATTGCTGCTGCTGCCAATTAGCCTCAGTTACTGTCACAGCTGGCAGAACTTGAATTCCCGTTGCAGCTAACACAGTTTTCGTCGCTGCTTTATCCATTGCAGTTTTTGATGCTAAGACTCCAGAACCCACAAAAGGGATTTGGAGCTCAGTTAGAACTTGCTGAACGCCACCATCTTCGCCCCAGCTGCCATGCAGCACTGGAAAAGCAATATCGGCAGCAACTGAGGTGATGCTTGAACCAGTTAAATCTGATGTTGTTGGCAGCCTGGTGCCAATCTCCTGAAATTCACTCAGCGCAGCTGGGGTGTGTCGCCAAGTTAAGTTTCGATCTACCGCAACTGGATAAACCAGGTGGCCTGCCGCAGCTAATGCCTGCATCACTGTAATTGCGCTCAGGCATGAGATTTCGTGCTCATTGCTCGGGCCGCCAAAAAGCACCGCAACCGTATCTCCCATGCTTAAAACCTAGTGGTTAGGGAACCAGATAACCTGTCGCCATGGAAAACTCAAAGTGGAGCCAGTGGAAACTGGCGACCAGATTGGTGCAAGCTGGACGCAGCCATGAACCTGGCGCCCCGCTTAATCCCAGCATCACCCTTAGCACCGGCTTCAACCTTGGCGGTGAATATGGCTATTCCCGCGGGGACCAACCAAATTGGACTGCAACCCAAAGCGCGCTTGGCGAGCTAGAAAATGCTGCTGCGCTGTTGTTTAGTAGTGGGATGGCTGCATTCAATGCTGTCATTGAGCTGCTTCCAATTGGCAGTCGAGTTGTAGCTGGCGATATTGGATACAGCGGCATAGATCGCCGACTAAAAGAATTAGCTGCAGCTAATCGAATTGAGCTTGAACTTATTGCAGTTGGCGATCAAGCTGCGATGATCAAAGCTGCTGCCAGCGCTGATTTAGTTTGGCTAGATTCGCCAGTAAACCCAACTATGCAGGTATGGGATATTAAAGCCATCGCGGCTGCTGCTGCTGGTCTAACTGTGGTAGATAACACAATTGCTGGATCGCTTAATCAACTACCGCTTGATTTAGGTGCTGACATATCAATGCATAGCGCCACCAAGCAATTAGGTGGTCATTCAGATTTATTAGCAGGCGTCTTGCTCTCACGTAACTCCGAGTTAATCACCAAGCTTGCTGGAATTCGGGCGTTAAGTGGAGCAGTTAGCAGCGCCTTTGATGCTTACTTATTGCTGCGTGGCATGCGGACTTTGCAGCTTCGCGTGGAGCGCGCAACCACAACTGCTGCTGAAATTGCAAAAAGGTTAGCGCAGCACCCAAAAGTTAGCCAGGTGCTTTATCCGGGAATTTCCAGCAATGCAGATTACGCAATTGCAAAATCGCAGATGAGCGGATTTGGTTCCATGTTAGCTATTTTGATTAAAGGTGATGCAGCTGCAGCTGATCGGGCAACTGCAAGTTCTAAGTTGTGGTCAAACTCAACCAGCCTAGGTGGAGTTGAGTCGCAGTGGGAACGTCGAAGGCGTTGGGAGAATGAACCAATTGGAGTGCCAGAAAATTTGATTCGACTCAGCGTTGGAATTGAAGATGTTGAAGATTTATGGGCTGACTTGGATCAAGCACTAAATCAGATTTAACTTTGTTGCGCTTTCCATTGCGCAAGTGACTTTCGCACCGTAGGCGCTACCTCACCTCGCAGATCGGCAAGCAGATTTGCAATTTCCTGCATCAACTCTTCAGTTGCTGTAGCCAATAACTCTTCAGTGACTTGTTTGTTTTGATATTTGGTCAAATCCATAGGTTTGCCAACATTTATTTGCATAGTTTTTCTTGGAAGCAAATAGAATCGAAATTTATATGGTGGCATAACTTGTTGCGCACCCCATTGCGCAAATGGAATTAGCGGTGCGCCAGTTAGCAGCGCCAATCTAACTGCCCCAGTTTTTCCCTTCATCGGCCATAGCTGTGGATCTCTACTGATTGTGCCTTCTGGGTAAATTACTACAGCTTCGCCAGCATCAACTCGATCAACAGCCACTCTTAGCGCAATTGCAGCATCTTTACTGGATCGCTTAACAGGAATTTGATCTAGCGCTCGCAGAAGTGAGCCAATCACTTTCACTTTGAAGATTGCCTCTTTGCCCAGATAAATAGGTGGGCGATTGTTTGACCACATAAAATGCGAAACCACAAATGGATCGAACCAAGAGATGTGATTGCCAGCAGCAATTATTCCGCTATCTACATTGATGCGATTGGCATTTTTCCATTGGTGTTTAGTAGTTAAGAACATAAGTGGGTGTAGTTTGAATGCCACCAGCCACCATAAAAAACTTTTATCTCTTCGCCGAATTGCTCTCATGATTACACCCACTCTAAAACATCTCGGGCGCCAAGTGCAAAACACCTGACGCCCGAGTTAGATAAACTTAGCAAATTATTTGCGAGGAGCCTTCTTTTTACCTGAAACTAGACCTTTAAATTCTGCTCCAGCTTTGAACTTAGGAACCGATGTTGCAGGAATTTTTACTACTGCACCAGTTTGAGGGTTCCGTCCGTTGCGAGCAGCTCTTCTTGCCTTTTCGAAAGTACCAAAACCAACTAGTGACACTTTGTCATCTTTAACAACAGAATGAACAATATTGTCCAAAACTGAGTCAATTGCCTCAAGTGCTTGCTTGCGAGAAATGTCCAGATCTGCGGCAACTGCCTCCGCTAATTCTGCTTTGTTCACGAAGAACCTCCAAAGTATTTTGCCGATAACTTATCGGCCTCATAAGCGTAGGCAAATTCCTCACAAAATAACCTCGACACGCAGAGAAAAGCCCGCCAATAGGGCGATTTTTCGGGCTAACTGAGGGTTTTTGGGCGCCAAGCTGCGCGGCTATGCTCAAAACTTGTGATCTGCTCTAGCTGCTGCATTGTGATTCCAATGTCATCTAATCCCTCAACCAAGCGCCATTTCACGTATGGGTCGATCTCAAATGAAGCCGAGATCGCACCTGCTGTAATCGTTTGGGTGGGTAGATCAACAGTTATCTCAGCGCCAGGTGATTGCTCTAGGTAGGCCCACAGCTGCTCTGTGACTTCATCGCTCACCTGAGCGGTAAGCAGGCCGCCCTTCCCTGAGTTGCCTCGGAAAATATCTGCAAAGCGAGGTGAGATAACAACTTTAAAGCCATAATCCATCAGCGCCCATACTGCGTGTTCGCGTGATGAGCCAGTGCCAAATTCAGCACCAGCAACTAGCACTGTGGCGTTTTTATATATCGGGTGATTCATCACAAATGATTCATCATCACGCCAAGCTTTAAACAGCCCATCTTCGTAACCATGGCGCGTAATTCGCTTTAAGTATTCAGCTGGAATGATTTGATCGGTGTCAACATTGCTGCGTCGAAGCGGAGCGCCAATTCCAGTATGAGTTTTAAATGCTTCCATTACATCCCCAAATCTTTTGGCTCGGCCAGGTGGCCAAGCAGCGCTGTTGCCGCAGCAACCTGAGGTGAAACTAAATGAGTTCTACCACCTGGACCTTGGCGTCCTTCAAAGTTGCGGTTTGAAGTTGAGGCAGCGCGTTCGCCGCTACTTAGTTTGTCTGGGTTCATACCTAAACACATTGAGCAACCAGCATTACGCCACTCAGCACCAGCGGCTACAAACACCTTATCTAGGCCTTCAGATTCAGCTTGCAATCGAACTCGTGCACTTCCTGGAACCACAATCATTTTCAGATTGTTAGCTAACTTGTTGCCCTCAATTATGCTTGCGGCAGCACGAAGATCTTCGATTCGACCATTAGTGCAAGATCCCAAAAACACCGTATCAACAAAAATATCTTTTAATTTGGTGCCAGGTGTTAAATCCATATACACCAATGCGCGTTCGGCAGCAGTGCGCTCAACTGGGTCACTGAAATCAGCTGGATCTGGCACTACCGCAGAAAGCGGAACGCCTTGGCCAGGATTTGTTCCCCAGGTTACAAATGGTGACAAAGTTGAAGCGTCCAAAATTACTTCATGATCAAATTTTGCATCAGCATCCGTTGGCAAAGTTCGCCAATATGCCACAGCCTCATCCCAGTCTTTACCTTTTGGTGCGCGATCTTTACCTTGAATGTATGCAAAAGTTGTTTCATCTGGTGCAATCATGCCAGCGCGGGCACCACCTTCAATGGACATGTTGCACATAGTCATGCGACCTTCCATGGAAAGGTTTCGCACTGCCTCGCCGCGATACTCCAGCACATATCCTTGACCGCCACCAGTTCCAATTTTTGCAATGATGGTCAAAATTAAATCTTTAGCAGTAACACCTGCTGGCAATTGATTATTTACAGTTACAGCCATAGTTTTAAACTTCTTCAGCGGCAAAGTTTGAGTAGCGAGCACATGCTCAACCTCGCTGGTTCCAATACCAAAAGCTAGCGCACCAAAGGCGCCATGTGTTGAAGTGTGTGAATCACCGCAAACAATTGTCATGCCAGGTTGAGTTAGTCCGGTCTGCGGCCCAACTACGTGAACAATTCCCTGCTCAGCGTGACCTAGTGAATAACGTGGCACACCGAACTCATCGCAATTTGTTCGCAGCGCTTCTACCTGTGCTCGAGAAATTGGATCTGCAATTGGTTTATCAATATTTAAAGTTGGCACATTGTGATCTTCAGTTGCAACAGTTAAATCTGGTCGTCGCACTTTACGTCCAGCAGCACGCAGGCCATCAAAAGCTTGTGGACTGGTTACTTCATGAATTAGATGCAGATCTACATACAGCAGATCAGGCGTATCGCCTTCCCCCTGCGCAACCACATGGGCATCCCACACTTTTTCAGATAGCGTCTTGGCCATTTGACTCCTTGTTTGAGGGGATAAGAATACCCACAAGCAAAACAGCAGGCAGATCGATTGATCTACCTGCTGTTTAAGTTGTAGCCCCGACGGGATTTGAACCCGCGCTACCGCCTTGAGAGGGCGGCGTGCTAGGCCGCTACACAACGGGGCCCTAATGGTGTATCGCTGGGGTACCAGGACTCGAACCTAGACTAACGGAACCAGAAACCGTTGGGCTGCCAATTACCCCATACCCCATTTGACTTTATTAAGCCGCAAAAGCATACCTGAGCACATCAGGTTGTTATCAACTACTTAGCTTCAGCTAGCGAGCACCGTGCTGATTCGCTGCATTGATCTATCTTTACCAAGCAACTCCAACGATTCAAACAGCGGTGGCGACACTCGGCGTCCAGTTACAGCTACTCGAACTGGGCCAAATGCACTCTTTGGTTTATGTCCTAGTTCAGTTATTAACTTAGCTCGTAGTGCAGCTTCAATCTCAGTTCGCTCCCAATTACCCACAGCAGCCAATGCTGCTTGTGCTGCTAACAGAATTTGCATGCCGCTTTCGTCTAATAGCGCAGCCTTATCAACTGGGTCCACAGCAAATGCGGATTCAGCAACATATAAAAATCGTAGCATCTCAACACCTTGCGACAGCGTTTCAATGCGCTCTTGCACTAATTCAATAGCCGCTGCTAGCAGCGAAAGCTGCTCAGCGCTTGGCTGTTCTGGTAGAACTGCTGCAGTTTGTAAAAATGGCAGCAGTCGCTTTATTAATTCAGCTGAACTTAAACTACGAATCCAATCAGCGTTAATAGCTGTGCACTTTTTTAAATCAAATCGAGCTGGGTTTGGGTTTACGCGTGATATCTCAAATGCTTTTGCCATTTGATCTATCGTGAAAAATTCCTGATCATCGCCCATCGACCAACCCAGCAGCGCTAGATAGTTAAGTAATCCCTCTGGCAAGAAACCTTGATTTCGATACATCGACAGGCTTGATTCTGGATCGCGCTTTGATAATTTTTTGTTACCTTCACCCATTACATATGGCAGATGACCAAACTCAGGTGTAATACCGCTGCCAATACCTATGTCTTTGAGTGCCGCATAAAGTGCAATCTGCCTTGGTGTGCTTGATAGTAAATCTTCACCTCGTAAAACATGGGTTATCTGCATTAATGCATCATCAACTGGATTAACCAAGGTATACAGCGGATCTCCATTGCCGCGAACTAAAACATAATCCGGTACATGCTCAGCTGCGAAAGTTAATTCACCGCGCACTAAATCATTCCAAGTGAAATCTGTGCCTGGCATTTTAAAACGCAGCACGGGTTCACGACCAGCAGCTTTAAACTCAGCCTGTGCAACCGAACTAAGTTCTCGACACTTGCCATCGTAACCTGGAGTGCGGTTTTGCTTTTTAGCTAACTCGCGACGATCTTCTAACTCTTCTGGTGAGCAAAAGCAGTGATAGGCATGGCCTGCGGTTAATAACCTTGCAGCTACATCTTGATAGATATCAAAGCGCTCTGATTGCCGATATGGCCCATGGGGACCGCCAACCTCAGGTCCTTCATCCCAATTAAGACCCAGCCAACGCAGTGAATCCAGCAACATCAAATACGAATCTTCGCTATCGCGTGCAATATCAGTATCCTCAATACGAAAAACATAAGTGCCACCAGTGTGTTTGGCATAAGCCCAATTGAAAAGTGCAGTTCGCACCATTCCTACATGTGGGTCGCCCGTTGGTGAAGGACAGAACCTAACTCGTACGTTACTCAAAGCTAGCTACCTTGTTTCGCAAAATTCCAATACCCGCTATCTCGACCTCAACAACGTCTCCTGCCACCATCCGAGAAATGCCAGCTGGCGATCCAGTCAAAATCACATCTCCAGGCAGCAAAGTAATATGGTGGCTCACCCACGAAACAATATCGGCAATTGAGTGGATCATCTGGTTAGCCGATGCAGACTGAGTCACTTGTCCATTTAATCGACATTCTATTTTTACATTTTGTGGATCTGCTAATTCAGTTTCAATCCATGGCCCTAACGGACAAAACGTGTCAAAACCTTTCGATCTGGCCCATTGCCCATCTCGGTGCTGCAGATCTCGCGCGGTCACATCATTTGCGCAGGTGTAGCCCAAAATTACATCCGCGACTCGCTCAACTGGAACATCCTTACAAAGTCGAGAAATTACGATTGCCAGCTCAGACTCATGCTGAACATCTTCACTTTGCTTAGGCAGCTGAATTGCATCCTCGGAACCAATTATTGAGGTGGTTGGTTTGAAGAAAAATAACGGTTCAGTTGGCGGCTCAGATCCCATCTCCAACGCATGCTCACGGTAATTTTTTCCAATGCAAACAATTTTGCTAGGGATAATTGGCGCAAGCAATCTAATATCTTGCATTGCTAGCACTTCGCCGGTGTAATGCAGCTCGCCAACTGGGTGCCCATCTAGCACTTTTACTTGATCTGCTTCAAGAACGGCATAGCCAACTTTATCTTTATGTGAATATCGAACTAAGCGCATTTGGTAACAACCGACCTTCTGTTTATTGGGGCTTTCGTCCCGCTTTGAGTAAGCCATACGCAACTGCGTCGCTGATTGCTCTCCATGAAGCGGCTACCACGTTTTCGTGTACCCCAACTGTATCCCATTCAGTCTCACCATCTGAGGTTTCAATCAGTACGCGAGTCACCGCTCCTGTTCCCTTGATGCCTTCCAATATTCGTACTTTGTAATCAACTAACTCTAATTTACTTAGCTCTGGATATATTGAAGTTAATGCTGTGCGCAAGGCATTATCTAATGCGTTCACCGGACCGTTTCCACCACCTGTGCTAACTAATCGCTGCTCATTGGCGACAATTGAAACAGTTGCTTCAGAAAAGACATCTCCATCTTCGTTCTGCTCTACAACTACTTTCCAAGATTCAACCGTAAAAAATCGTTGTTTCTTTCCAGCGATTTCATCAAGCATTAATAATTCAAATGAAGCATCTGCTGCATCAAATGTCCAACCTTTTGACTCTAATTCCTTTACTCGATCAACTATGCGGCCAATAACCTCTTTATCAACTAATTCATAGCCAAGCTCTTTACTCTTTAGCTCAATGGATGCACGACCAGCCATCTCTGATACCAGCATTCGCATATCATTTCCAATAACAGCAGGATCAATATGTTGGTACAGCATTGGATCAATCTTTACTGCGCTAGCGTGCAATCCAGCTTTATGAGCAAATGCGCTCATGCCTACATATGGTGCATGCTGATTTGGATTGATGTTAGTAATTGCAGAAATGGCATGCGCAGTGCGCGTCATCTCTTTTAGATGCGTTTGTGGCAGCACTGCCATATCTTTCTTTAACTGCAAGTTAGCAATAACTGTGAACAAATTCGCATTTCCACAGCGCTCGCCATAGCCATTCGCAGTTCCCTGGACATGCGTTACACCAGCATCTACTGCACTCAGCGAGTTTGCAACTGCACAGCCAGAGTCGTCATGGCAATGAATTCCTAACCGAGCTGAAGTTGTTTGCGAGATGTCATGAACGATGTCGGCTAATTCAACTGGCAGCATGCCACCATTGGTATCGCACAACACTGCAACATCAGCTCCTGAATCCATCGCTGCTCGCACCACGGCAATTGCATAATCACGATTACTTCGGTAGCCATCAAAGAAATGCTCAGCGTCCAAAAATACTCTTCTGCCTTCACCAACTAGAAACTTAACAGTTTCAGAAATCATTTTAAGATTTTCATCCAGCGTTGTTCTAAGTGCCAGCTCAACATGTCGGTCATATGTTTTAGCAACCAGTGTCACAATTTTTGCGTTGGAATCTAATAGCGCACGCACCTGAGCATCTTCATCAACTTTTACATCGGGTTTACGTGTTGCACCAAAAGCTACTAACGTCGCATGATCAAGTTTTAGCTCAGTTTGGGCACGCTTAAAAAATTCAGTGTCTTTTGGAATTGCACCAGGCCAGCCGCCTTCGATAAAGCCCACGCCCAACGAATCAAGGTGCCTTGCTATCGCTAGTTTGTCATTAACTGTTAAATTCAAGCCTTCTTGCTGCGCGCCATCTCGCAGTGTGGTGTCATAGATATGAAATGCATCAGTAGCCATCAAGCCAACCTGTACATCCAGTTATGAACATCTTGGGCTACCCCAGTTTGAATATCTAAAAGTGCTTGTCGCATTCGCATAGTTACTGCACCTGGCAAGCCATCTGCGATTTGAACATTTCTAGACTCACTTTTTATCTGGCCAATTGGTGAAATAACTGCAGCAGTTCCGCATGCAAATACTTCAGTAATTCGACCGCTTTGAATTCCCTCATAAAGCTCATCAATTGAGATTCTTCCTTCATGAGTGTCATATCCAAGATCGGTGCCAAGCTGAATTAGCGAATCTCGCGTCACTCCCGGAAGCAAGGTTCCAGTTAGCTCAGGGGTAAGAAGTTGAGCGTCATCGCCGCTTCCCAGAACGAAGAACAAATTCATGCCGCCCATCTCTTCAATCCACTTGCGCTCAATAGCATCGAGCCAAATCACCTGATCGCAGCCTTGTTCTTTAGCTTGAGCTTGTGCAATCAAACTCGCGGCATAATTTCCAGCGCATTTTGCTTCTCCAGTTCCGCCTGGGGATGCTCGAACAAATTCAGTTGATACCCAGACACTTACCGCTTTTGCTGGATCAAAATATGCACCAACTGGTGATGCAATCACTAAAAATAAATATTCATTAGCTGGCCTAACTCCTAAGCCAACTTCAGATGCAAACATAAATGGTCGGATGTATAAAGACTTATCTCCGCCTGCTGGAACATATGCCTTATCAGTTGCTACTAACTGCTTAACCATCTCAATAAATAACTCCTCGGTCGGCTCTGGCATTGCCAACCGGTGCGCTGAGCGCTGAAATCGCGCGGCATTCATCAGTGGTCGAAATGTGTTTATGCTGCCATCAGCCCAGCGGTATGCCTTCATGCCTTCAAAAATTGATTGTCCATAATGCAAAGACAACATCGCTGGATCAACTTGAAATGGCGCATAGGGTTCAATTGCAACATCATGCCAACCAAGCTCTACTGAGTACTTAGCTTTTGCCATGTGGTCAGTAAATACTTTTCCAAAGCCCGGATCTGCAACAATTTTTGAAATTTCAGCCGCAGATCTTCCACTGGCTTTTACATGCTTCATCTCAATCATCACAACCTCCCAGCAATGGCATCGCCAATTTCAGCTGTGCTTCGTGATCCACTTCTGGCAACTAAATCTTGCGCGACAGCAGTTTCAACTTGTTTTGCAGCAGATTCATGGCCAAGGTGATCTAGCAACATTGAAACACTCAAGATTGCTGCAGTTGGATCTGCAAGCTGCTTACCTGCGATATCAGGAGCTGAACCATGAACGGGTTCAAACATGCTTGGATGTTTTCCTGATGGATCTAAATTACCACTTGCAGCAAGCCCAATTCCGCCAGCTATTGCAGCACCAATATCAGTCAAGATGTCACCGAATAAATTATCTGTAACTACAACATCAAATCGTTCTGGATTTGTGACCATGAACATAGAAGCAGCATCAACATGTTGATAGTCAACTTCGATGTCTTTATAGTTATTATGAATTTGGTCAAAGGTGCGTTTCCATAATCCACCTGAATGAACTAGCACGTTGGTTTTATGAACAAGTGTCAGATGCTTTCGGCGCTTTGTGGCGCGCTCAAATGCATCTGTGATTACTCTAGAAACTCCATAAGCTGTATTTAGGGATTGTTCGGTAGCGACTTCATGCTCAGTGCCAAATCGCAGATTGCCACCGGCACCAGCATATGGACCTTCAGTGCCCTCGCGACAAAAAACCATATCGATCTGCTCAGTGGTTTTATTTGCCAGCGGAGTTGCAACGCCAGGCAATAATTTCACAGGTCGTAAATTGACATGGTGATCGAACTCGAAACGCAATTTCAGAAGTAGTCCGCGTTCCAAAACACCTGGAGCAACTCGAGGATCTCCAACTGCGCCGAGCAAAATGGCATCAAATTTAACTAGCTCTGCTAAATCGTTATCAGTTAAAGTTTCACCAGATTTCAAGTATTTGGTTGCGCCAAGATCAAATTCGGTGAATTTGAAGCTAAGGCCTGATTGCTTACTTACGGTTTCAAGCACTTTTAGCCCCTCGCGGGTTACCTCTTGGCCAATGCCATCACCTGGGATGACTGCTATTGAATAGTTGCTCACGCACCAACCTTATGAGAGGTGGCTCAGCAAGGACACTCCTGTGCGGTGTAAAGTTCACCTGTGCTTATTCAGAGCTTGCTACTTACCCGCCGCGTCGGGGCCTAACCACTGGCCGCCCCAGCGCGGCTTAAGCCATGCAAGCCGGTGAAATCCCCTAAAAACCGACGAAAGGCACCAAGATGAGTAATGAATCAATTCACTTCACAGCAGCGATGCAGCAGCCCTCCCAGATGCCCCATCACCGCTATCAACCTTTTATTCCCGTTGCGCTAACAGACCGCACTTGGCCAGATCAACAGATCACCCAGGCTCCCAGGTGGTGCTCGGTTGACCTCCGAGATGGGAACCAAGCCTTAATTGATCCCATGACACCACCGCGCAAATTGGCGCTGTTTCAATTACTGGTGAAAATGGGTTACAAAGAAATTGAAGTTGGCTTTCCATCAGCATCACAAACAGACTTTGACTTTGTTAGATTGCTAATTGAAGAAAATCACATTCCAGATGATGTAATTATTCAGGTGCTAACTCAAGCTAGAGAGCATCTAATTGAGCGCACTTTTGAATCAATAAACGGTGCCAAGCGGGCAATTGTTCACTTATATAACAGCACTTCTACGCTGCAACGACGTGTGGTTTTTAATCTAGACAAGCAAGGAATTATTGATATTGCAGTGGCTGGGGCCAAGTCATGTTTGGCGCATGCCCAGAAACTTGAACACACAGATGTGCTTTTTGAATACTCACCTGAGTCATACACAGGCACCGAACTTGAATTTGCCAAAGAGGTATGCGATGCCGTAACAGAAGTTTGGCAACCAACACCAAAGCGTAAAGTGATAATTAATCTTCCTGCCACAGTTGAGATGGCAATGCCAAATGTTTACGCTGATTCAATTGAATGGATGCATAGAAACCTAAACCGTCGCGACAGCATTATTTTGTCACTGCATCCACATAACGATCGTGGAACGGCAATTGCCGCAGCTGAGCTGGGCTATTTAGCTGGTGCAGATCGAATTGAAGGTACTTTATTTGGCAATGGCGAGCGAACTGGAAATGTCTGCTTAGTAACTCTTGGCCTGAATCTATTTAGTCAAGGGATTGATCCGCAGATCAATTTTTCCAATATCGCAGAGATACGTCGCACAGTGGAGTATGCAAATCAACTCAATGTTCCAGAGCGACATCCATATGGTGGTGATTTAGTCTTTACAGCATTTAGTGGATCACACCAAGATGCAATTAATAAAGGTTTTGCTGTCATGAAAACTGATGCTGCCGCAGCCAATGAAACTGTAGATAACTTTCGCTGGGAAGTTCCTTACCTATCAATTGACCCAAAGGATCTAGGCCGCAGCTATGAAGCTGTGATTCGCGTAAATAGCCAATCTGGTAAAGGTGGAGTTGCCTACATAATGAAAACTGAGCATCGCCTGGAGCTACCACGACGATTGCAGATCGAATTTAGCAAGGTGATTCAGCAAGTTACTGACTCTGAAGGTGGCGAGATAACACCTGAGCAGATGTGGGAAGTATTCACTGATGAATATCTGCCACATCCAACCAACCGTTGGGGAAGATTTAGGCTGAAGAGCATCTCCCAAGATTCAAAAGTAGATGGTGCAACAAGTCTGCAAGTTGTGTTAGATGATGCTGGAGCGGAGCACACCATTATCGGTGTTGGAAATGGTCCGGTTGCAGCTTTTGCGAATGCCATGGCAAAGCATGGTGTTGACGTAAAGGTGCTGGATTACCACGAACATGCAATGAGCTCTGGTGGCGATGCAACTGCAGCGGCTTATCTAGAATGCGAACTTGGTGATGAGATTTTATGGGGCGTGGGAATTGATCCAAGCATTGTCACTTCATCGTTAAAAGCAATTGTTAGTGCTGTAAATCGCTCACAGCGCTAACTACTCGCAAGCTATACCATCTTTATCGCGATCTAAATGCGTATTGGCTTGATACAAGGCTGGATTAGTACTGCGTCGAATCGGAGTTACTTTTGCCGCTCGCGCTGCTGTGCAATTATTAAAACGTTGCGCGGTTGGTTGCAATCTTGGTTGGCTATTTTCTGAACTGCTGAGAAGCTTTGGAGTTGTGCGATTTCGAATTGCGCCACAATCAAGCAGCCCAACTTCTAAGCTTTTTCGTTCAGCCATATCAACCGTTAGCTCCCATTTGACCTTTACCTTCACCCAAGAGGTGAGATAGGTGCAGCGATAGTCGTTGTTGCTTGGCAGCCAGTTCGCAACGTCCCTATCCCCTTTAGATCGATTAGAGCTTGCCGTGACTGCTATTAAGGCCTCTGATAAATCCAGATCATTTGCAAATTGAACTCGTCTGCTTTGATTCCAACTATAAGCTCCAGATCGCCAAGCTTCTGCCAGCGGCACAAAGTGATCCACATCAAGCTGGCGAGGATTCGAAATTTGGCGATTATCAAATAGCGAGATCCACTTGCCGCCAGTTAACTTGCATTTTCCAGTTATTCTGGGTTTGCGAATTGCTTCGGAGATTAAAACTTCATAACGAGCATTACACCCGTTTCGGTCTGCATCTATCCAATGTGGGAATAGTTTTCGATCATATCCAGTTCGATTTTCTGTTGCTACTAAAAGTGATTCAAAAGCCAATTCAAACTCGGTGCTTTGCGCAGTCGCAGCTGGAATCAACGCAACCGTAATAAAAAACGCAAAGACTGAAGCTAGCAACCTACGCATTTGGCAACCATAGGGCATAACTCTTAAAGCAGTTAAGCAATAAAGCTAACTACTCGGCCGGTATGTCCACCAATTTCTGCTGAGATCTGCTCTGCCAAATCAACTGTAACTGCGCTATCTAGCGTGAGCGCAACCATGGCGTGAATCCCTTCAGGATCACGAGATACCTGCATGCCAGCAATATTAATATTGGCATCACCAAGGATTCGTCCCAGAATTGCAACCACTCCTGGACGATCGTGATATTTGAAAAATGCCATATGAGTTGCAATTGGAGCATCTACCTCAAACTGATCGATCTGCACTAACTTTAATTTGTCATTTGGCGCAGTTACAGTGCCGGCAACAAGAACTTGGTCGCCATCGGTGAGAGTTAGAATTACGCGAACTAAGGTTCGATGATCTGTATCTTCATGTACCAAGTTTGCTGCAGATGCAACCCCGCGACCTGTTGCTAACACTGGTGCATTTACATAGGAAACCGGATCATGAACAAGGTTTGTAAATACGCCTTTAAGCGCGGAAATTTCTAGAACTGAAATATCTGAAGCATGAGCTTCACCGCAGTATTCAACGTCAATGCGCTCAATTGCTTTTGATGTCAGGCTTGCAGCAATCTGGCCTAGCGCTTCAGTTAGAGGCAGCAGCGGCTTCACTAAGTCCGCAATAATTCCACCTTGAACATTAACTG
>JAURFT010000138.1 GCA_030834185.1 Candidatus Nanopelagicales bacterium
CAGTAAAGGTTGCAGTTCTTCCGCTATCTAGAAATGCAGACCTCTCACCTAAGGCAAGAGATTTAGCTGCAGCGCTTCGCAAGAATTGGAGCGTTGACTTTGATGATGCTGGAGCAATTGGAAGGAGATATCGCAGACAAGATGAGATCGGTACTCCTTATGCAATCACTGTTGACTTTGATACTTTAAATGACAATGCGGTAACAATTAGAGAGCGTGATTCAATGAAGCAGGAACGAATCAGTATTGATCAGGTTGAGGCATGGTTAGCCCCACGGCTACTGGGCTGCTAGATCTAAAGCCGCTTCATCTTCCAATTCGTGGTGGCGGTTTAGATTTAACTACGCCAGTTGTTCTTGCTCCAATGGCTGGCATTACCAATGCTGCTTTTCGATTGCTTTGCCGGGAACAAGGCGCTGCACTCTTTGTCTCAGAGATGGTTACCGCAAGAGCCTTAATTGAAGGTAACAATGAAACTTTAAGAATGATTACGCCAGGAGTTG
>JAURFT010000139.1 GCA_030834185.1 Candidatus Nanopelagicales bacterium
TATGGTATTGACAAAAAAAGTGCTTTAGCAATAAATTCTGGAGTATTTGGAGTTCCCGAAACACACATAATAAAAGAAGGTAAAATAATTAAAAAATTTATTGGTCCTTTAACTTTTAATGACGTGGAAGAAATTCTAATTATTTTTTCTAAATAGTTACTAATTTACTAATATTCAATTAAGTGAAAAGGATAATCGCGATTTATCGAGGAAAGTCCGGACTCCAAAGAGCAAAGAGCTGGGTAACTCCCAGGCAAGAAATTGACGGAAAGTGCAACAGAAAATATACCGCTTACATTGTAAGTAAGGGTGAAAAGGTAGTGTAAGAGACTACCAGTAACTTAAGTGATTAAGTTAGCTTGTAAACCCCTCTTGGAGCAATACCAAAAAGCAATTAGTCTGCTCGACTTAAGATTGCGGGTAGGTAGCTAGACATATTTGGTAACAAATATGCAAGATGGATGATTATCTTGTGTTTAACACAAACAGAATCCGGCTTAT
>JAURFT010000140.1 GCA_030834185.1 Candidatus Nanopelagicales bacterium
CTATCCCAATCAGAGTCAGCTGCTTCAATCTCTCGCCTTAACTCAGCGATGCGACCTTCCACATCTTTCTTGTTTCCAGCTCCATCAACAATGGTGGTGTTATCTTTAGTAATAACAATTCTGCGAGCTTTTCCAAGCATGTCAATTGAAATCTGATCTAGCTTTAGACCAACTTCACTTGAGATAACTTGGCCGCCAGTTAGTACTGCAATATCTTGCAGCATCGCCTTGCGACGATCTCCAAAACCAGGAGCCTTAACAGCTGCTGAGGTAAATACCCCACGCATGCGGTTTACAACCAGCGTTGAAAGGGCTTCGCCTTCAACATCTTCAGCAATAATCAATAGCGGCTTTGAGGCCTTTGCAACCTGCTCAAGAATTGGCAGTAGGTCAGCTAGAGCTGAGATTTTGCCGGCAGAGATCAAGATATAGGCATCCTCAAGGGTTGCCTCCATGCGATCTTGATCGGTCACAAAGTATGGCGAGATATAGCCCTTATCA
>JAURFT010000141.1 GCA_030834185.1 Candidatus Nanopelagicales bacterium
CAGTAAAGACTCTCACTCTGGGTTCACACGGGGACACGATGGTTCCAGTGCCAAGTCGTTGCACAGTAGATGGCAAAGCCCTAAGTGATTTGCTATCACAAGTTGAAATCGATGAACTGGTTGATCGCACACGTAATGGTGGGGCTGAAGTGGTAGCACTTCTTAAGACAGGATCTGCTTACTACGCACCATCTGCAGCAGCTGCCAGAATGGCAAAGGCTGTTATTGAAGATTCTGGTGCGGTAATGCCAGTGTGTGCATGGGTTGATGGCGAATATGGAATTTCAGGTGTCTATCTAGGCGTCGAAGCCCAGATTGGCCGCAGTGGAATCAAGAAAGTTGTTGAAAGTAAGTTGACCGATTCTGAAGTTGAAGCCCTCAAGGCAGCAGCTGAAGCGGTTCGTGCAAAACAAGCAGACGTACAAACACTCTAAGGGAGCGCGTTACATGGCCAAGATCAAAGTTGAAGGTACGGTTGTTGAACTAGATGGCGACGAGAT
>JAURFT010000142.1 GCA_030834185.1 Candidatus Nanopelagicales bacterium
TCCTCAAATAAGCGGATGATTTTAGCGGCATCATCTCTATCTACTATGGATAAATGCCATTCCCTAATCACTCGTTCAAATGTTGGTTCATTAACCGTGTTAATCTCAGTTAGCAGTGGTTCTGGTTCTGGTTCTGGTTCTGGTTCTGGTTCTGAAGCCTGATCAAGGATAGGCGGTTTCTCTTCCTTAGGGAGCCCTATGTCATCTGATTCATTTTGCCAGGAGTCCTCTTCAGCATCTTTGATATTCGACTCACTAAGAGTCTCTGTGGGGGTTTTTGTGTCAATCTCATCGCGTTCTGAGCTAGATAATTCATGATTGATATCAGCAGACCCCATGCTCATCGATTCGGTATTTAACTTCTCTTGTTTACGTACTTCTGATGGGTCATAACCTTGCTCCAGCAATTGTTTTTCTTTAGCAAGGTTTTGTCGGGCAACTTCAATACTGACTTCTGGGTAGACACCCAATGATAATCGTTTTTCTTTTCCCTGGAAGCG
>JAURFT010000014.1 GCA_030834185.1 Candidatus Nanopelagicales bacterium
CAAATCTTGAATCTGCATTGAAGTTGTTTCATCGATGCAGCGGACAGGATCATTGTCAATCTTCTCTAAATCAGCAGCGCTAGGCATGATCCCCGCTGGAAGTTCAACCGTTCCAATACTTACCACATGAGATAAAACTGTTATGTTTCCAACTTGATTTAAAAATTGTTTTGCTACGGCTCCAAGCGCAACTCGTGCTGCGGTTTCGCGCGCAGATGCCCGCTCTAAAACTGGTCGAGCGTCATCGAAACTATATTTCTGCATTCCCACCAAGTCAGCATGTCCTGGGCGTGGGCGGGTTAAGGGATTATTTCTCGCTAGATCTGCCAACACATCTGCATCAACTGGATCTGCAGACATTACCTCAGACCATTTGGGCCATTCTGTGTTGTTAATTTGAATAGCGATCGGGCCACCCATGGAAACTCCATGCCGGACACCACCAAGAATTGATATTTCATCTTGTTCAAACTTCATTCGGGCACCGCGGCCAACACCTAATCTGCGCCTGGCTAGGTCATGGCCAATAACTGCAGAAGTAACCTGCACTCCCGCAGGCAAACCCTCTACAACTGCGGTCAGTGCTGGTCCATGCGATTCGCCAGCGGTTAGCCATCTCAACATGGCTGAAGTTTCTCACACCATGCCAGCTAGATAGCCCAGCGCAAGGCAGGGGCCAAAAGGTACTGCTGTTTTCAGGGGTTTTCGTAGTACGAGCAAGATCAAGATAATACCTAGCATGCACAAACTGATTACGATCCAAGCAAAGATCAGCTGCTCCCAGCCCATTGCTCCAACCGGCAGTGATAACGCGGTTGCTAATTTAATATCCCCTCCTCCAATGCCACCAGAGCTAATCACAGCAACTATCAACATCAAAAAGAAGATTCCAGCGGCCGCAGTCATCCCTTGTCGCCAAGCTATAGAGCTATCCGAAGCCAACTGGTAAACATGAGAGATTCCAATTAGGCCGACCAAACCAGAAAGATAATCAGGAATACGCCTTGTTCTGATATCAATAATTGAGATTACGATCAATGGTAATAGATATATAAAAATCATCCAAAATTATTATCAAAGCAAAATCTAATTAACCCAGATGGGCGATAGCCTCAAATAGCACATCAATTGGAACTTGCTGCCCGGTCATGATTTCAATTTGCATCTGAGCTTGGTTAACTAATAAAGGCAACCCATTGACTATAACGGCATCGCTGTTAACCAATTTATCTGCAAGCGTAGTTGGCCAACTGCCATAATTTACATCAAATAAATAACTTACATTCTCCATTAGATAACCAAATTCTAATTGTGCAGCACCTGGTAATGTGCTGATCAAATTTTTCACTGGCACTTTTGCGCCGAGCTGCGTTGTTTTCACCCCAAAATCAAGTTCTAGTTCATGTAGTTTAAGTTCATTGCGACCAATCACGTTAACATTAGAAATACCAAGACCATTCAGGGCGCAAATAGCAGATCGTGCGGTTGCGCCTGTTCCAAAAATTGTCCAGGGTTCATCCAGTAACTTCACTTGTTGTTTGAGCACCTGGGATATTCCGTAGACATCTGTGTTTTCAGCTACAAACTTCCCATCTCTATAAACTAAAGTGTTGGCTACTTTTGATCTAGTGCAGTTATCAGTAACAACATCAGCAAATGCAAAGGCTGTCTCTTTAAGTGGCATAGTCAAAGATAAACCAAAAATCTCGCCATGCTGAAGTTTGTTAAATATTTCAAGACATGATTCGATGTTTGCTTCAATCGCAGAATATTTATACGGTAACTTTAAAAATTTATAAGCTGCATTATGAATTACAGGAGAAAGCGAATGTTCAATTGGAGAGCCCAGCACATGAGCAAGTTTGGCCTTTTTTAGATCAGCTGATTGGGCGGCAAATTTATGCATGCTATCGATTCTCCCTGTACCAAGCTTGAAACTCGGATCTGAATTTTAGGAATTCGCTGTAACTTGCAGTAAATTTCGTAATACCCTTATCTGGATTGGTGCTCACAAAATACAACCAATCTCCTTCATCTGGATTCAACACTGCACGAATGGCGGCTTCACCCGGCGAATTAATTGGACCTGGTGGCAATCCAGGATATTTATAGGTGTTATATGGTGAATCAAAAGCGAATTGCTCTGGTGTAAAAAGTAATTTATTGCTACCTAGCGCATAATTTACGGTTGCATCAAATTGCAATGGCATATTAACTTTTAATCGATTTAAAATTGTTCGTGCAACTTTACCAAAATCCCTCGGAAAAGCTTCACCCTCAACCAAAGAGGCCATTGTGAGCATCTCACGAGCTGAGAAGCCCATTTTTTGGGCAGCAACTTTCAAATTTACAGCACGTTCGGTTTTGTAATATCTCTGGACTATTTCAACAATTGCTTCTTCTACAGATACATTGTCCCGAAATGAGTATGTTGCGGGAAATAAAAAGCCTTCTGCAGAACGCTCTGCATAATCTGGAAGCTCGATTTTCAATTTTCCAGATTCAAGATCTTCGATCGCTTTAATAACTTCAGTTTGCGGGATCTGCAATTGCCTTGCGATCGCATTAATCGCACTAGATAATCGCAATCCCTCTTGTAATAAAACAAGAGCTTGCAATTTACTTTCAGGATCTAGCAATCTATCTATAGCTTCGTCGCTACCCATTTCAAGCGCCATTGAGTATCTACCAGGTTGAATGCGTTTAGCTTCTTCACGATCATAAGTAGAGATTGCAAAAAATGATGCGGTTTCCACAACGCCTGCAGCTGCTAGTATCCGACCAATCTCAGTGAGATTAGCGCCATCGGGTATTTCGATAGCAACATCCCCATAACCTGCACCGCTCCAACTTTCCTTTGGTCCGGTGGGATAGATTACTACTACCAGCGCTACCACAGCAGCTAGTGCACCAATTGCGATTAAAATCAATTTTTTATTCAATTGGCTCACCAATCGGTCGAGCGATTCGAGCTTCTTGTTCTAATGCCAACTGCAAAATTAACACTGCCGCCATTGAATCTATGATTTCTCGCTGTTGTTTTGCAGTTTTTCCAGCTGCATGTAATGCCTTAGTAGCAGCGACAGTCGTCAGTCGCTCATCTAGTAATTGCCACTTTTGAGCCGGAAAATTTTTTGCTGCTTCGCTGGCCCAATCTCGAACCATTGTCGCTGCAGTCCCTTCGGCGCCTGACATGCTTTTAGGAAACCCGACGTAGACAACATCCACATCAAACTCAGTCACCCAAAGGGCAAAATTGTGATTGAAATCAGCAGGAGTTACCGCGCCTACTGGCACAACCAGCGAGGTGCCTGGAATTTCTCTTGCAACTCCAATTCGTACTGCTCCATAATCAATTCCCAGCGCAGTCATTTTTTTCTACTTCAAATCAGAAATTAAATTTGGAAGAGACGCCAATATGGCCTTGATATCAGCGCCAGCTGGCACTGAGCCTTGAGTCATCTCCGGCTTACCGCCGCCTTTTCCACCATGCTTACTGATTAGAAGCTGGAGAATAGATTTCGCGTTAACTTCGCTTGCAATTAAATTAGCCCCAACCCCAACAATCAGAGCCGGTACATCGCTTGTACCCAGCGCAACAGCAATGCTGTTTGGATTATTCCCCTTTGCGCGCGCAACTAGCTCTCGCAATGAATCCATATCAAGGTCAGCTTGGAATGCGTATAGATCATAATCGCCAACTTTCTTGGCAGCACCAATTATTTGCTCTGCATTAGCTAATAAATCATTGCGACGTTGCTGTTCTAGCAAGCGTTCTGCGTCTTTTAATTTGGCAAGCAACGAATCAATTCGATCTGGAATATCTGTTGACTTCACTTTCAACATCTCAGAAATTTGATTTACTAAAAGATGTTCTTTAGCCAAGAAGGAATGAGCTTCTGACCCCACTAAGGCTTCAATTCTGCGAATTCCAGCCCCAATCGATGATTCTGATAAGAAAGTTACAACTCCAAGTTGCCCAGATGTGGACGTGTGGGTTCCACCACAGAGCTCTTTTGCCCAATCGCCTACCGATATGACTCTTACTTCATCGCCATATTTCTCACCAAAAAGTGCCATTGCTCCAATTTTTTGGGCTGCAGCTTGTGACATTAAGGCTTCAGTTACCGGTAAATTTTCAATTAGTAATTGATTAACTCGCTGTTCCACATCAATCAGCATAGATCTGGGTACAGCTTGCGGCGATGGGAAGTCAAAGCGCAACCTGCCTGGTGCATTCTCGCTGCCCATCTGAGTGGCAGAATCTCCAAGTTGCTCGCGGAATGCTTTGTGAATCATATGGGTTGCGGTATGCGCCCTAGAAATAGCGGTTCGCCTAGCAACATCTATTTCAGCCAATACTTCGTCGCCAGCAAGAATTTCACCATCAATAACTCGTCCAATATGAACATAAAGTCCAGAAATTGGCTGTTGCACATCGTCGATTTCAACAATGGCGCCACTTGTTGTCACCAATCTACCCGAATCCCCAAGCTGCCCGCCGCCTTCAGCATAAAAAGGAGTTGTCGGCAGAATCACTTCAACCGCATCTCCTTGCTTGGCTGCCTTGGAATTAACGCCAGCAACAATTAAGGAGCCAATCGAGGTTTCGGTGCTATCAGTTTTGTAGCCAATAAAACTTGTTGCACCAGTTACTTCTGCTGCTGATCGATAAACTGACAGATCAGCCAAGTTTGCTTTTCTCCCCTTAGCATCTGCTTTAGCTCGATCGCGCTGTTCATTCATTAAATTTTTGAATCCATCAGCATCCACGCTTAAGCCGCGCTCAGCTGCCATTTCTAAAGTGAGATCAAAAGGAAAACCAAAGGTGTCATGCATTTCAAAAACTTTTTCAGCAGACAATATCTTTTTGTTACTTGAAGCTAAATCGTCCGCTGCTGTCTCAAAGCGTGCGGTTCCACTTTTCAATGTTTGGCGGAACGAGGTTTCCTCACCAACAGCAGCAGCGATAATCCGCTCTCGATTTGTCTCTAATTCTGGGTACTGATCCTTCATCGAATCAATGCTGGTCGCTACTAACTCACCAATGCACGGATCTTCAAGGCCTAACAATCGCATGGACCTGATGACTCTTCGCATCATTCGGCGAAGCACATACCCTCGCCCCTCATTGCCTGGAATCACGCCATCGTTAAGCAAAAATGCACAGGTTCGGGCATGGTCAGCAACAACACGCAACCGAACGTCATCTGCTTCATTGTTGCCATAAACTGTTTTTGACAGTCCGGCAGCACAATCTAAAATCATTTTCGTGGTATCTATTTCATAAATGTTTTCAACGCCTTGCAGAATTGCAGCCATTCTTTCTAAACCCATACCAGTATCAATATTTTTTGCGGGTAGATCTCCAAGGATGGGGAATGCATCTTTTCCACCACCTGCGCCACGTTCAAATTGCATGAAAACTAAATTCCATACCTCTAAATATCGAGACTCATCAGCGATTGGGCCGCCAGGTTTTCCATAAGCTTCGCCGCGATCGTAATAAATTTCAGAACAAGGCCCGCATGGGCCAGGTACTCCCATTGACCAAAAATTGTCAGCCATGCCGCGACGTTGAATGCGTTCAGCTGGCACTCCAATTTGGTCGCGCCAAATATCTGCAGATTCGTCATCGTCATGGAAAACTGTCACCCATAATTTTTCAGGATCAAAGCCATAACCACCGTCTTGCACTTTATTAGTCAGCAGGCGCCATGCAAAATCAATTGCGCCCGCTTTAAAGTAATCTCCGAATGAAAAGTTTCCACACATCTGGAAAAAAGAAGCATGGCGGGTTGTTTTACCAACTTCTTCGATGTCTAAAGTTCTAACACATTTTTGCACACTAACTGCTCGATTGTATGGAGGCTTAGTTTCACCTAAGAAGTATGGTTTAAATGGCACCATGCCAGCATTTACCAATAGCAAAGTTGGATCAGGTGCAATTAGTGATGCTGACGGGACGACGGTGTGACCTTCTTTTTCAAAAAAATCTAAAAACCGTTGTCTTATCTCAGCTGATTTCATAATTACTCCGTGGGCCTAAAATCAATGTTTGCTTCTTTTCGTTGCGCAGCTGTAATTGTGGTTGGGGCTCCAGTTAATGGGTCAGAACCTCCGCCGGTTTTTGGAAAAGCAATTACTTCTCGCAGATTATCTGCCCCGCTTAACAGCATGCAGATTCGATCCCAGCCAAATGCAATGCCGCCATGAGGTGGTGGCCCATATTCAAAGGCATCTAACAGAAAGCCAAATTTCTCCGCAGCCTGATCAGGAGATATACCTAATAAACTAAAAACGCGTTGTTGTACATCTGCGTTATGAATTCTGATTGAACCTCCACCAATTTCATACCCATTGCAAACAATGTCATAAGCCCAAGCTAATGCTTCACTAGGTGAATTTTCAAAGCTGTCTAGATAATCTGAATTAGGTGAAGTAAATGGGTGGTGAACGCTTGTCCAACCCCCATCTTCGGTTTGCTCAAACATGGGCGCATCAACTATCCACACAAATGACCACTGGTCAGGCTTTGCTAGGCCAAGTTGACTTGCAATTTCACTTCTGGTTGCTGCCAATAAACCGCGAGCCTCTGAAATATCTCCAGCCGCAAAGAAAATCGCGTCACCTGGGTTTGCTGCTGTGGCAAGCAATAAACCTTCACGCTCTTGATTACTAATGTTTTTTGCGACAGGGCCAGAAATTTCACCTGCATCATCAATGCTTACCCAGGCTAAGCCCTTTGCGCCACGCTGTTTTGCCCATTCTTGCCAAGCATCAAACTGTCGTCGAGATTGAGCTGCACCACCAGGCATCACAATTGCACCTACATATTCAGCCTGGAATACTCGAAATGGAGTTTCCTTAAAATAATTTGTTAACTCAACAAGCTCTAGGTCATAACGTAAATCTGGTTTATCTGATCCATACCTGCGCATCGACTCGTTATATGTCAACCACGGAATATCAGTAATCTGATAATCGCCTAGCTCAAGCCAAAGTGCACGAATTATTGATTCACCGATTTTAATGACATCAGCTTGCTCTACAAAGGACATCTCGATATCCAGTTGCGTAAACTCGGGTTGCCTATCTGCTCTAAAGTCCTCATCGCGATAGCATCGAGCGATCTGATAATACTTTTCTAGCCCTGCCACCATAAGTAACTGCTTATACAGCTGAGGTGACTGTGGTAGCGCATACCATTTGCCTGGTTGCAATCTAACCGGTACCAAGAAATCTCGCGCACCTTCAGGCGTTGATCTGGTAAATGTTGGAGTTTCAACTTCGATAAATCCAATTTTATTTAATAAATCTCTAGCTATCGCATTTGCTTTTGATCGCAGGATTAGATTTCCTGCCATTTTTGGACGTCTAAGATCTAAATATCTATGCTTTAATCGAATCTCATCGCCAACTTCATTTCCATCATCTAACTGGAATGGCAACGGTGCTGCAGTGCTATATATTTGAATGCTTTCAGCATTTAGTTCAACGCCGCCAGTAATCAATTCGGTATTCTCATTGCCAGCTGGTCGTAGCTCAATTTTTCCTGTTACCTGAACACAAGATTCTGTTTTTAGCGAATGCGCTAATTGTTCATCGTGTACTACAACCTGGATAACGCCAGATGCATCTCGAAGATCAAAAAAAGCAACTCCGCCATGATCGCGTCGCCTAGCTATCCAACCTGCAGCCGTTACCTGATTTCCAACTTGTTCGGCTAATTGGGCACAGTTATGGGACTTCAACAATTGAATCAATCTTCCTTAGGTTGCTTTAGTGTCTAATGCTAGATGCTGGGCAATTACTGATCCAAGTTCGCCAAGCCCTGCTGTGATCTGCACGCCAGAATCAAGCATCTTGACTGCATAAACTCCAGTTGCTACCTCGTCTGGGCCAATGATCACAGCTGCTGCTGCGCCTAGTCTTGCTGCAATCTTTAACCCAGTTTTCAAATTCTTTGCATTTGTAACTTGATCAACAACAAAGCCAGCTTGTCGAAGTTCCGCTGAAAGCGCAAAGGCCAGTTTTGTCATTGCCGGTTCGGTCGCCAATACTGCAATAGGCCTATTTAACTTAGCCGCTAAGTCAATACCTTCAGATTCTGCAGCAAGTAGTGCACGATCCACACCTAAACCAAATCCAATCCCAGATAGGTCTTGCCCACCAAGTATTTTCATGAGCTGGTCATAGCGTCCGCCGCCGCCGATGCCAGATTGTGCGCCTAATCCATGATGTACAAATTCGAATGTGGTTCGGGTGTAATAATCCAACCCGCGTACTAATTTTTTATTTACCAAATAAGGAATATGTTGTGCATCCAGATACTCAAGCACCTCATTATGGTAGGTAAGGCAATCCTCACACACATGATCCAGCATCAATGGAGCTAATTGCACAAGTTTCTGAACTTCAGCTCGCTTATCATCCAACACCCGCAATGGATTCAATTCAGCTCTTGCTTTAGTTTCCTCATCTAAATCTAGATTTGCTAAAAATGATTGCAGCAGCGAACGGTATGTTGGCCGACAATTAATGCAACCCAGCGAAGTAATTTGTAATTCAAAATTTCGCAGACCTAAATTAAAAAATGCTTGATAACCAATAGCTATTACTTCAGCATCTAATGCCGCGGAATCAGCACCAATAGCTTCAATTCCAACTTGCTGGAGTTGGCGGTATCGACCTTTTTGTGGTTTTTCAGCACGAAAAAATGCACCGGCATACCAAAGCTTCATCGGTAACCCTTGCTGCGTCAAACTATTTTCAATAACACTTCTAATTACACCAGCTGTGCCTTCAGGCCGAAGCGCAAGTGAGCGATCTCCTCGATCCGTAAATGTATACATTTCTTTACTGACTACATCTGTGCTCTCGCCGATGCCTCTCGAAAATAACGCAGCATCCTCGAAGTAAGGAAGTTCGATGTATTTATATCCTGCCTGAATTACCGGTAAAGTTAAAGCTTCTCTGACATATCTAAACAAATCACCTGTTGGTGGAAAATACTCCGGAATTCCTTTTGGGGCTTGAATTTGCTCAGCCATTAAGACATCTTAAGGTTTTGAAGGTATGGATTATTTTTTCGCTCATCACCAATAGTGGAATTATCGCCATGGCCTGGAAATATCAAAACATCATCAGCATAGCTGGACATTACATTTGCCAAACTCTTCTGCATCTGTTTCTCATCTCCCGAGAATAGATCTGTTCGTCCAATTGCATTTTTGAACAACAAATCACCAGTGAATAATTGATCATGATTAAATTCAAAGCAGACAGACCCAGCCGTGTGTCCAGGTGTTGAGAAAACCTTGATATTAAAACCTGCAAAGTTCAGTTCTGCGATATCGCCAACTTCGATTAGTTCACTTGGCTCCAACCACGGTTGGTCAGGTGTAAGCGACGCTACAACTTTTGCACCTTCGGGACTTACGGCATTAGCTGGATTAGTTAAAAACATTCGATCTTTGCGATGAATGACAGCAGGGATCTGCAGATCAGTTGCCACAGGATATAGATTCCAAATGTGGTCAACATGGCCATGGGTAGCTAGCACGGCTACCGGCTTTAATCTGAATTCCGCAGTTATCTGGGTAACAAATTCAGAAGCCCCAAGTCCTGGATCAATAATCAGGCATTCTGACCCGGTTCCCAATGCCACTACATGGCAATTAGTTCCCCATGGGCCTACCGAGGCGGTCCGAATAAACATAAAAGCTCCTTCTATCTTAAAGCGAGAGCCTACCTTTACAGCGCCGTTCTACCCGTGCTTGGCGCAAAATGGCAGGCGGTAAAGTTCAGTTATAACAACCCTCAGGGAGTAACCAATGATGTCGCAGCGACGAAAAGCAGCCCAAGCTGAAGCATTGCGGAGTAAGCGCCGCCGAACCCTGGTTGGCGCTATTGCAGCTTTGGCAGTTTTGGGACTATTTGCCGGATTAACCGTCTATAACAACCTAGATTCCCAGCCTGCTGAAGATAAAACCGAAGATTCTCAATCTGAGCAACTGCTTGCCGAATGTGAGCCAGTTGGCGCTGCTCGGGCTGATGACATTAAATACGAAGCAGCACCTGCGCCATCGCAATCCATCGCCCCTGGTGTTTTAACGCTCGAAACTAATTGCGGTCCTATCGTGCTGGAAACTGATCCTGCCGCAGCTCCTGCAACTGTGGGTGCCTTTGAAACCTTGACTAACGATGGCTATTTCAATTCAACAAATTGTCACAGACTTACTACTTCAGGCATATTTGTGCTGCAATGTGGCGATCCAGCAGGCAATGGAACTGGTGGACCTGGTTTCGCCTTGCCCGATGAGAACTTACCTGAAGCTGCGGAGAATAATTACCCTGCTGGCACGGTTGCAATGGCTAATGCTGGTGCAGGTACAGGTGGATCTCAATTTTTTATTGTTTATCAAGACACCACCTTGGGACCTAATTACACAATTTTCGGCCGCGTGATTCAAGGGTTAGATCTAGTACAAAAGATTGCTGATCTGGGCGTTCAAGGTGGCGGTCAAGATGGCACACCAGCCCAACCAGTGATGATTGTTAATGCAACATACGAGCCGTAAAAACGGACCTAAGGAGAAAACATGGATATCGCTACAGCTGCCAAGTTTGGACGAGTTACTGCAGATGGCACCGTTTTTGTTAACACTGCCGATGGCGAAAAGCAGGTAGGCCAGTATCAAGCTGGAACTCCTAGCGAAGGTCTAGAATTTTTTGCCCGAAAGTACGTTGATTTAATCGTAGAAGCCGATGTGATGTTAACCAGATTCAAAGAAAATCGTGGCGTGCCAGCTCCAGCGAAAATACTTGCTGAAAAATTGCGAAGCACTTATGCAGAACCAAATGTAGTTGGCGAACTGAATCTGTTGTTGCAGCGAGCAGATGAACTAGTTGTTGCTGCCGCCCAGCGAGCATTAATGCTAACCGAGCAGCGCAAAGAACAACGCGAAGCTACGTTAGCAAAACGAAATGAGTTAACAGCGGCAGCTGTTGCGCTAGCAGATTCCACTGAGTGGAAAAAAACTACTGAAAAATTCACTCAGATGCTCGCCACTTGGAAAGAGCTGCCAAGGTTTGATCGCAAAATAGAGCAAGAGCTTTGGAAATCTTTCTCGCATGCAAGAAGTGCATTTGATAAACGTAGGCGAACCCACTTTGCCCAGCAAGCTAAAGCTCGATCAGCTGCTACTGCTACCAAAAATCAGATCGTATCCCAAGCGGAAGCACTAAAGAATTCCTCAGATTGGTTAGAGACTGCGAAGAAATTCAAAGAGTTAATGGATCAATGGAAAGCTGCAGGACGCATCGGCAAAGGTGAAGACGAACTGCTTTGGGCAAGATTTAAAGCAGCACAAGATCAGTTTTTTACCAGAAAAAATGAAGATTTGGCCAAACGTAAAGTAAGCCAAGATGCCAATTTAGAGAAGAAGCGTGGATTGCTAGTTGAAGCCGAAGCGCTATTGCCAATTAAAGATATAGAAACTGCTAAGCGTTCAATGCGCGAGATTTATAACCGCTGGGAAAAGGTTGGTCATGTTCCTCGCGATTGGATGAAGAAGCTAGATGACAGATTGAAAATTGTTCAAAATGCGATAGATGAAGCGGTTGCAAGAGAAGCTTCACGAAAAGACCCAGATAAACATGCGCGTGCAAACTCAACAATCACTTTGTTTGCCGACAAAATTGCTAAGCTCGAAAAAGATCTAGCAAAAGCAAATGCTGCGAATGATCAATCCAAAATTGAATCAATTCAAACTGCAATTGAAAGCCAGAAAATGCTCATGCAAGCTGCTGAAGCTGCACTTTCCGACTTTATCCGCTAGGCCCTAAATACGGTAAACGTCATAAACGCCATCAAGGCGCTTTACAGCCTGCAGCACCCCTTCTAGATGATCAGGGTCTGCTAATTCAAACGTGAAGCGCGAAAGCGCCACTCTGTCCTTTGATGTGGTTACCGAAGCGGACAAGATATTTACTCGCTTCTCAGAAAGCGCCGTTGTGATATCGCTGAGCAAACCTGGGCGATCTAACGCTTCTGATTGAATATTCACCAAAAATACCCCGCCCATAGATCGATTCCAGCGCACTTCAACAAGTCGCTCTTGCTCCAAACTACTAACATTTACGCAATCAACCCGATGCACTGAAACCCCTGCTCCCTTAGTAACAAATCCAGTTATCAAATCTCCTGGCACAGGGGTGCAGCATCTAGCTAATTTAACCAAAACGTCATCGATGCCTGTAACTTCAACAGCTGGTCGTTCAGCATCAGTTCGTCGCCTGGCTGGCACAAATACACTTGATGACAAATCTTCCGCAAGTCCTTGAGCGCCACCATGTGCTGCAATCAGGCGTTTAACGACAAAAGTTGCCGAAAGCTTCCCTTCGCCGATCATAAAAAATAGTTGTTGCAAATCCGCTGCGCCAAGTTCACGAGCAATCATTAATAATGCATCGCCACCCATTAGTTTTTTAAATGGCAGACCCTCGCGTCGCATTAATTTTGTTAAGTCTTCGCGACCAACGTCTGAAGATTCAACTCGTGCCTCTTTAGCAAACCAAGCTTTGATTTTGCTTTTAGCACGAGGTGATTGAACAAAATCCAACCAATCTCGATTTGGGCTTGGCTCTTGAGCCTTAGAAGCAATAATTTCAATTGTGTCGCCATCAACCAAAGTGTGCTCTAACGGGACTAATCGATTATTTACTTTTGCGCCAACGCATCGGTGCCCGATTTCAGTGTGCACGGTGTAAGCGAAGTCAATTGGCGTGCTCCCTTTTGGCAACGCAAAAACATCTCCTTTAGGAGTAAATACAAAAACCTCTTCTTTTCCCAAGTCGTAAATCAATGAATCCATAAATTCTTCAGGATCACTGGTTTCACGTTGCCATTCAAGCAACTGTCGCAACCAGGCCATGTCATCTGGTCCAGTTTTATTGCCTACATTTTGCTGCTTGTAACGCCAATGAGCTGCAATTCCCCACTCTGCTGCTCGATGCATATCAAAAGTTCGAATTTGCACTTCAACCGGTTTGCCAGCTGGACCAATTACAGTTGTGTGCAGTGATTGGTACATGTTTAATTTAGGCATCGCGATGTAATCTTTGAATCGGCCAGGCACGGGACTCCAAATAGAGTGCACAGTTCCTAGCGCGGCATAACAATCTTTCAAGGAATCTACTAAAACCCGCACTCCAACCAAGTCATAAATATCATCAAAATCACGTCCTCGAACTATCATTTTTTGATAAACGGAGAAAAAATGTTTAGGTCGACCAGAAAGCTCCGCCTGAATTTTCGCTTCTTTTAGGGCTTTGTTTAAAGTTTCTTCGACTTTTCGAAGTTGCTCTTCTCGCGCTGGCGTCCTGGTCTCAACTAGAGATTTGATCTCTTCGTACATCTTGGGATACATCGCCCTAAAGGAGAGGTCTTCTAACTCCCATTTGAGCGCATTCATCCCTAGGCGATGTGCCAACGGTGCGTAAATTTCTAAAGTTTCACGAGCTTTACGTTCTTGATTTTCACGGGGCATCGCATCAATTGTTTGCATATTGTGTAAACGGTCGGCCAGTTTAATTACCAGTACGCGGATATCTTTAGCCATCGCCATGACCATTTTACGAACAGTTTCGGCAGCCGAAGTTTGTCCATATTTGACTTTGTCTAACTTAGTAACGCCATCAACTAGAGCTGCTACCTCTGCACCAAAATCTCGCTCAATTTCGGGCAAGCCATAATCTGTATCTTCAGCCGCATCATGCAACATGGCAGCAGCTAGTGAAGCTGGTGGCATCCCTAAATCAGCCAAAATCGTCGCTACCGCTAACGGGTGGGTGATGTATGGCTCTCCGGTGCGACGAAATTGCCCATCATGAGCAACTTTTGCAACGCCATAAGCCCGAATCACTATTTCAGTGTCAGCTTTGGCATAAAAGGATTTAACCGTGCGTAGCAGTGGTTCAAGCTCTTTAGGCGCAGTAGTTCGAAGTTCGGCAATTTTCGCCATTAAGGCGCGGCGGGATGACAGTGGCTCGGCTTTATTTCCAAGCTCTATTCGATTGGCATCGCTCACTTCACACCCCTAGCCAAAGTGTAGAGCAAAAATCAACTAACGAAGTCGGCGCGACTTTCGCTTTGGTTGATTTCTAGGGCCCCCCTGTGCGGCGGTGTACTTGGCTCGAGTTTCAGTTTTGGTCACTGCATATGGATCAATGCCAGTGGTTGCGATAGCTTCTCGTCTAGCTAGTACTTTTTCACGTAGAGTTTTAATCTCTGGATCTGTGGCTTTCAGGTCTGTCAAAATCGGTGTGGCAATAAATATTGATGAATAAACACCTGCTGCGATTCCAACAAAGAGCGCGATTGCAAGATCTTGCAAGGTTGATGCACGCAACACATATGCACCAATAAACAAGATGCCTGCAATAGGCAAAATAGCCACAATAGAAGTATTAATGCTTCGCACTACTGTTTGGTTGATTGCAAAATTAGCAGCCTCGTCATAGGTTTGAGCTGTTTGCAGCGTTACTCCCTTTACGTTTTCTTTAACTTTGTCAAAGATCACAACTGTGTCATAAAGCGAATATCCTAAAATGGTAAGAACGCCAATCGCAGTAGCTGGAGTAACTTCAAAGCCAAAAATTGCATAAACACCAATTGTTACCAATAGGTCATGAACTAACGCGATGAAAGCTGCTGCTGCCATTCGGATTTCAAAATAAATACTCAAAAAAATCATTACTAAAATCAAAAAAACCACAATGCCAATTAAGGCAGTTCGCGTTATATCAGCACCCCAGGTTGGCCCTACAGATTTAACTGTTACTTCACTTGCAACTGCCCCAGCAAGATCTGCAATTTGAGTGGTAAACGAACTCAATTGAGCTGAAGTTAGTTCTTCAGTTTGAATTGCCAATCTATCGCTACCAACTGACTGCACAATAACTTGGCGCAAGCCAAGATCTTCCAGATCTGTACGCATTTGGTTCGCGGGTATATCAGAAGTTGTTATGAATTCGGTGCCGCCACGAAATTCAATTCCAAGCTTTAAGCCATTTATTGCAAGCCCACCGATTGAAGAAGCTAAAACAATAACTGCAAAAAAGTACCAAATTTTTCGTCGTTTAATAAACTCAAAAGATCTAGTGCCGTAATAAAGTTGATTACCAAACGCAGCAAGGCTTATCATGCTGACACCTCTTCTTTGAATTTACTTGCAGGGATTCCAGCGTGCAAACGCTTCTCAGATAAACCGCTAAGGGCTCCGGTGGCAATTCTTGATCTTGCAAAGAAAACTGTTAGCGGCCTGGTGAACCAGAACGCAACCAGCACGTCAATTACAGTTGCTAAGCCCAGTGCAAAGGCGAAGCCTTGCACTGCTCCAACGCTCAAGAAATACAGCACTAACGCTGCTAGCAGCTGTACGAAGTCTGCAGCTAGCAATGTCCGTCTGGCTCGAATCCAAGCTGCATCAATTGCAGTTCGCACAGTTTTGCCACTGCGAATCTCATCTCGAATTCGCTCGTTATAAACCACAAACGTGTCTGCCGTAATACCAATGGCGACAATTAATCCAGCTACTCCAGCGAGAGTAAGCGTAAATCCAATCGATCTACCAAGCAGCACTACTGCGAAGAAAATGAGTGAAGCAGCTAAGCCTAAAGAAATAACTGCAACAAAACCCAAGAATCGGTAATACAAAATTAGATAAAGCACCACCAAGGCAAGGCCAATTCCACCTGCTAGCAAACCTGAATTTAACTGCTCAACACCAAGAGTTGGAGATACTGCATTTACTTCAGCAATATCCAGAGCAACAGGTAAGGCACCATAACGAAGCACTGACGATAACGCTTTTGCTTCTTCGGGTGTAAAGGTGCCAGTAATCTGAGCTTGTCCTCCCAGGATTGGTTCAGAGAAGAATGGAGCAGATACAACTAGACCATCTAATACAATTCCAAATCTATTTTGTGGAGTTGGTAGTTGATAAATTTGCTGTGAAACATCAGCTAAAGCTCGTGCTCCTTGAGAATCGAAATCTAAAGTTACAACCCATGACCCAGTTCCACCTTGCGCTGGTAACTGAGCTTGGGAATCACTAATTCGCTCTCCTGCAATAAATGTTGGTGCCAGAATAAAAGTTTCACTGCCATCCTGCGAGCACGTGACAACATATTTTTCAGCATCTAAAACAGCTCCACCTTGCAGCGCCTCACCTGTAAAGCAAGAAGCGGCCCCAAATGCAGCAGTTACATCAGCCTCGGTTACGCCTTCAAATGGCAGCGCTATTGGTTCAGCACCTTCTGCTGGTGGATTTGAGCTTCGAGCCTGTGATACCGTTCTAAATTCCAATAATGCTGTTTGCTTTAACAAATCAGCAATGCCCTGTTGATTTACCCCAGGAACTGAAACCACAATTGCAGCTTCATTGCCGCTACCTTGTACTGCAACTTCTGCCTCAGCGACACCAAATGAATTTACGCGTTGGCGCATGATGCTGACGGTTTGGCTTAACTGATCAGCTGTGATTGCAGCTGCACCTTCAACTACTCGTGGCGTTAAAATCACCTGCGTGCCGCCCTTAAGGTCAAGTCCTAATTTGGCGGTAGGGCTAGTTGCTGGCCAGAAGGTTGCAACGCCCATGCTGATAGTGATGGCAATAATGGCCAATAACGCTCGCCATGGTTTTGGCGCGGTCTTAGTGCTCACACACTCTCCTTGAGATAATGGTAAACGGGCACGAAGGCAGAGTATTCCCTATGAGGGGGAAAAGAATCCCTAGTGGGTTCGAAAAATGGTTAATTCCCTCAAGATTTACCCCCGTGGAAGCGTAATTGGGTATCTCGCTGCGCTGAAGTGCCGCCAATCACGTGATATCCAAGCTCGGTTGCAACTCGCCCTCTTGAGGTTCTTCCTAACAGGCCTTGTCGCACCAGGTAAGGCTCTACCACCTCAGAAATAGTGCTCATCTCCTCGCCAACTGCAATTGCAAGGGTTGAGAGTCCAACTGGACCGCCTTGAAATTGATTTACCAATGCCGCCAGCACTGCCCGATCAAGTCGATCTAACCCTGCAGGATCAATCTCATACAAATCAAGCGCTGCACTGGCAGCTGCAAGTGTGATCACGCCATCTGAATTCACACTTGACCAATCTCGCACTCGACGAAGTAATCGATTTGCAATTCTAGGAGTGCCGCGGGAGCGTTTAGCGATTTCATGCGCGCCTAGGTCTTCTATAACAAGATGTAGCAGCGCAGCGCTTCTAGTCACGATCTGAACTAATTCTGCAACCTCGTAAAAATCTAAATGAATTGTTAGTCCAAATCGATCGCGAAGCGGTGATGGCAGCACCCCTGCTTTAGTAGTTGCACCAACTAAAGTAAATGGAGCAATCTCTAGCGGCACCGCAGTTGCCCCAGGACCTTTACCTACCATCACATCTACTCGAAAATCTTCCATTGCAAGATAAAGCATCTCTAATGCTGGTTTAGCTGTTCGGTGAATTTCATCGATAAATAGCACTTCACCGTTATTTAAAGATGTCAGCACAGCTGCTAAATCCCCTGCATGCGTGATAGTTGGACCAGAAGTTACTCGAAGCGGAACGCCGAGTTCTTTGGCAGTAATAGTTGCTAGCGTGGTTTTTCCTAACCCAGCAGGGCCGCTCATCAACATATGATCTGCAGCAGCACCTCTTGAAATAGCAGCTTTGAGAGCAACGTTGAGTTGTTCACGAGCTCTAATTTGTCCAATAAATTCATCTAAGTTAGTTGGTCGAAGCGCGGTTTCAACCAAAACATCATCATCATGCAATACCGGGTCGATTAACTCTTTTTCATCACTCATTGCTTTGCCAGCTTACTTAAGGCTTCGCGTAAAATCTCGGCCGTATCTAATCCAGTTACATCTATTTCTATAAGTGCGCTTCGGGCTACAGCTTCACTCCAGCCAAGGTTAATCAAAGCTGCAACTACGTCATTTCCTTTGTTTGGTTTAGCGCTAGCAAATCTAACTTTATCTTTTAGTTCCAACACTATTCTGCCTGCGCTTTTTTTTCCTAAGCCTGGCACGGTAATTAAAGCATTTTCATCCTCAGCTGAAATAGCAGATATAACGCCATTGACACCAGGCACACTTAAAGTTGCCATTGCAGTTTTAGGGCCGATACCAGAAATCGAATGCAGATGCCTGAACCAAATGCGCTCATCGCTTGATTCAAATCCATAAAGCTGCCAACCATCTTCCCGTACCAAAAATTCAGTTAACAAATGGCATGTCTTGCCTACAAATAATTTGCTTAAAGCTGATGCTGAAACAGTAACGCTTAGACCAATTCCTGCCCCTGCTAAATCAACAACAACATTATTGCCCTCGATTTCAGAAACGTTTCCCGTCAAAAAATTAATCATGATCGCTTGACCTTCGCAACTCGTCGCGAACTAAATGGCGCAGCAGCGGGTGTCGAATTATGCATTCGCCAAGCATGGCAGAGAGCTAGCGCGATTGCGTCTGCTGCGTCGGCGGGTTTTGGGATTTCTGCAAGGTTAAGCAATGTTTTTACCATATTTGCTACTTGTTTTTTGTCACTTCGGCCATGTCCAGTTACAGCTGCCTTAACAGCAGTAGGAGTGTAAGTGACAGCAGTGATATTTCGCTTCCGCGCTGCAAGCAACACCACTCCACTAATCTGAGCTACTCCCATTACTGTGCGCAAATTTTGTTGCGCGAATAATCGCTCTAGAGATACTGCCTCAGGTTTAAATTCATCCATAACAAAATCAATACGTTCAGCTATTTGAAAAAGACGTTCGGCAGGATCTAATTTTGCATCACTTTGCGCTACCTCTAGATGTATCAGTTTTCCACGTTGCCCCATCTGCGCATCAACAACAGCAAGTCCGCAACGCGTTAAGCCGGGGTCGACTCCAAGCACTCGCACTAGGCTTGCGCCAAAGCTCGATCGGAAGCTTCAAAATTCGCGTAAACTGTTTGGACCTCATCACTATCTTCTAAAGCTTCAAGTAATTTAAATATTTTTGCAGCTGATTCATCATCAACTGGAACTGTCATTGATGGCACAAAAGAGGCTTCAGCTGATTCATAGTCAATGTTTACTGCTTGAAGCGCAGATCTGACCTCGACTAAATCTGTGGCTTCGCAGATAATTTCAAAAGTTTCGCCTAAGTCATTTACTTCTTGGGCGCCTGCATCAAGTGTTGCTTCCAAAATTTGGTCTTCAGTTGCAGCAGTTCTTGAAACTAGAATTACACCTTTTCGATTAAATAAATATGAAACTGAACCGGCGTCTGCCATCGAACCACCATTTCGAGTCATTGCAACTCTAACTTCACTCGCTGCTCGGTTTCGATTATCTGTTAAGCATTCAATGAGAACAGCAACTCCAGCAGGGGCGTATCCTTCATACATAATTGTTTGATAATCAGCCCCACCAGCTTCCAGGCCAGCTCCACGTTTAACTGCGCGATCTATATTGTCGTTTGGGACAGAAGCTTTCTTAGCCTTTTGAATCGCATCAAATAAAGCTGGATTTGAATCTGGGTCTGGTCCGCTAATCCGAGTTGCAACTTCGATGTTTTTTACTAATTTAGCAAACAACTTACCCCGGCGAGCATCAATAACAGCTTTCTTGTGCTTGGTGGTTGCCCATTTGGAATGGCCTGACATCTAAACTCCTTAAACCCACTCAGTAGCGTATCGCTAGCTTTGCTGGTTGTGCACCATATCCACAAAATATTTGTGCACTACCCCATCATCATTCAACTCAGGATGAAAGCAAGTTGCCAATGCGGAACCGCTTCTAACCATAACTGGCGTGCGCTCACCTTGAACTTCAACCCAAGCCAACACTTCCACATTTGTGCCAATTTTTTCAATTTTAGGGGCGCGAATGAACACTCCCATTAAGTCAGCAAACAATGTTGATTTCAATTTGGCTTCAAATGAATCTACCTGCCGCCCAAAGCCATTGCGCCTAACTGTGATGTCGATCGCATTAAAGGAAATTTGATCATCGCGACCATCTAAAATCTCATTAGCCAACAAAATCATGCCAGCACATGAGCCATAAATAGCCATCCCAGACTTTATTCGCTCAGCAATAGCAAGATCTAAACCAGTAGATTTTGCTAAAAGTGAAATTGTGGTGGATTCCCCACCTGGGATTATTAGCGCAGCAACCTGCTCCAGCTGCTCAACTGTTCGAATCTCTACGGCATTTTCACCAAGCTTGGCCAAAGCAGCGATGTGTTCTCGAAAATCGCCTTGCAGCGCAAGCACGCCAATAGTCATTGAACTACCAACCGCGGTTTGCGTATCTTTCTGATTCAGGCAATGTATCTATATTGATGCCAACCATAGCTTCGCCCAAGCCTCTTGAGGCGTCACCGATCTTCTTTGCGTCCTTGTAGTTCAAAGTAGCTTGCACGATTGCAGCTCCGCGCTTTGCAGGATCGCCACTCTTAAAAATTCCAGAACCAACAAACACGCCATCAGCTCCTAACTGCATCATCAAGGCTGCATCCGCTGGAGTAGCAATGCCGCCAGCTGTGAAAAGCACAACTGGTAGTTTGCCGGTTTTTGCAACTTCAGCAACGAGCTCATATGGTGCCTGTAAATTCTTTGCTGCTGTAAACAATTCTTCATCGCTCATCACGGTGAGTCTTTTTATATCACCAAGGATCTGTCGCATGTGCCTTGTTGCTTCCACAACATTTCCAGTGCCCGCTTCGCCC
Organism: Candidatus Nanopelagicales bacterium; assembly: GCA_030834185.1. GTDB lineage: Bacteria > Actinomycetota > Actinomycetes > S36-B12 > UBA5976 > AcAMD-5. Next base: position 20,775 of record JAURFT010000014.1, read on the forward strand.
TTAGAGCGAATCATTGCTGCGCCTTCTGTAATTCGGCGTAATGCTTCACCCAAATTAGTTGCGCCACACACAAATGGCACCGTGAAATTCCATTTATCAATGTGATTAGCTTCGTCTGCAGGTGTTAGCACCTCAGATTCATCGATGTAATCAACACCTAAAGACTCAAGAACTTGGGCTTCAACAAAATGACCAATTCGAGCCTTTGCCATCACCGGAATCGAGACGGAGTTGACAATGCTGTCGATCATGTCTGGATCTGACATTCGCGCTACGCCACCTTGAGCTCTAATGTCTGCCGGCACGCGCTCCAAAGCCATAACCGCAACCGCTCCTGCATCTTCTGCAATTTTGGCTTGCTCTGTATTGATAACGTCCATAATCACGCCGCCCTTTAGCATCTCAGCCATGCCTCGTTTTACGCGTGATGTACCGCGAACAGATTCAGTCATCTGGATCCCCTCAATTTTGGGCAATGGTACGCGAAAGGGCGAGAACCGCCATCGCAGTCCTCGCCCTAACGGAAAAATCTAAGCGGCAATTACCAAGTAGGCAGCTCTGGGATAGGCGGTATCTGCACCTGACCCTTTGGAGCTGCTTTCGGCTTTGACTTCTTTACTGTCTTAGGTTTAGTTGCTTTTTTGGCAGCCTTGCCAGATTTAACTGCTTTTGCTGGTGCTTTCTTCGCTAGTTTCTTAGGAGATTTCTTCCCTGGCTTGGTTGAGCTCTTTTTAACTGGCTTCTTAGCGGATTTTTTCTTTGCTTTCGTTGCAGTTTTTTTGACTGTTTTCTTAGCAGACTTCTTTGCTGGTTTCTTAGTAGCTTTTTTCACAATTTTTTTAGTCGACTTTTTAGCCGGCTTCTTAGTTGGTTTTTTGGTGCTTGATTTTTTTACAGCTTTTTTAGCGATGCTCTTTCGGGTCGCTTTTTTTGCGGCCACATTACCTCCTGATTTATTCGCCATTTCTGACGAGTGCCCCCATTGTGATGCAAGTGGAGTTTAAAAAGCAATTTATATTTAAATTATCCTAAAGAGGATTCAGCAAACTGTCATCAAAATCAAGATACCTTGGAGCAGTTGCTCTTCCCACAAGTTTTAGCCACCTGGAAATTCGCCAGCTGCGCAGATACAGTGTCGAGCGCACCGCTTCGTTATAAATTCGCCTTGAATCTTGAAGTCGTAATTGTGCTGCTTGGATTGGAACTGAAATTTCGCCTGCTTGCAACAATCTGGTCAACTGCGATTCATGATACAAATGGTCAGCTGAAAACATGTTTTGTAGTCCTGCATCCCTCGCCAGTTCGGCCATTAAAATTGATTGGCTATCAGCATGTTTAATTGTTGCCTCATATCTTTCATTACACCTGCGCCATAGCGTGGTTCTTGCGCTGCTGACGCGCCTGTGTAGCTTATCTAATCGCCCAGCCACCTGGGAGGCAAAGATTATGATTGTTATTAAAGATAAAACCACAAGTCCTAGCTGAGTCATTGCACTCGCTGCAAACTTCTACCCCACCGGCCAATAAATATGTGTGATAGATCCTCAGTTACTCGCTCACCAGCAAGACGAGCGGCTTCATAACAATCAAGTATGCGTTCGGTTACAACATCCCAGTCATAACGCCAGACCAGTTTTGAAGCATAATCTGCATTCGTTTTCAATCTTTCTTGATTACTACTCGCTTCAAGCAACGCGCTAGCTATACCTTCAATTGTTGGTTCAAAAAGCAAGCCTGCTTTTCCACCAGCTAGCACTAGTTGAAATGCTTCTATATTTGAAGCCGCAATAGGTGCACCAGCAGACATGGCCTCAGTCAAGATGATCCCAAATGATTCGCCAGCTAAATTAGGGGCGATAAATAAATCAGTGCCTTTAAGCAAGCTGGCTTTTTCCTGATCTGAAACAGCACCCTTTAGACAGATTGCAGCTTTGGTTTCAGGCAACAAGAATTCATATTCATCGGGCAGCTCTCCCATGCCGACAACAACTAATTTAAGGTGTGGTTGATTGCTTAAGGCTTCTTGGAAACCAAGTAACAACTGTGCTAATCCTTTGCGTTCATCTTCAAGTCTGCCTATAAATAGAATCTGGAAACTAGCTGCAGCAAACTCGCGTTTTGGTTCAGCTTTCTGGAAATATTCAACGTCAATGCCATTTGGAATAATTAACGCATCACCACCTACGCTCTCTAGCACGCTGCGCCGGGCCAGCTCGCTAACAGCTACTCGAACGGTGCAGCGCTCCAAAACCGAGTTAGCTAAGAATCGGCCACTTTTTACCGCAACTGAATATTCATAAGCGGCATGCTGTGTTGCAACAATTGGACCAGTTGCCGTCCAGGCAACTATTGGTGAGATGCTCAAACTCAATGGTTCATGAAGGTGCAGCACATCAAAATCATTTTGCCGCAACCATAACTGCGCTCTTCTAAATGCAACCGGATCGAATTTGACCCGAGAGATAGCTCCGTTGAAAGGAACGGGAACTGAATCTCCAGCTGAAACAACCTCTGTTGAATTGTCATCCATCGTTGGGGCAAAGATCGATACTTGATGCCCAAGCTCTCTTAGCCTGCTAGCTAGTCCAACTACATGTGATTTAACCCCGCCAGGCACAGCCCAGTCATATGGACAAACCATTCCGATTTTAAGCAAATCACGCATGAATTTTCCAAAGTCGTTGCAATACATGCCAATCAGTTGGATGACTAGTTACATAAGAGGTGAATCTATCTGCCATTTGTTGAGTAGCCATCCTGATAGCCTCATCTCTTGGTAAAGATTTGTCAATATATATGGGCTCATCAATAAATCCACCAAGATAATCCTGCTCATTAAAAAGACAGGCTGTTGTAAGCACACTATCTGTTGCATAAGCTAGTGATGCTGGCCCTGAGGGCATAGTGCAAATTTCTCCACAAAACATAACTTCAATTCCACTGCTGGACATATCTCGGTCAGCTACAAGCGCCACTAGTTTTCCTGCTTCAAGGGCCGCTCGAAGCTCAGTAACGGTGGATCGGTCATTTGCTGGCAAAGCTATCAGCCCGATAGATCTGCGATATTTAACAAATGCATCAAATAATTTTTCAGGCTTCAGCCTCTCAGCAACAGTCACCACCTCGCCAGTGCGTTTAGCAAACCAACGACCCGCCAAATCCCAATTGGCTAGATGCGGCAGCGCAACTACAACTCCCTGCTTAGACAAAGTTGGATCGATCAATCTGTTGGATTGCTCAATTCTGACCATTTCATCTAATCGTTTATCAGAAATGCTTGGCAACTTAAAGGCTTCAGCCCAATAGCGAGCGTATGAAATCATTCCAAGCTTGACTAATTTTTCCAGTTCAATTCCAGATAATTTAGTGACGACGCCTAGATTTCGGCGTAAGTTAACCACGCCTTTTGGATTTCGATCGTAAGCTTTTAATGCCATTTTTGAAAACACAAAGATTACAAATTTCAAAGGCAAGAATCTAATCAATCGCCAAGCTACGATATATAAATAGGCAATCATGATTTTTGATGTACAGCGTGCATTCGCTGGATCACGGTTATTACTGTAAGAAAAGCAAGAAGAGAAATACAAATATTAATTGCTACCTCTAAGCCAAGGCCAGTAAATCCCGTACCTATTAAAAGTAAAATAATACGCTCTGGCCGTTCAGCAATTCCCACATTTATCTCAATCCCTAAACTCTCCGCTTTAGCTCTGATATACGAAATCAGCTGGGCACAAAACGCCGTAATTATTGCTGGGTAAATATATATAGAGTTAAAATTAGAAAAATAAATTACGATAGAGCCAAACAAAGCAGCATCTGCAACCCGATCAAGGGTGCTGTCTAAAAAAGAACCAATTGGATTTTTTATATTGGCTAATCTGGCCATGCTTCCATCGATAAGATCAGAAAAAATAAATAGTAAAATAACTAAAGTACCAACAAAGAAGTCACCTTTGGGGAAAAAGACTATTACGGCTACTGATATTCCAGCTGTGCCAAGAATGGTCACAGCATTTGGTGATAACCCGATTTTTAAAAGCAATTTTGCTATTGGGTCTATAGCCTTTCCAACTATGCTTCTAGATTTGGCGTTATCAAGCATTAGGCCATGCCTTTACAAGTAAAGTCTTTAAATCAGATAGCAGTTGCGCTAATACTTTGGTGCTACCAATAACTGGCATGAAATTCGTATCGCCCTGCCAGCGCGGAACGATATGCTGATGCAGATGATCAGCTATACCGGCTCCAGAAATTGAGCCTTGATTAATTCCAATATTAAAACCCTGAGCTCCAGCCACATTTTGTAATGCCAAAATTGATTGTTGAGTTAATTTTGTAATTTCTGCTGATTCAGCTTCATTTAGGTCTGTTAAATTAGCTACATGTCGATATGGACAAACTAGTAAATGTCCAGAGTTATATGGATATAGATTCATAATTACAAAACTATGTTTGCCTCGGTAGACAACTAAATCAGGATCTTGACCAGCAGATTCTTTGTGGCAGAAGACGCATTCTTGCGGCTTGTTCTCACCTTGTAAATATGGCAACCGATGCGGCGCCCATAGGCGGTCCCAATCGTTTGGCGCTGACACTTAAACCTGGCTTCTATTCTTAACTGCTTCGAGAATTAATTTAATTGCATCTTCGATTGCTACGCCATTTACCTGGGTGCCATCGCGATAGCGGAAAGAAACTGCGTTATTTGCTTGGTCCACTTCACCAGCAATTAACATAAATGGCACTTTTTGTTGTTGTGCTTTTCTAATTTTTTTCTGCATTCGATCATCGGACTTATCAACTTCGACCCGAATGCCTAAAGTAGATAATTTTGATGACACTAAATCCAGATAATCATTAAAAGCCTCTGCAACTGGAATGCAGACAACTTGAGTTGGTGACAGCCACGGTGGAAAAGCTCCAGCGTAATGCTCTGTTAATACACCAATAAATCTTTCAATTGATCCGAACAAAGCTCGGTGAATCATGATCGGTTGCTGTCGAGATCCATCATCGGCCTGATATTCCAGCTCGAAGCGTTGCGGAAGTTGAAAATCAACTTGAATCGTAGACATCTGCCAGGTTCGCCCAATGGCGTCTTTTGCTTGAACTGAGATCTTTGGTCCGTAAAAAGCAGCCCCACCTGGATCTGGAACTAATTTTAAACCTGATGATTCAGCAGCGGCCTGTAGCGCCAAAGTTGCTTCTTCCCAATCCTGGTCTGATCCGATGCTCTTTTCTGGATTTTTAGTGCTCAATTCCAAATAAAAATCATCTAACCCATAATCTCGCAATAAGTTCAACACAAAATCCAATAAAGATTTCAGTTCGTCACCCATTTGATCGCGAGTGCAATAAATATGAGCATCGTCTTGTGTCATGCCACGAACTCTGGTGAGTCCATGGATAACTCCGCTTTTCTCATATCGATAAACTGAGCCAAATTCAAAAAGTCGCAACGGTAATTCACGATATGAACGCCCACGTGAACGGTAAATTAAATTATGGAACGGGCAGTTCATGGGCTTTAAGTAGTAGTCAGCTCCAGCACGCTTAATGCTGCCATCGTCATTGCGTTCTTCATCCACTCTCATCGGTGGATACATTCCCTCTGCGTACCACTGCAAATGTCCAGAAGTTTCAAATAAAGTAGATTTTGTTATATGCGGGGTATAAACAAATTCGTATCCGGCAGCTTCATGGCTGGATCTGGAGTAATCCTCCATCGCCCTTCGAATGACGCCACCTTTTGGATGGAAAACTGCTAAGCCACTACCTATTTCATCTGGAAAAGAGAATAAATCTAACTCAACTCCCAATCTTCGATGATCTCGCTTTTCTGCTTCAGCTAATCTGGTTAGGTAATCATTTAAATCTTCTTTAGTTGCCCAAGCTGTTCCGTATATGCGCTGCACAGATGGATTTTTATCATTTCCACGCCAATATGCAGCAGATGTTTTCATTAACTTAAAAGCTTTGATCATTCCAGTATGGGCAATGTGAGGTCCACGACATAAATCACACCAAACTGTATTTCCACTTTTATCTACATTGTCGTAAATCGTTAACTCAGCGCCGCCAACTTCCATAATGTCATCAGTTGGTGCGCCTTTGATGCTGACTAATTCAAGTTTAAATGGTTCATTCTTTAATTCAACTTTTGCATCAGCGTCGCTTACTACTCGTCTGACAAACTTTTGTTGAGCGTTAATAATTTCACGCATTTTTTTCTCAATTAACTCTAATGAATCAGGTGTAAACGGCGCGATGTTTCCAAAATCGTAATAAAAACCATCTGTAATCGGTGGGCCGATTCCCAGATGAGCTTCTGGATAAATTTGCTGGACAGCTTGAGCCATAACATGCGCTGTGGAGTGGCGCAAAATCGCTAAGCCATCATCGCTGCCTATTTCAATGCCCTCAATTTGCTCTTCAGCTTTTGCAGGTAATGAGATGTCGGTAACTACACCGTTTACTTTTGCAGCCAAAAATTTCTTATCGGCGCCCAGTAGCTCAAAATAGGAAGTTTCTGGCTGGATGCTGATTTTTCGGCCAGCTACAACCACCTCGATACTGGACACGATTTCCTCCGAATTAGTTAAGCCTCAACCCTATCTCAGATGCAGGGTAAAACTAACGCGTGAGGAACTCTTCAAGCTCACGGAATCCCTCAAAGGAAACGCCAAATTCATAGGTATACCAACCCACCATTGCAGCAACAACCAATCCGAAAATAGCCAAAGTTTGCCGCCGAATGCGCCTAAGCGTCGGGTCTTGCCACCATCTTGATGCTGTCTCAATAATGCTTCGAATCGGCCCCATGGCTCGCTTCGCCCAGGAGTATTCGGTTGAAAGCACAAATACGCCAAGAATTATAAATAACGTTCCAGGTCCTGGAACGATCAACATGATCAGCCCACTAATTAGAAAAACCAACCCAACTGAAATTATTAAAAGATGCCAGACCAGCAGTGTGGCTGGGTTTTTGACCATAAAGGCCCTTGCCGACTCGTATAACTTTTTAAGCGGCCTTGGCCCTTTGGGTCTGATCTCGTTCATATTTCAATTCTAGATTACTTAACTGTATTCAACAGCCGATTCCAGCAAATTTTCATATTGGATGCGTAAATCATTGATTTTTGATGATCGTGGAATTGAAGTTTGGTCAATCTGGTTAACAAATTGCACACCTCGAATTGAGGATAATAAAGCTGCCCCTGTGATTTGAGCTAAATTAGCTTGATCAATAACGGATTCAACTACCCCAAATCTCTCAATTGCAATCTCACGAGTTACACCTCGCAATGCGCCGCTAGCTAAATTTGGGGTAACTAATTGGTCTGCAATTTCAAATACCAAATTACACGTTGCAGCTTCAGCTACTTGGGATTTAGTATTTAAAATCAAAGCTTCATCAAAACCTGCCGCCTTAGCTTCATTCAATGCCATTACATTTTCGAGATAAGAAAGTGTTTTTAAGCCAGCAATAGCACTATATTCATTTCGAACTACCCGAGAAGTTGAGATTTTGGCATCCCCAGCAGATGCATTCAATGGCGAAGCAGCAAGAAACCAATTGGGATTATCGCCGCGGACAACACCAGCAGGGCCAGCGCCACTGGTCAAAGTTAATCTAAGCCGAGCATCAGTAATATTTTGCTGTTTCAATTTATTAACTACCTCGTTGATGGCATATCGAATTTCCTGATCAGCTGGAACATCTATTGCAATTGCAGCAGCAGAGAATTTAAGTCTTGCTAAATGCCGAGGTAAGGCAAATACGCCATATTTAGTAACTCTCATGCTTTCAAAAATGCCATCACCAACAGTTACACCATGATCATCTAAAGATATTGCTGTTGCAGCAAATTGCTCAGTTGCAGACCATTTAATCATCTTCGCTCGCAAGTTGAATTAATCGTTTTGCTTTCAATTCAGTCTCCTGCCATTCCCCAGCTGGATCGCTACCAACGGTAATGCCTGCCCCGGTTCCAAACCGCAACTGGTTAGCTTTGTACTCAAAGCTTCTTATCCCAACAGCTAGTTGCGCAGTGTCCCCTTGAATTAAACCAAAAGCGCCGCAATATCCCAATCTAGCTACCGGTTCTAGTTTTTTAATTAGTCGCTGCGCTGCAAGCTTTGGCGCTCCAGTAACTGATGCGGGTGGAAATGTCGCATCAAATATCTGGCTCCAGGTAGTACCTGGCTTCAGCTGGGCGCTAACTGTTGAAACCAACTGCACCATGCCAGGAATTTGTTCTAAATGTAAAAGCTGCTCAACTTTTACACTGCCGGTTTTTGCAATTTGGCCAAGATCGTTTCTAACCATATCGGTGATCATTACATTTTCAGCTTTATCTTTTTCTAACATCTGCGCTGCAGTAACTGCAGTACCTTTTATTGGCGCTGAAACTATTTTTTCACCAGTCACTTCGAGAAACAATTCAGGTGATGCTGAGACAAGCCAATATCCAACTTCATCTAGTACGCCAGGCTCTAAATTTAAAAATCCTGAAAATTTGGTTTTATGCCTGGCATCAATTCGTTGCCACAGTGCAAATGCATTTGGTCGATAATTTAAATCGGCAGTTAAAATTCGGCATAGGTTTACCTGATACACCTCGCCTGCTTGTATCTGTTCTTGTACAAATAGCACTAGATCTAAATACTGGGCTTGAGATAGTGAGCTACTCCAATTTGTAACTGGTTGGAATTTTTCAACTGGTAGCTCAGTTAATGAATTACTGTTAGCAAAATTGATAGCGCGAAATTCACCTTCAAAGTTCGCCAGCACAACCCAATGGCCCCAATTAGTAATTTCAGCAGGCGATTTCGCAATTGCCACTGGATCAGTTAGTAGCTGTCCTGCCACAACTGCCATTGATTTAGCCATACTTCTCCTGCTTCAGCCAGACCCAACAATCCAACACCAAAGGCCACAGGTGTATCTTTACGCCCGCTCCAGCGTAACTGCTGGCAGCATGCGGACGTGGCTCAGTTGGTAGAGCATCACCTTGCCAAGGTGAGGGTCGCGGGTTCGAATCCCGTCGTCCGCTCGATGAGCCGATTGGCTCTTCGCGGTGGAGTGGCCGAGAGGCGAGGCAGCGGCCTGCAAAGCCGCGTACACGGGTTCAAATCCCGTCTCCACCTCACCGGGGCGATTAGCTCAGTTGGTTAGAGCGCTACCTTCACACGGTAGAGGTCCCGGGTTCGAGTCCCGTATCGCCCACCGAAGAACGCCCGAATGAAGAACGCCTGAATGAGGCGTCTCCACTAACTTGCATGGTCGTGCGGAGATTGTGTGAGAGACCTGGTTGTTCGGAACCAGTGTCCGCCTCGTACGGCATCGACAACGCGCAACTCGTCGTGTGGCTCGACTCGT
>JAURFT010000015.1 GCA_030834185.1 Candidatus Nanopelagicales bacterium
CTCATCATTACTAGCCCTTGCAGCTTCACCACCATTTATCGGTGCCGGTTTTGTAAATCGATACTCAGTTCTGGCACCAAGCTGTGAAACTGACCAATCAAGGTCGTATTTAGCAATTGCGTTCTGCACATCTTTAGTGAAAATTGTTGCGAACTTAGTCATCTGATCAAATGCGCTATCTGTAAAGACATCTTCAAGCGTGGCTCGCATTGCGGCAATAGCTAGCGCATTGCCAGCAAGTGTGCCGCCAACCCCGCCCACATCAACTAAATCAGCTTCTTGGTGCTTTGCTACTTTGGCAGCAATCTCACGAGTAAGCCCATAAGCACCAGTTGGAATTCCACCACCAATGCTTTTACCAATCGTAATCATGTCTGGGCTTAAATTCATCGCTTTAGTAGCGCCACCTGGGCCAGCGCTAAAGGTATGAGTTTCATCGTTTATTAATAGGGTGCCAGTTGCAGTTGCGATCTCTCGCACTTTCTCTAAATAGCCAGGTGCCGGTAACACAATGCCAATATTGGTTAGCGCTGGCTCCATTAATATCGCCGCCACATCTCCAAAAGCAAGTTCGCGCTGCAGCGCATCAAGATCATTAAATTCAACCACTCGGGTTGTAGTAGTTGGATCAACTGCTGGCGCCACATTTCCAGACCGTGATCTTGGGTTACCAGCTTGATCTAGCGTGATGAAAGCTTCATCAACGCTGCCGTGATAGCTGTATGAAAAAACTAATACTTTTGGTCGACCTGTAACTAATCGAGCAATTCGAAGCGCCCAGCGATTAGCATCTGTTGCAGATAACGTAAATGACCACAGCGGCAGACCAAAACGCTGTGATAAATTCTCACCAACAATTTGCGCATCATTTGTTGGCAGCATGGTGGTAATCCCGCCAAGTTCTGCTAATCGATTGTTTACTGCAGTAATGGTGGGCTTTGGTGAATGACCAGCCATCGCACCAGTATCTCCAAGTGCAAAATCAATATAAGTATGTCCATCAATATCAGTAATTGAATTACCGTTTGCTTTATCCAAATAAAGTGGAAAACCACCTGACCATTTATTCATCCAGGTCATTGGCACATTGCCAAACAAATTATGAGAGTTTTGATAAGCCGCATGACTTTTTGGATGAAGCGCTAAATAGCTTGCTCGCTCACGTTCTAATAACTCAGTAAGTTTTGTCTCAGAAATGTTTCGCATGTTCTTTCCTATGGCGCTTCGTTAAGTTCTAATTCTTCAGAGCTTGGTGCTTCTAATCCAGATCCATCTTCTTCAGGCGGAATTATTCCACCACCTGTAAAATAAGTACTGTAATCGGTGGTATCACCAATTTTAGTTCGCTTTGGAAAAGCAACAACAGGTAATTTAGCATGTGCTTCTCGCATGTATTGCGTAAAAATTCGCGCTGGAAATGAGCTACCAGTTACATTTGCCAATCCACCAGTGCCACGAAGTGAAATTGCACTACCACTGGCATCTTCGCGCACCATCATTACTGAGGTAGCAATTTGTGGGGTGTAACCAACAAACCAAGCCGAAAGATTGTCATCGCTAGTTCCAGTTTTACCAGCAACCGGGCGGCCAACGCCAAGTGCAGTTGCACCTGTTCCTTTAGTAACAACGCGTTGTAGACCAAAAGTAAGTTCATCTGCGATCTCAGCTGCAAATGCTGGTTGTGGATTTGGTATAAAAGACCAAAGCACAGTTTGGTTATCGTTTCGCACTTCTTTAATTGCGCTGTTATCTGCTACCTGGCCACGTGCTGCAAAAGTGGCATAACCGTTAGCAATATCAATTGGCCGCGGTGACGAGGTGCCAATCATGGTTGATAACACTGGTATCAGCCCAGGTGTTTCTGCTGGCACTCCAGCTCGAATAGCTGATTGCACTACCTGCTCTGGACCAACAATTGCACCCAGCGCAACCATTGGGGTATTCATGCTTCGTTCAAGCGCTTTAAGCAGCGTCACCTTGCCATAAGAAACTTCACCTAAATTGTTAAGTTCGTAATCTAAAATTGTCGCTGGTGAATCGCCATTCCATGTTGTGTTAAACCCAATTCCTTGTTCTAGCGCTGCTGCAATTCCAAATGTTTTAAATGTTGAACCAGCCTGGCCGCGAGCTTGAGTAGCGTTATTGAATTGATCAGCCACATAATCGCGGCCGCCATACATCGCCACCAACTCGCCTGTGCCAACTCGAACTGATGCCACTCCAATTCGCAATCCACTAGACCATGGCTTTGGTCCAACATCACGAACTGCTTTATTTAGCGCTAACTGCGCATCTTTTTCAAATGTGGCGACAACTTGCAAACCTTTAAGCTCAATTTCTTGTTCAGTAAAACCAATGCGCTCCAGCTGCACTCTGATATATGCCAATAGGTGGCCATTTGGTCCACCAAGTCTATTTGCTCGCTGTGGTTTAATTTTTGGAAATTCAGCGCTATCGCGCTCAGCTTGAGTTGCCCAACCTTGATTCACCATTTGTTTTAGCACAAAATTCCAGCGACCAAGTAATCGCTCAGCATTGTTCTCTGGTGAGTACCCACCAGGAGAACGCAGCAGCGCCGAAAGTACAGCGCCTTCAGCAAGTGAGATATCTCGAACTGATTTACCAAAATAGGCTTGCGCTGCAGCCTCAAAGCCATAACTAGATCTACCGAGATAAGCTGTGTTTAGATAGTTTTCTAAAATCTGATCTTTGCTCGCTAATGTTTCAAGCTTAACTGCAAGCACTAATTCTTTAACTTTACGAACAATTGTTTGTTCTTGAGTTAGATAGGCGTTTTTCACATATTGCTGCGTAATTGTTGATCCACCTTGTGTGGTGGTAGAGAACAAATTATTAAACAACGCTCGAGCAATACCAATTGGTGAAAAACCAGCATGGTCATAAAAAGATTTATCTTCAATTGCGAGCACCGCATATTTCACATGCTCTGGAAATTCATTCAAATTAACATCTACTCGTTGGATCTCACCAATATTGCCAATTAAACTTTTGCCATCAGCATAAAAAACTGCAGTTGATTGCACCACTGCAACTTGATTTGGCGTTGGAATATTAGAAAACACCACAGCGAAGGAAAAGGCGGCAACTAATAATGATCCGCCAACTAGTGACACCATTAACACTAATCGAACTATTGCTTGGGTAAGCGTTTTTGCTGGAGTCACTTATTAATCTAACCAGTCTCGGGAGCGACGCAGTGCTCGACGCGTCACACCATCGCCAACTTGATAAGAGCGAATCAGGAAATTCCACCGGCAGGCAGTGCAGACCTCCACTAAAAACACCTTGAGATTGCCAAACCGATAAGCCATTTCATTGATCTCAGCTGCTGGCTTAATCCGCCCGGTATAAGGGCCCAGCTCTTTGCCATATACATAGCGCAGCTCAACTAATTTTTGAGACTCACAAACCGGACAATCTCGAGTCGTCTGCTCCCCATGAAATTCGGCTGCTTTATATAAGTACTCATGAGCATCAAGCGGATCATCAAGCAGCTGCTCGCCAGCGAACAGCGCGTTCAGCACCGTTTTTCGCTCCAGCGCATATTCCAGCACCGAGCGAGGCGTCGCTGGGTCGGTGAAATTCACCTGATACTGAGAAGCTGACATAGCCCGCAGGTTATTGCACAACTATTAAAGCTGCTATGGCTGTACCGTGCGGCAATGCAAAAACTCAGATTGACCAAAGAGGTCCGGCGCATCGCCTTGGTGCGGATCAGCGGCCAATTTGCAGATGGCATGATTCAAGTGAGCATTGCTGGATATTTGCTGTTCTCGCCCGAGCGACAAACCTCGGCATCTCAAATTGCCCTGGTGCTAGCAATCACGTTGCTGCCTTATTCGCTGGTTGGTCCTGCTATTGGTGTGTTGGCAGATGTGATTGATCGCAGAAATATTGTGGTTTATGGCAATGCGCTGCGCGCTGCGGTTAGTTTGTTGTTATTACTTGTGGTGCTTGGCGCTGCAAGTCAAATATTGCTTGCTGTGACAATTTTATTATTACTTGGTGTTGATCGATTTGTATTAGCCGTATTAAGCACAGTGCTACCACGAATTGTTTCTGGAAAAGAGCTAGTTGCAATTGATGGGTATCTGCCAACTATGGGAACAGTTGCCGCTGCAACTGGTGCTGCAACGGCAGTGGGTATCTCAGCGCTGTTTGGTTCAATGACCGCAGCGCTAATAGTTGCATCACTTTTATATTTAATCTCCGCCCTTATTGCAACTGGTTTTGCAAAGCGATCTCTTGGCCCAGATGCCAAACTAAATTGGTCTGCAACTAAATCGCGTGCAATTGAAGATGTTGTGCAAGGCATATCAGTGCTAGCCAAAACTCGTCCTGCTAAATATGCGCTGTTATCAATTACCACGCAACGAATTGCATTTGGTGCATTTACGGTTGCTAGCATTTTAACTGCACGTGAGGTTTATCAATCTGAGTCTCGAGCACTTGCTGTTGTGGCTGGCTCTTTTGCAGTTGCTGCAGTTGTTGCTGGCATTATTGGGGTAACCACACCTAGTGCGGTAAATCGCATGAACCGCGAAACATGGTTATTAATTTTAAGCATCCTTAGCGCAATTGCAATAATCACAGCGCAATTTACACCTGCGCTGATTGCGCTTGGTCTAGCTGGTTTTGCGGTTACTTGCGCACCTGGTGGTAATAAAGTTTTAACTGATGAGCGCTTGCAAGTGACAATTCCAGATACTCACCGTGGCCGGGCATTTGCAATTTATGACACTGCTATTAATTCAGCAGTAGTGATTGGTGCTGCGGTTTGTGCGCTGCTTAGCGATTACATTGAAATTTTTGATCTGTTATTAGTTGTGTCATTACTAACCATCACCATTGGTTGGTTCTGGTCGAAAATTGCTAATTCTGCTGCTGCCACCAGCGCTTGAGCTCAGCTATTGCATCAGATTTACTCAGCGGGCCTTGCTCCATGCGAATTTCCAGCATGTGCTGATATGCCTTACCAACTATCGGGCCAGGCTTTAGCTCTAACAGCTCCATGATCTCTTTGCCATCTAAATCTGGTCGAATTGCATTTAGCTCTTCAAGAGCTGCAAGCTCAATAATTCGCTGCTCTAATTTGTCATATGCCAGCTGCAGCGCATCGGCTTTGCGTTGATTGCGAGTTGTGGAATCGGCTCGAGTTAATTTATGTAATCGCACTAATTGTTGACCTGCATCTGTTACATAGCGTCGCACTGCAGAATCTGACCATTCACCATCTGCAAAGCCATGAAAGCGCAGATGCAGCTCAACTAGCAATGACACTTCATCAATTTCATCATTACTATATCGAAGCTCTTTCATTCGCTTACGCGTCATTTTGGCGCCAACAACTTCATGGTGATGAAATGTAACTCGGTTATCTTCAAACTTTCTAGTTTTTGGTTTACCGATGTCATGCAATAGTGCAGCTAAGCGCAAAATTAAATCAGGTGCACAGTTTGGTTCATGCTTAGTTTCTAAATCTATTACTTGCTCTAAAACGGTGATTGAATGCTCATAAATATTTTTATGTCGGTTGTGTTCATCTTGGGCTAGCTGCAACGCGGGAATCTCTGGCAGGAATGTTTCTAGCAGCCCAGTTTCAACAAGTAAAATTAGTCCAAGCCTTGGCTTTGCGCCAAGAATTAATTTATTAAACTCATCTCGAATTCGCTCAGTTGAAACAATGGCTAATCTAGCTTTCATCCCCTGCATAGCTTGTATGACATCTGGTGCAACTGTGAAATTTAACTGCGATGCAAATCGAGCTGCACGTAACATTCGAAGTGGATCATCGCTAAAAGATTGCTCTGCGCTATTTGGTGTTGAGATTGTTTGATTTGCTAAATCATCAAGGCCATTAAATAAATCTACAAACTCTAATGATGGCAATCTAATTGCCATCGCATTAATTGTGAAATCACGTCGACCTAAATCACCTTCAAGGTTGTCACCAAAATTTACTTCTGGCTTGCGAGATGTTTCATCATAATTTTCACTTCGATAAGTTGTGATCTCGATTTTGTAGCCGGCTTTATTTATGCCAATAGTGCCAAAGCGAGCACCAACATCCCAGGTTGAATCTGCCCAACTTGAAACCACTTCAAGAATCTGAGCTGGAGTCGCATTTGTGGTGAGATCTAAATCATTACCAAGGCGACCTAGCAGCGCATCTCGAACTGGTCCGCCAACCAGCGCCAGCTGATATCCGGCAGCCTCAAACAGCTTGCCGAGCTCCATGGTGATTGGCGAGATTCGCAGGATCTGCGCCACGGCCTGCTTCATTTGTGCTTGTTTCGAATTGCCCACGAGTTAAAGCCTAGAGTCGCTTACCCTTGGAGGGTGTCTGCTGCGCGCCGTCCTCGCCTAATCCCTGGGAAATCAATGCCCCAGGCCCGAGTGCTGCGCAGTGTGCGCGAGAGCAGCGCAGGTGGATTGGTGCTGAACTTGAACCATCCAGACCGGCCGGCTGCAGTAATTGGTAGGTATGACCGAAAGAATCGATTGAATTGGTCGCTACCAAAAGGCCATATTGAAGCTGGTGAAACTAAAGAGCAAGCAGCGCTGCGTGAAGTGCTTGAAGAAACCGGAATTCAATCTCAGTTAATCGCCCCACTTGGCACAATTAGATTTTGGTTCTCAGCTACAGATAAAAGGATACAAAAAACGGTTTATCACTTTTTGCTGCTCGCTCAAACTTTTGAGTTGAGCGCTGAAGACCAAGAGATTGATGAAGTAGCTTGGGTGCCATATTTAGATCTAAAGCACCGTTTACGTCATGATGATGAAATAAAATTGCTTAACAAAGTGCCAGGCCTGCTAGGAGATTTGTGGTGAGAAAATTAGTTGCAGCTATTACTGCAACATTTTTAATTTTTATTTCACTGCCAACTCAAGCGGCTGTCTCAACTAATTTACTTGAAATTACAGATGTTAATCCCAGCATTATTAGATCAGCTGCAGCGCTAACTGTTTCAGCTAATGTGAATTCGCGCGATGTTGAATCGGTCGAATTGTGGTTAAGTCGAGACCAAGTGACAGATTTAACCAAAATTGCCCAAGATGTAATTCCGCTTGCTCAAGCTGTGGTGCTCAATAACAAAGTCACCATTAGACGCAACGCTATGCCTAATATTTCAGCTGGGGTGTATCAGTTGGTGCTGCGCAGCATTGATGGCAAAAGTGTGATTGGGGAGCAGGCAATTCCAATAGTTGTTGGTGGAGCTAGTTTGCCAACCAAAAAACTTGCAGTTGTGGTTCCTATCTCAATTCCGCCAACCAGTGATGAAATCACCCCGCTGAACACATTATTAACAGCTGGTGTCCAAGCACCAGTTGATTGGTTTATTGATGGGGATACTTTTAAAAAACTGAGGGTTAACCAAATCGAATTGGCAGGTCGAATAACTGCAATCGCCGCTACAAATCCTGATCCAAATGTGGCAAGTAAATATAAATTGCGCAATTTTTTAGCGTTAGCTACCCAAAGCGCTCAAGCTACTTTCGTCCCAGCTCCAGTTAAAGTTGCAACTTGGCAGATTCGCCATCAGGTGGATGGTGAAGGTATGCGAACAGCACTTGGTGCAAAACTAGATTATGTAGTAACTAAATCAAATTCAGCAGCCACAAAATATCAATTTGGCGCTAATGAAATTACCCAGTTAACTATTGATCCTGTGCTTACAGATTTAATAGCTGTAACTTCAAATCCAATTATGCTTCAGCAATATGTGCTTGCCGCATCGGCAATTACAGATGCAGCTGCAATAGCCCCGCCAATTGGCTGGGCTCCCAGTGTTGATTTAGCAGCTGCATTTTTTAGCGCAGTTAATTCTGCCCCTTGGCTAGAGCTGATCTCAGTTGATGCAATTAGCGCTGGTTTAACTGCAAAATCAACAAGTAATATCTCAGGTAGCTCGCCAGTATTTTCATCAAAACATCTTCGAAATTTAGATCAACTAAATCGAATCTGGCGCAGTTTGACTGCCACAACTCTAGATTCACCTAAACCTGAAACTTTTACTCTTGCCATCTCCACTATTTCTAATTGGTGGTGGCTAGCTCGACCTAGTGGAAATCAGTATGCGCTGCAGGTAAAACAAGAACTAGCTGGTGAGCTAAATAAATTAAGCATTTCATCAAGAAATAAAGTAGTGCTCCCTGCAACAACTGGTTCAATTCCCATCACTATTACAAATAAGCGCGATACCACCGCAAAAATTCAAGTAGCAGGGCAAGCGCTTGGCACAGCGGTGGTTCGAATTGAGACAGTGGCTGTTGAAATTCCCGCTGGTGCTAAACAGGTAATTGAGCTGCCCATTGAGGTGGTAACGCCAGGGAGTATTTATGCGCAGCTGCTAATTCAAGGGCAAAATGGTGAAACAACCGCAATGACGCCAACAGTGCTACAAATTGAAGTGTCGCAGTATCGAATAGTTGCACAGCTGATTATCTTTGGTGCCTTTGGTGTGCTGCTGGTGTTAAGCGCGATCTCAGTTCGCGGCAGAATCAAAAAACGCCGTGAAATTGGAGATAATAAACCTGCAACGGCAGGAGCTAGATCTGATGTCTAAGTTATTACGTAATACCAGCGCAATGGCTGCTGGCACTGTAATTTCTAGAGCCACTGGACTACTTAGAACTGCGGTTATTGTGGCTGCGCTTGGCTTTGGTCCGCTAGCTGATGCTTACACAATTGGAAATACGCTTCCTAACATTATTTATATCTTAACTGTGGGTGGCGCGCTAAATGCCGTTTTTATTCCGCAGCTAGTTCGCCGAATGAAAGATGATTCAGATGGTGGTAAAGCATTCACGGATCGATTATTAACCGCTACTGGATTGCTGTTATTTGTAATTACAGTGCTAGTTGTATTGCTAGCTCCTTGGCTGATTCAAATTTATCTACCAACCAATTGGGCCCAGGCAGATAAAAATGCCACTTTATTATTTGCAAGATTTTTACTACCTCAAATATTTTTCTACGGCATTTTTACTTTGCTTTCACAGATATTAAATTCGCGAGACCGCTTTGTGCTACCTATGTATGCGCCAATTGTTAATAACTTTATTGTGATTATTACTGGATTGATTTTTCTAAGCCAGATTAGCGCTTCTAATGCCAATATAATTTCGGATCGGTCAATTACGTTTTTAGCAATTGGTACAACTTTTGGCATTGTGCTGCAAGCAGCAATATTGGTGCCGGCTGTAATAAAAAGTGGTTATAAGTATCGCCCTAGGTTTGATTTTAAAAATTCCGGACTTGGCAGAACTTCAAAGTTAGCATTTTGGACAGTTGGCTTAGTTTTAGTAAATCAGATTGGTTACGCTGCAATTACTAGAATTGCAGCAACTGCAAATGATGCCTCTGTAAACACGGTTGGTGTCACGGCCTATCAAAATGCCCATTTGGTTATGTTGCTCCCACATGCAGTGCTTACAGTTTCATTAGTTACTGCACTTTTGCCAAGTTTGGCAAGAACAGCGCATGCTAACAATTTAATTGCGCTTGGTGCAGACATTGAAAAAGCACTTCGTACACTTTCGATCATAATTATTCCAATCGCGTTAATGGTGTTAGCTCATGGCAAAGACATCATGTTGGCGCTGTTTGCGCGCGGAAATGCTAATTTTGTGCAAACGGGAATTAGTGGTTTGGTTTTAAGTGCATTTGCACTTAGCTTGTTGCCATTTACAGTTTTTTATCTGCTTTCGCGCGCCGCATATGCCCAAGAAGATACTAAGACCCCGTTTTATTTAACAGTAGTGATGAATATTGTGCAGCTACTTGCTGCTGCCGTGTTTTTACTCACCACAACACGTGGCTACTGGGTTGTGGGCTTAGCTGTTGGTTACAGCATTGGTTATTTAGTTGCTGCAATTGGAATGTATTTGCAATTAAGAAAACCGCTGAATTTAAATCTTAATCTGGTAGCTAAAACTGCCACCCATACTTTGTTATTGAGCGCTCCTAGTGTGCTGTTAAGTTTTGTTATTGTGAATTTTGTTGATACTTGGTTGCCAAATTCGGCAACATATTCCTTGCTGCAACTTGTTATTGCTTTAATTATTGCAGCATCAACTTTTATTGGATTAAATCAATTTAAACCACTTGCTGAATTATCCGTTATCATCAAAATGGTAAGCCGATAAAATAATGGCTAATTTCGTTGAGCATTACGAACTAACCGAACGAATCAAGCAAGTAAACGGGGCTTCGTGGTGGCGGGGCTGGGATGGCAAACTAGAGCGTGATGTGAGCATCTGGACGCTACCAATAGCTGATCCACGAGTATTAAAGCTGCAAGCTAGCGCATCAGCAGCTGCCAATTTGCAAGATCCACGAGTGCTGCGAGTTTTAGACATTGTGAAAAACCAGACGCATTTTGCAGTGATTAGTGAGTGGGCGCAAGGTGTAACTGTGGCAGAGCGAGTGCTTGGTCGAGCACCGCTAAAAGATGCGGTAGAGATTGTTAGCTCAGTTATTGAATGTTTAAGCTCAGCGCATGCACAGCAGGTTTTTCATGGCGCAGTTGGAGCAGATGATGTAATTATTACTAGTGCTGGAATCAAGATAAGAGGCTTTGGTATTGCAGGAGTGTTAACTGAATCTTTTGGCATCACCGCAGAAGCGGCCGATATTGCAGCTGTTGGGGCAATTGGTTATGCCGCTGTTACTGCAACTTGGCCGTTATTAACTGCAAGCACACTTCCTGCAGCGCCAAGCGTGAACGGAGTTGTGGTGCTGCCATCGCAGTTAACCCCAAAACTTGCTCCGTTATGGGATGACTTAGTGCAACAAACTGTGCCAACTGTAAATTCAAATCTAAATCCAAATTTAAAAATAACTGATTTAGCTGAACTGCTGAAATCAACTTTACCAAAATCTAAATTCGCACAATTACCAACTATTGACCTGCCGCCATCAACAATTACACGCAACGGGTTAATTGGGTCACTAGTTGTAATTGCTTCACTATTAGTTGCTGGATCCGCGTTAGTTTTTACCTCGTTAATTGACCCAACTGCCATAAATCAAGGTCCGGTGGTTCAAACTGGCACAGATCTTCGAACTGAGTTGTTGCCTGTTGCTAGCGTGCAGCTAATAAAAGAAGATGAAGCAGCAAAAACTGTTGACATTACTAAAGTTATAAATATGCCAACTGGATTTGGACTGCAGATCAAACTTAAAGAGCGTCGAACTGTGCAGCGGGTGGAGTTGGATTTAAATATAAACGGAGTTGATCTAACAGCCCAAGTGAACTCAACTGCAATCACCTCTCCAACAGCTGTTGGGGTGCTAGGTGAGATAACTGAAGCTGCAAGCTCAGTTATCATTTTTGGGCCACGGTTTGTGACCGGGGAGTATGTGACTATCTGGTTCACAATTCCAGCTGGCACAAATCTGCAAATTAGCAGAGTGGGTGTGTACGGGGCGCTTTCTTAACTACAATAGTGACATGACTACTAAAGAAAATCCCGCTGAAATCGCGATTATTGGCTCAGGTCCTGCCGGCTACACCGCTGGTGTTTATGCTGCTCGAGCCCAGCTAAACCCGTTGCTGTTTGAAGGTGCGGTAACTGCAGGTGGTGCACTTATGAATACCACTGAGGTTGAGAACTTCCCTGGCTTTGAAACGGGAATTATGGGGCCGCAGTTAATGCAGCAGATGCGAGCACAAGCTGAGCGTTTTGGCACTGAATTTGTTACCGATGATGTGGTTTATGCAGATTTGAAAAGCCCAATAAAGCATCTTAAAGATGATCGGGGCAATGAGTATTTTGCTAAAGCGGTTATTTTGGCGATGGGCTCTGGCTACCGTGAGCTTGGCGTGCCAGGTGAGAAAGAATTATCTGGCCATGGGGTTTCTTGGTGCGCAACCTGTGATGGTTTCTTCTTCCGTAACCAAACCATCGCAGTTGTCGGTGGTGGCGACTCGGCAGTTGAAGAAGCTACTTTCTTAACTCGATTTGCCGATAAGGTTTATTTAATTCATCGCCGCGATTCATTGCGTGCTTCAAAAATTATGCAGACCCGAGCTGAAGCAGATCCAAAAATTGAATTTATCTGGAATACTGAAGTAACCGAAGCTGTTGGTAAAGATGGTAAATTAGCTGAGCTTAAAACTCATAATTTAGTTACCGGTGAAAACTCAACTCTGGCTGTGACTGGTTTATTTATTGCAATTGGTCATGATCCTCGAAATGAGCTAGTAAAAGGTCAGATTGATTTAGATGATGCAGGTTATGTACTAGTAAAACCAGGTAGCACAGCAACAAACCTGCCTGGCGTTTTTGCTTGTGGTGATTTGGTAGATCACACCTATCGCCAAGCAATTACCGCAGCTGGTTCTGGCTGCCAGGCAGCATTAGATGCTGAAAGATGGATTTCTCACAACTAAGGAGTAAAAATGGCCGCTATTAAAACTTTCACTGATGCTACTTTCGCAGCTGAGATTGCCGCATCAACAGTTCCCCTATTGGTTGATTTCTGGGCTGAATGGTGTGGTCCGTGTAAGCAGATTGCACCAATTTTAGAAGAGATTGCCGGTGAAACTGATGGCAAACTACAAATTGTGAAACTAAACATCGATGAGAATCCTGCTGCTGCTCAGAACGCTGGTATCACTTCAATTCCAACTATGAATGTATATGTTGGTGGCAAAGTAGTAAAACAAATTATTGGTGCTAAGCCAAAGCAAGCTATGTTGGCTGAATTAGCTGAATTTATTCAGTAATTAATGTCCATCACCCGCTATTGCGTTGGTGATCAAGGTCCTGCGATCAGCGAGATTCGAGATCACTTAGTCCGACTTGGCTTATTAGGTCCGGTAAACAGCAATGTGTTTGATGATGAAGTATTTAATGCCGTAAAGCTTTTTCAGCAGCAACGCGGATTAAGTGTTGATGGCATTGTTGGTAGCGACACTTGGAAGCGACTTGATGAAGCAGTTTGGTCGCTAGGAGATCGTGTGCTTAGTTATCAGGTTGGAAATTTAATTCATGGTGATGATGTTGGACAATTACAACAACGATTAACGCAGCTTGGTTTTAGTCCGGGCAATGTTGATGGCATTTTTGGAAAACGCACCGAGAAGGCGGCAAAAGAGTTTCAGCGCGCAATTGGCGTAATGGATGATGGGATAGTTGGGGTTCACACCATTATGGGATTGAACCGATTAAATCGCACAGTCGCAGGTGGCAATGCAGCTGCGCTGCGAGAAAAACTAAAGCATGAAACTAAACGCACTGGGATTGCAAATAGAACTATTTTGCTTGATATTGGCTCTGATCCATTTATTGATAAATATTTAGCTGATCAAACAACTCAGATTGCAACTAAAATCGTTAAATTAATTGAAGGGCGACTTGCAGCGCTAGGAACTAATGTTTTAGTCACTCACAGCAGCGATGGCCGCGACTCCACAATTACCCGAGCAGATTTTGCTAATGAATCAGCAGCTGACTTAGTGTTAAGTGTGCAAATTGGGGTTGCAGATGATGCTGCCATCAGCGGTGTGCTGGGTTATTTCTTTGCCGGCACTCATGGTTATTCGCTGCTTGGTGAAGAGTTTGCCCAATTAATAGTTGCCGAGCTGCTCGATTGCACTGATTTTGGTGGCGGTGAGGTGCTTGGTAAATCCTGGCCGCTGCTGC
Source organism: Candidatus Nanopelagicales bacterium (assembly GCA_030834185.1). Lineage (GTDB taxonomy): Bacteria > Actinomycetota > Actinomycetes > S36-B12 > UBA5976 > AcAMD-5. The sequence goes on from JAURFT010000015.1 coordinate 13,678, forward strand.
GGGCTACGGTGATGCCAGCGGTTCGAATTGATCTAGGTTTTATTACTTCACCCACAGATGCGCAGCTACTCGCAAAGCCAGCCAATTTAACTGCAGCTGCAGATGCAGCGGTTGCAGCGCTGGCTAAATTTTTTGCACCACTTAGCTAAGGCGCATCCCAATTCGCAGGGTGAGTGGGCAGCACTTAGTCTTAGCAACCTTAAAACCATAATCTTCAAGGATGGAAATGGCAGAGAACTCAAGCGGCTCCAGGCTTGATCCTTGGGTGCAGGCATATGCCTCAAGAGCTACTTCAATGCGCGCCAGTGAGATCAGAGCGCTTTTTGCCGTGGCTTCTCGCCCTGAAGTTGTCTCACTTGCTGGCGGTATGCCTTTTGTAGAGGCGCTTGATGTTGAGATGTTTAGATCAGTAGTTAACTCAGTAATAACTAAAGATGCCAAAACTGCGCTGCAATACGGTGCAGGCCAAGGACATGTTTCACTGCGCGAGTCTGTTTTAGAAGTCATGCGTCCAACTGGAATGAGCGCACATCCAGATGACATCGTAATTACTGCCGGTTCGCAGATGGCGATCGATTTAATTGTGCGCGTGATGTGTAATCCAGGTGATGTGATTTTAGTTGAATCCCCATCATATGTTGGAGCGCTTGGAGTTTTTCGTGCATATGAAGCTGATATCCGACATGTGGCGATGGATGCAGATGGCTTAAACCCAGTTGCGCTGCAAGAGATGATTGCAAAAGTAAAAGCTGAAGGCAAAAAAGTAAAGCTGCTCTACACAATTCCATCATTTCATAATCCAGCTGGAATTACACAGCCGCAAGCTCGCCGTAAAGAAATTGTTGAGATTGCCCAGCGCGAAGATGTATTAATTATTGAAGATGATCCATATGCGTTGTTAAGTTTTGATTCAATTATTCACCGACCAATGGCTGCGGATGAAAAAGAGCGAGTTGTTTATTGTGGTTCGTTCAGCAAAATTATTTCTGCTGGTCTTCGCATCGGTTGGGCAGTTGCGCCGCATGCGCTGCGGGAAAAATTAGTTTTAGCAAATGAAGCTGCCTCGCTGTGTCCAAGTAATTTCACACAGCTGATTGTGGATGAATATCTACGAACGCAAGACTGGTTAGCGCAAGTTGCAACTTTTAGAGATATCTATCAGCAGCGTCGCGATGCGCTGCTAACAGCGCTAACTGATTACATGCCGCCTGGGGTGAGCTGGACTGTGCCAACTGGTGGCTTTTATTCATGGTTAACGCTGCCACCTGGTTTTGATGCCACAGCGATGCTGCCGCGAGCTGTCTCGCATTTAGTGGCATATGTACCGGGCACTGGGTTTTATGCTGATGGCCAAGGCAGATCAAATCTGCGATTATCATTTTGCTATCCACCACCAGCGCGAATTGTTGAAGGTGTTAAGCGGTTATCAAATGTAATGAGCGAAGAGGCTGAGTTACTTAAAACTTTTGGTGTGGGAGGAAACTAATGAAGGTTGCAGTATTAGCAGGCGGTTTATCCGCTGAGCGTGAGGTATCACTTCGATCTGGTCGAAGAGTTTCACAGGCGCTGCGGGATAAAGGGGTAGAGGTTTTTGAAGTTGATATTGATGCTGATTTATTACCTGAGCTGCGCAAATTAAATCCGGACGTAGTACTACCGCTAGTGCATGGTCAAATTGGTGAAGATGGATCACTTCGTGAAGTGCTAGATGTTGCCGGCTATAAAACATTGGGGTCAGCATCTGCAGCAGCGCGAATTGCATTTGAAAAACCAATTGCAAATCAAATTGCCGCTGCCGCTGGTGTTTTTGTTCCTAAATCTATTGTGCTGCCACAAGAAGCATTTAAATCCCTTGGGGCTGCAGACCTGTTGGAATCAGCCATTAGTTCAATTGGGCTACCTATGGTGGTAAAGCCAAGCCATGGTGGTTCGGCACTTGGTGCCTCTGTTGTGCAAACTAAATCGGAGCTGCCAGGTGCAATGGTGACTGCGTTTTCTTATGGTGCAGTTGTTTTGATGCAGCCTTTTATTACTGGCACTGAGATTGCAGTTTGTGTGTTAGAAGATAAATCCGGAATTAAAACCTTGCCAATTGTTGAGATTGTGCCAGATCATCAGTTATATGACTATGACTGCCGCTACACCGCAGGGATGACTGAGTTTTTTGTGCCAGCGCGAATTAGCCCAGAGCTAACTTATGCAGCGAATGAAATTGCGATCAAAATGCATAAAGCGCTTGGTTTAAAAGATATCTCAAGAACTGATTTAATTATTGATGCTGCTGGAAATATTTGGTTTCTGGAAGTAAACATAAATCCCGGTCAGACTGAAACAAGTTTATTTCCGCAAGCAATTGCAGCTGCTGGTTTAGATCTTGGAGATGTGTTTTTAAATCTGTTAACTAATCTCGATCAATAAGATCTGTAATTCGTCGCAGATCTTCAATTGTTGCATACTCAATAACTATTCGTCCGCGCTTTGCGCTGCCTTCAACTTTTACTCGCGTATCAAGTCGATCAGCTAATCGCTCCATCACAGCAGCAGCAGCAGCTGGCAATCCGCTGCGGGGCTTGTTGTTACGAGGTTTAGTTGAATCTGCTGCACCAACTGAAACTATCTCTTCAGTTGATCTGACCGAGATTCCCTCTGAAACAATTCGTTCTGCTAATCGCTCCATTGCAGCTGGATCATCAAGTGAAAGCAATGCCCGCGCATGTCCTGCGGAGATAACACCAGCGGCAACTTTGCGTTGCACTGCAATTGGCAGTCGCAGTAATCGCAACATGTTTGTTACTTGTGGTCGAGAGCGACCAAGTCGCTGCGCAAGCTCTTCTTGGGTGCAACCAAAATCATCAAGTAATTGGGCATAAGCAGATGCTTCTTCAAGTGCATTTAATTGGGAACGGTGCAAGTTTTCTAATAATGCATCACGTAATAAAACATCATCACTTGTTTCACGCACTAACGCTGCAATTGTTTTAAAGCCCGCAGCTTGTGCTGCGCGCCATCTGCGCTCACCTGCCACAATTTCATAACCTGCACTGCTTGGTCGCACCACTATGGGTTGCAGTAGCCCAACTTCTTTAAGCGAGAATGCAAGTTCATCTAAATCAGCTTCATCAAAAACAGTTCTTGGTTGTTTTGGATTTGGTGCAATTTGTGTTATTACTATTTCTTTAAGAATTAAACCTGGCACAACTTCGGTTGAAGTTGAAACGTTTGTTGTAGTTGGTGTTGCTGAATCAGTGGGTGGAATTAACGCACCGAGTCCGCGACCCAAACCTCTGCGCTCAGTCATGTTTGGTTCCAATAATTTTATTTGTAATCTCAGTTGCAGCAGCTAAATAACTTTGCGCACCAATTGATGAGCCGTCATATGTAAAAATGGTTTGGGAATAAGAAGGTGCTTCACTTAATCTAACTGCACGTGGCACAACTGCAGTTAATACGCGATCACCAAAATGTGATCTAACTTCTTCAACAACTTGCTGTGATAACTTGGTAGTTGAGTTAAACATTGTCATTAAGATTGTTGAGACATCAAGTAGTGGATTTAAATGTTCGCGAACTAACTCAACGTTTGCAATTAATTGTCCAACGCCTTCTAGAGCGTAATATTCACACTGAATTGGAATTAGAACTTCTTTAGCTGCAACAAGTGCGTTTAAAGTTAATAAACCTAAACTTGGTGGGCAATCTATTAAGACATAATCTATTTGTCTGCCGTGTTTGGCTTTGTGTTCTGCAATGTAACCATCAATAGCTCGAGCTAATCTATATTCGCGCGCCACCACACTTACTAGCTCAATCTCAGCGCCAGTTAGATCAACTGTGGCTGGGGCAACAAATAAACCTGGAATTGTGGGGCAGGACTGCACAATGGCCGAAAGTGGCTTGCCTTCAACTAAAACTGAATACACATCTGGAGTGCCAACTGGGTGCTCAATTGCTAGCGCGGTTGAGGCATTTCCTTGTGGATCAATATCCACCACTAAAACATGCAGCCCACTTAGCGCCATAGCGGCGGCTAAATTAACTGTGCTGGTGGTTTTACCCACTCCGCCTTTTTGGTTTGCAATCGCAAATACCCGGGTCTGCTCTGGTTTTGGCAGATTGGGTAGTTTCTTAATTCGAACCGTTGGGGTGATCTGGGTGCTAGCCTCAGACACAGCGCCTCCTACACATTTTGCCTCCAAGGCGCATTGTTTCACGTGAAACCTAATTGATGCAGGTTTTATTTACGAATTAGCACTACAGCACGGGTTGGTTCAGTCAGAATTCCCTCACCAAGCAGCACAATGTCATCTAAAACCAAGCCGTGCTTATGCAAGGTGGGTTTGGCCGCTTTGATCTCAATCTCAGCTTTCTCCCCTTTAAGCAGCACTAATCTGCCATGGGAATTTAGCAGCGGCTCGCACCATTCAATCAATTCTTTAACCGCCGCAACCGCTCTTGCGGTAACCAGGTCTGCTACCAACTGGCCATGCAGCTGCTCGGCTCTGGCTCGGTGAATCTGGACATTGGTTAAATCCAGCTGCTGCACTGCCAGCTCCAAGAACTCAACTCGGCGCTGCATCGGCTCAACTAGGTGGATCTCAAGATCAGGTCGCACTATTGCAATCGGGATGCCCGGCAGTCCAGCTCCAGTGCCAATATCAATCAGCGAGCACCCATCTGGCAGCAGGGTTTCTAGCACTAGGGAGTTGCCAATATGGCGATCCCAGAGTTTTTCGACCTCTTTGGGGCCGATTAGTCCTCGAATTGGGCCTTCCACAGCCAGCAGATCATGGAATTGCTGCAGTTTTAGCGCTGATTCAGGGTAAGCCTGCAGTATTAATGTTTCACGGGAAACATCGGTCATGCGGCAGGTGGGCGCACCACAATGTAGCGATTTGGCTCTTCGCCCTCAGACTCACTTAGCGCACCAGCTGCATTAACTGCATCATGCACAACTTTTCGCTCAAAAGCGCTCATTGGGTCAAGCTTGATGGACTTGCCAGATTTGATTACTTTGGCGGCAGTTTCGGCTCCAAATTTAGCTAGCGTGGCTTTTCTAGCAGCTCGGTGACCGCCAACATCAAGCATTAATCGGCTGCGCTCGCCGGTTTCGCGCTGAACTGCCAATCGAGCTAGATCCTGCAGCGCCTGTAGCACCTTGCCATCTTCGCCAACCAGCACTGCTAGATCACCGCCCTCAATAGCAACCAGCGGGCGATCTGCCTCAATATCAAGCTCAATATCGCCATCAAGATCTGTTATGTCAAGTAGCTCCTCTAGATAATCCGCAGCAATATCAGCTTCGCGCTCTAGATCCGCTATCTTCGTTGTTGGTGCCTCAGTCATAAAACCTCACTTTTTAGACAAATCGGGAAAATTACTTGTTCTCGCCATTCTTCTTTTTATTGCGCTTTTTTCGGGGTTGATGCTTTGGTTGATTTCGCGGCGTTGGCGGCAGCTCCGCTTCAGGCTTGGCCTGCTCTTCTGGATTGATTCCTTTTTTCCGCTGCTTAGTTTGCTTGCGCTGCTGCCAGGCTTCAAAAGCTGGCGTGCCTGGGGTTGGTGAATTTCGAATCACCCAGAATTGTTGGAACATTGACCACAGGTTTGTAGTTGACCAATAAATCAAAACACCAATTGGAAAACCAACACCACCTACTGCAAAAATAATTGGGAACACATAAAGCAGAATTTTTTGTTGCTGCACCATTGGGTTATTTGGTGCTGAGTTCTTAATAATTAATTGGCGCTGGGTAATAAAAGTTGTTGCTGACATAAAAATGATCAAACAAATTGTTAACGTAATAGTTGCTGACACTGACGGGGTTTCATCTGCATTGATTAGTGTTGCATAAATTGGCACACCAAAAACTAAAGCTTCGCGTGCTTGATCAATTAATACTAAATTGTTTGGGTTAGCAAAAATGCCCTCTGGTCTATTTAGCGCAATTCCTTGCAGCACTCTAAAGAGTGCAAAAAATATCGGTGCTTGCAGCAAGATTGGTAGACATGATGAAAACGGATTGGTTCCCGTTTCGCGATACAGCTTCATCATTTCCTGACCCAGCTTTTCGCGATTATCTGCATACTTTTTTTGTAGTTCTTTAATCTGCGGCTGAATCGCTTGCATGTTTCTAACAGCTCTAATTTGTTTTACGAATAACGGAATTAACGCAATTCGAATCACAATTACAAGTCCAATAATCGACAAACTCCAAGACCAACCCGAGCTGGCACCAAATACTGGCGTTAGTAAGTCATGGAAGGTAATTAAAATCCATGACACTAGATCTTCTAGTCGATTAAAAATCCAGATAAATGGGGCAAAAATCGTGCTCACAGAGCTCCTGCTTTCAATTTGGTTCTAAGGTATCCCGATAGATCTATTTCAGCTCGCCAAGCTCCTTTTGCTGGCACTGGATCAACGCCACCTTTTGTAAATGGGTTGCAGCGCAGCAATCGCCAAGCCGATAACAGCACGCCTTTTATGGGTCCGTGCAATTGAACTGCAGTTAACGCATAACTGGAACAAGATGGGTGTAATCGACAAGAGGCAGGGGTTAGCGGTGAGATGAATTTTTTATATGCGTTGATTGCAATCACAAATGGTGCTGAGAAAATTTTAGTTAGCATATGCATTCACTTTTGCCACAGCTGCCACAAAATCAGCCTTAATAACTTCGGTTGGAATTTGTGAAGCTTTAGATAAAGCTCTAACGACTATTTGTTGAGGAGGGTTAAAACTTGTTGCTTGCTCTGCGACAATATGGCGAAGCACTCTAGTAACGCGATGGCGAACCACTGAATTTCCAACTTTCTTAGAAACCACAAACGCAAATTGAGTTGGTGGTTGATTAGCTGGGATCGAATGAATAACTACAGCACCGGCCGGAGTTTTTCGGCCTTTGCTTAATACATTGGCTACGTCGCCACGACGGCGCAACCGGTATTTAGCCGGCAACATAAAAAACTACGCCGATAACTTGGCGCGGCCTTTGCGGCGGCGCGCTGCCAAAATAGCGCGACCAGCACGAGTGCTCATTCGGTGGCGGAAGCCATGCTTCTTAGCCCGACGACGATTGTTGGGCTGGTAAGTTTTCTTGCTCACGATGGCTCCAAAACTTCTTCAAGGATTGCGATCGCTTTGATCGCGAGGCGGGAGCATATCGCACCCCATACTGCCCCCTTAACGGCGAGGGTGGCGCATAATGACAGCATGGTTGATAAATATTAGGTAACTATTGCGGTGTGTTGCAGATTTATCCTCCCCCACTATTGCGCTGGGTGAGGGTTGGGGATAAGTTCACTTCCCGCATCAAATCTGTGGATTAATCTGGTTTTTAGGGGGGTTTGTGGACGAAGTTGTCGATCTAGCTGATGTTTGGGCTCGTAGTTTGACCCATTTGTCCGATGTGTCGCTTTCTCCCCAAGATCGAGCCTTTGTGGCGTTAACCAAACCGTTGGCGCTAATTGAAGGCACGGTGCTGATAGCTAGCCCAAATGAATTTACCAAAGATGTGCTTGAAACCAGGCTAAAACCAGTGTTGGTTAGAGCGTTAACTGCTGAATTTGGTTACGAGATCAGGTTAGCGGTTTCAGTTGATCCATCTATTGCACCGGCGCTTGATGAAGATTTAACTGATGAGATGGCCGATGCCACTTATGCCGCACCAGCTCAACCTAATTTTGATGAAGAGCAGAACCGACCAGGAACAGGTTCGCCAGCATCTCGAATAGATTCAGATTCCAGACTTTCACCAAAATACACATTTGATACTTTCGTAATTGGTTCATCAAATAGATTCGCGCATGCTGCAGCAGTTGCAGTGGCAGAGCAGCCAGCAAAAGCTTATAACCCGTTATTTATTTATGGTGGTTCTGGACTTGGTAAAACTCATCTACTTCATGCGATTGGCCACTACACCCGAAGTTTGTATAACGGTGCAAAAGTTAGATATATATCAAGTGAAGAATTTACAAATGAATTTATTAACTCAATTCGTGATGATAAGGCTGCAGCGTTTCAGCGCAGATATCGCGATATTGATGTGTTGTTAGTTGATGATATTCAGTTTCTAAGTGGAAAAGTGCAGACGCAGGAAGAGTTTTTTCATACTTTTAATACTTTACACAACGCCAACAAACAAATTGTTGTAACAAGTGATCTACCACCAAAGCAGCTGCAAGATTTTGAAGATCGAATGCGCTCTCGGTTTGAGTGGGGGTTAATAACTGATATTCAACCACCTGACTTAGAAACTCGTATTGCAATTTTGCGTAAAAAAACAGCGCAAGAAAAATTAAATGTGCCAGCAGAGGTTCTGGAATTTATTGCTTCTCGTGTATCTAGCAATATTCGCGAACTTGAAGGTGCTTTAGTTCGTATTACAGCTTTTGCTAATTTAAATCGGCAGCCAGTTGGTTTAGAAGTGGCTGAAGTTGTTTTGAAAGATGTTATTCCAGAAAGTATTGGCCCAGAGGTTACTTCTAATTTAATTATGGTTCAAACAGCTCAATATTTTGGAGTGAGCATGGATGACCTAACTGGTGGTTCTAGATCAAGGGTTTTAGTTACAGCAAGACAAATTGCAATGTATTTATGCCGTGAGCTCACAGATTTATCACTACCTAAAATTGGTCAGGCATTTGGTGGACGAGATCACACCACAGTGATGCATGCAGATCGCAAAATTCGACAATTAATGGCAGAGCGCCGAAGTTTGTATAACCAAATTGCAGATCTAACAGCTCGAATTAGAACTGAGGCTAGAAAAGGCTAAACCTTTAATCCACGGTTTGGGGAGATCTTGTGGATAACTTTGGTTTTTAGGTGGGTTTCCTGGGTAGAAAAACCAGGTTTTCCCACACGGGCCATTAAAGTAGTGAAAAAGGGCAGATTTAGAGGTAGTAAGGTGCCACTTCTCCAAAGGTTATCCACAGGTGTGAACAGTGGTTTTTTGAGGGTTTTAATAGTTATCCACAGAATCCACCGAGCCTACTACTACGACTAACATATTAGAAATTATGTTTAGCCAAAATAGTGGTTGTGGGTAACTAGTTGTGGCAACTATTAAAAAGTGGTTTATTCTGGGAACATCTACCATTAAACATAATTAAATGAATAGAACTAGAGGAAAAAGTGAAGTTTCAGGTTGAGAAAGCGGCATTTAGTGATGCAGTTAGTTGGGCTGCGCGCACTCTGCCCACCCGACCTGCCACCCCCACACTAGCTGGCTTATTAATTGATGCCGCTAGCGGTGAACTGCAGTTATCAACTTTTGATTTTTCAACATCTGCCAAAGCGGTAGTTAAAGCCGATGTTTTCACCCCTGGAAAAGTATTAGTAAACGGCAGAATTTTAGCTGACATTGTTAAAGCTCTTCCAAATAGACCGATCACAATTGAGATTAATGGCAGTCGGGTTGAGTTAACTTGCGATAGATCAAACTTTTTACTACCAACAATCCCAGATCATGATTACCCAGCGCTACCAGAACTACCAACACTTGGTGGAACTATTCCAACCGCGCTGTTTGCCGAAACGGTAACTATGGTTGCCGTTGCAGCTGGTATGGATTCAACACTGCCAATGTTAACTGGAATTAAAATAGAAATTACTGGTGATTCGTTAACTTTAGCTGCAACAGATAGATACCGGTTAGCTGTTAAAGAAATTACTTGGCAGCCAGATACTGCAAACATGGAGATTAATGCGTTAATACCAGCAAAAAATTTAGCTGATGCAGCTCGCACATTAACAGGCGAGAGTGTGCGATTAACTTTTTCATCAAGTGATGATGGTGAAAAATTAATTGGTATTGAAGCTGTTGGAAAGAAAATGACCAGCCGATTATTAGATGCTGAATTTCCAAAATATAAAACATTACTACCGGCAGACTCATCTACAATTGTTACCTTAAACACCCAATCCCTTATTGATTCTGTAAAAAGAGTTGCTTTAGTAGCTGATCGAAATTCACCGGTTAGATGTAGTTTTAATGAAGGTGAAGTAATTTTAACTGCTGGAAATGGCGACGATCCAATGGCAACTGAAGTTGTGGAGTGTGAAATTAGCGGAGATGGTTTAGATATTGCATTTAACCATCAATATTTAATTGAAGGTTTAAATGCCGTTGGGTCAGCCTCTAGCCAACTAATGTTTACTTCACCAAATAAACCAGCGGTATTAGCTGCAGCCGGCTCAACTACACCTAATTACCGATATTTATTAATGCCAGTTCGCTTAAATGGCTGATGTATTTAACACAAATATCTTTAATTAATTTCAGATCTCATAAATCACTGAACTTAGTTTTTGATAGCGGCATTACTTGTTTATTGGGAAATAACGGGCAAGGCAAAACAAACGTGGTTGAAGCCTTATATTTTCTTGCAAATCAGGAAAGCCACCGAGTTGCCAGCAATGCGCCGTTAATCAATAAAGATGAATCTGTTGCCAAAATAGGTGGTAATTTCAACATCACCAATAACACCGTGCAGCTAGAAATTGAGCTAAACAGCAATAAGGCAAACACGGTTTGGGTTAATAAAAACCCAGTGAAAAATCGCGAAGGATTAGGAATAGCTCAAGTAGTAATTTTTGCCCCAGATGACCTTGAAATTTTAAAAGGCGACCCAGGTGATCGGCGATTTTTTACTGATTCAACCGCAACCATGTTAAATCCAAGAGTTGCTTCAATTAGGTCAGATTTTGAACGGGTGTTGAAACAACGAAATTCATTACTAAAAAGTGCCAGCATCTTAAGCGGCAAAGCGCAAACTGCTGCTATTGAAACTTTAGATGTCTGGAGTGAAAGATTTATTACAATTGCAGCTGAATTAATATTGGTCAGGCTTAATTTACTTCATGAATTAATTCCATATGTGAATAACTTTTATCAACAAATTGCTCCTGATAATTTATTGGAATATCAATATCAACCATCTTGGAGCGAGCTGGAATTAACTTCAGATTTGACGTGGATAAAAAGTCAATTACAAACTGCCGTCACAAATTCATTAGCTGAAGAAGTAAAGCGCGGTGTAACCTTGATTGGTCCCCACCGCGATGAGATTTTGTTTAAATTAAATGGTTTGCCGATAAAAGGTTATGCATCCCATGGTGAAACCTGGTCAACTGCACTTTCGTTAAAGTTAGGCGTTTTGCAATTACTACAAAAATCCATCAATAGCACCTCAAGTCCAATCCTGGTGCTTGATGATGTGTTTGCTGAACTAGATGACAATCGTCGGGAACAGTTAATGCAGATTGCGCTTGGGGTGGATCAAACAATTATCACAACTGCCGCTGAAGTTGACTTACCTAGTAATCTTGCCGCCAAGATCTATCGGTTTAGTAGTGGCGAGGTGATCAGTGAGTAATCCAGCAGACCCTGGCAGATCCTTGCTGCATCGCTTAAGCCGAAAAACTAATTTTCGAACACGAAGCACAACTACTAGAAATCATGATCCGCAATTAATTGGTGATGCGCTAACTGAGTTTGTAGACAATGTTGGTTGGCAGCAACCAAAAGCACTAGCGCAACTACATACGCAATTTGCAGATGTGGTGGGCGCTGAAACCGCAGCACATCTAGTTATAGAAAAATTTGAGCACACTGAATTGATTCTGCGTGCAGATTCCACTGCCTGGGCGACCCAACTTAAATATCTAACTCCAGTGCTGCTGGAAAAACTGCAGCAAGCAGCACCTGAGCTTGGAATTACCAGCGTAAAAGTGCTGCCACCAACAGTTCGCCGCACTCCGGGCGCCTGGCGAGTGCGCGAAGGCCGCCGCCGATAGTTCTCCACAGAATGTGGAAATCTGTGGATAACTTTCCACAGATCATCACTAAAACCGCTAATTGGCCAATAAAAGCCGCGGATCTAAAACTTCAGGGAACGGCCAAAATAGGGCCAAATCAAATCTGATGCGATTTAGAGGGGTTTTTGAGGGTTAGGGCTTGCTTACAACCACCCAAAACCAGCTGAATTTGGGTAAGATGCGCCTAATCAAATTACTCAATTTAGGAGTTCTTTTACGTGTCTTACGACGCCAGTGCAATTCAGGTTTTAGAGGGACTAGATGCCGTTCGTAAGCGCCCCGGTATGTACATCGGATCAACCGGCGAGCGTGGTTTACACCACCTGGTCTATGAGGTGGTGGACAACTCAGTAGATGAAGCAATGGCAGGTTATGCCAGCGCAATTCAGGTACGACTACTAACTGATGGCAGCGTTGAAGTTACAGATGACGGTCGCGGTATTCCAGTTGACGAACATCCAATTGAGAAAAAACCAGCTGTGGAGGTTGTGTTAACCACACTTCACGCTGGTGGAAAATTTGGTGGCACCGGTTATCAAGTTTCTGGTGGTTTGCACGGTGTTGGTGTTTCAGTTGTAAACGCGCTATCAACAAAACTAACAGTTGAAATTAAGCGTGAAGGGTCAATCTGGACTCAAACTTATTTAAATGGTGTGCCAGAAGCCCCACTAAAAATAATTGGTAAAGCAACAGATACCGGAACCAAAGTAACTTTTTTTGCTAATGACAGTATTTTTGAAACCACAAATTATAATTTTGAAACACTTGCAGCTCGATTTAGAGAGATGGCATTTCTAAATAAAGGACTGCGATTAGTTTTAATTGATGAACGTGAATTAGTTGATGGTGCTCCAAGAACGGCAGATTATAAATACGATGATGGTTTGATTGATTTTGTTAAGCATATTGCTAAAGCAAAATCAGATACCCCAGTCCATCGCGAAATTCTATTTTTTGAGTTTGAAGATGACGCTAAGGGTTATTCAGCTGAAATTGCATTGCAATGGGTAAGTTCATACACCGAATCTGTTTACACATTCGCAAACACCATTAATACCCATGAGGGCGGCACCCACGAAGAAGGATTTAGAACCGCTTTAACTTTGTTGATAAATAAAGCTGCACGCAACTGGGGATTGCTAAAAGAAAAAGATAGTAATTTAACCGGAGATGATATTCGCGAAGGTTTAATTGCAATTATTTCGGTAAAACTTCGTGAACCTCAATTTGAAGGTCAGACAAAAACCAAACTTGGCAACACCGAGATGAAATCTTTTGTGCAGACAATGTTAAATGAAGAATTTGGCGCCTGGCTGGAATCACATCCAACTGAAGGAAAAGATATTGCGCGCAAATCTATCTCAGCGGCAACCGCGCGAATTGCAGCTCGCAAAGCACGAGATTTAGCGCGCAGTCGCAAAGGCCTGCTTGGTTCTTCTGGCCTGCCTGGCAAATTATCTGATTGCCAAAGCACTAATCCTGAGGAATGTGAATTATTTATTGTTGAAGGCGATTCTGCAGGTGGCTCAACAAAAACTGCGCGTGATTCTCGCACTCAAGCAATTTTGCCAATTCGAGGCAAGATTTTAAATGTGGAGAAGGCTAGATTAGATCGAGTATTACAAAACAATGAAGTGCAAGCCTTAATTTCAGCACTCGGCACTGGTGTGCATGAAGATTTTGATTTAGCAAAACTTCGATATCACAAAATTGTATTAATGGCTGATGCGGACGTTGATGGCCAACATATTCGCACCTTGCTATTAACTTTATTGTTTAGATTTATGAAACCACTTGTGGTTGAAGGTTATGTTTATTTAGCGCAACCACCACTATATAAAATTAAATGGTCTCGAGAAGATGCTGAATACGTGTATTCAGATCGTGAACGCGATGCGGTAATGGAGCTTGGTAAATCAACTGGTAAGAAATTACCAAAAGATGATTCAATCCAACGCTATAAAGGCCTTGGTGAGATGAATGCTGATGAGCTTTGGGATACCACTATGGATCCAGCAAAGCGAGTATTACTGCAAGTAACAATGGATGATGCAGCTGCAGCAGATGCGCTATTTAGTATTTTAATGGGTGAAGATGTTGAATCCCGTAGAAACTTTATTCAACAAAATGCCCGCGATGTTCGATTCTTGGATATTTAAAAAGATTTAACGAAAGGTAAATGTGTCAGTCACTGAAGAGCTTTCACCGCATGGTCGAATTGAACCTGTAGACCTACGAGGTGAGCTACAACGTTCATATCTTGATTATGCAATGAGTGTGATTGTTGGTCGAGCACTTCCAGATGTTCGCGATGGCTTAAAGCCAGTGCATCGCCGATTGCTTTATGCAATGTTTGATGGCGGTTATCGCGCAGATCGCGGCTACAGCAAATGCGCTCGTATCGTCGGTGATGTGATGGGTAACTATCACCCACATGGTGATAGCGCGATCTATGACACTTTAGTTCGGTTGGCTCAAGAGTGGGTGATGCGTTATCCGCTAATTGATGGCCAGGGAAATTTTGGTTCACCAGGTAATGATGGTGCTGCAGCAATGCGTTACACCGAATCTCGAATGTCACAGCTGGCAATGGAGATGGTGCGCGACATTAACGAAGACACAGTTAACTTTGTACCAAACTATGACGGCCGAACCCAAGAACCAGTTATTTTGCCAGCTAGATTTCCAAATCTATTAGTTAATGGTTCAAGTGGTATTGCAGTTGGTATGGCAACAAATATCCCGCCACATAATTTAACTGAGATTGCAGCTGGCGTGGCCTGGGCGTTAGAGAACCCAACTGCGACCAGAGAAGAATTATTAGCAGCGCTATTAGAGCGCGTAAAAGGGCCAGATTTCCCAACTAAAGCCACAATTATTGGTCAGCGGGGAATTGAAGAAGCGTATCGAACTGGTCGCGGCTCAATCACAATGCGAGCAGTGGTTGATGTTGAAGAAGATTCTCGAGGCCGGACGCTGTTAGTAATTTCAGAGCTGCCTTATCAGGTTAATCCAGATAATCTAAAACTAAAAATTGCAGAATTAGTTGATAGCGGAAAAATTCCTGGAATCTCTGACCTTCGAGATGATTCTTCAGCTCGAACTGGTATGCGAATTGTGGTTGTGCTTAAAAAAGATGCAGTTGCCACAGTTGTAAAAAATAACTTATTTAAACACACGCAACTGCAAGACACCTTTGGCTGCAACATGTTGGCAATTGTGGATGGCGTGCCACGCACACTCTCACTTGATCAATTTATTAGCTATTGGATTACGCACCAAATTGAAGT
>JAURFT010000016.1 GCA_030834185.1 Candidatus Nanopelagicales bacterium
ATCTCTAAATCCACTTGCGCACCAAATCCAATTCCAGTTGGAATTGCAATATATCCATTTTCAACTACAAATTCCTGAGTAATGTCACGGTTCCAATACCGATTTGTTGCGCTGATATCTCCAGGCAGAGTAAAACCAGCAAGTCCAGCTAAAGCTAAATTAGCAGCTCTGCCAATTCCAGTTTCTAACATGCCACCGCACCAAACTGGAACATTTAACTTCTGGCATTCATCATGAATTCGAACAGCTTCTAGGTATCCACCAACTCGACCAGGCTTGATATTTACCACACTTGTTGCGCCCAACTCAATTAAATCTTTAGCAACTAGCGCAGATGTAATGGATTCATCTAGACAAACTGGTGTGTTGATTGCTCTTGCTAATTTAATATGGCCAGCAATATCCATCTCACTCATTGGTTGTTCGATTAAGAGCAGATCAAATTCATCTAGTCGAGCTAAATGCTCAATATCTGTTGCCAGATATGCCTGATTTGCATCCACTTGGAGCATCAGATCGGGAAATTCAGCTCGAACTGCTTTAGTTGGAGCAATATCAAATTCTGGCTCAATTTTTAACTTCACTCGGCTATAGCCTTGCTCAACATACATATTTACTTCTTCAAGCAAACCTGTGATGGAATCTGAAATACCAATGCTGACTCCAACTTGAACAGCTTCTCGTTCAACTCGAAGGTAATCTGCAAAAGATAATCCTTGACCCTTTAGCCAAGCATCCAACAGCGCCATCTCAACTGCAGCTTTAGCCATTCGATTGCCTAACAAATCTTTTGTGAGTTCAGCAAATTCAGTTGGTTCAAACTCTCTACCAAATAATCTAGGTGCAATAAATCGGGAAATGAAATCTTGGGCACCAACAACATATTCTTCCGAATACAACGGAATGCTCATTGCAACACATTCACCGTATCCAATATTTGAATCTGCTAATACTTCAACTAACAAAATATCACGATCGGCTTGCGTGCCAAATGAAGTTCGAAATGGCCGAACTAGCGGCATTGAAATTCGTCGCAGCGTAATTTCTTGAACTCTCATATTTTTCCTATCAGATATTCATTCGCTTGAGAAATGCCTTTTATCTCAGATCTGCCATCTAGTGCCAAGGTTAGCGCTGATCGCATTTCTAAGCGCAGCTCGCGTGCCCGTTGAGGTTCTAGATTTTTTACTACCCCAATATCTGGCACCATTGGCACTTTGATTAAATCTGATTCTGAAATTAAATTATGCGGTGCAGTTAATGCGCGCTCACCATCAAGCAGCCATTCACACCATAATCGATCAGTTAAATCATTGGCATTTATTTGGTCTTCCATCACGCCATAAAAATCAGGTATAAATTTTTTAACTGTCACACCAAGATTTAAAATATTTAGTTTGGCATTTCGAAGCACTAGCGGATCAAAAGTCCAGGTAATTTTCTTGATCTCCCGGCTAGCTGCAACTGCAGCCTGCTCATATTTCACCATCGCGCCATAACCTGCCCCACGATGCGCTGGATGAGTTGCTGCCATATGCGAATGCAGCCCAACGCTGCCTGCTTGATCACTAACAATGGCAATTGCGCCAGCAACAAGTTGCTGCCCGAGATAAGCGCCAGTTAGAACTGCACCCGAATGAATTAGCGCAGTGCCAAAGTTCTGAGTGATCTGACTTGACGGTGAAGGCCAGGTGATATCAAAGAGTTCTCGTAGTTCAAGCAGTTCAGAAGGGGTTTTTAGCTCCCGCACCTGCGCGCCTGCAGCGGCTTGATCGCTGCGAGCACGCCAATGATTCACCCAATCCATAACCCGCACGGTACCGTGCGCCCATGGTGAATTTGAATTTAGCACTGCAAGACATGCAGACCCTGATCGAGGTGGAATCTCCCAGCGCAGATTTAGCTGCCTGCGCCAAGGTGGTGCAGGTGGCAAATGAGCTGCTCACCCAACGGCTGGGATCTGCCGGAAAAGTAATCACAGTTGCTGGTCGAGATCATCTTTGGTGGGGCGCTGAAAAGCCAACCGTATTGCTGCTGGGCCATATCGATACCGTATGGCCAATTGGCAGTTTAAAAGAAATTCCATTTGCAATTAATGGCGATAAGTTAACTGGTCCAGGTTGTGTTGATATGAAATCTGGAGTTGTGCAGGGTATTCATGCCATAGCGCAAGCAAATCACGATGGTGTTGCATTTTTACTTACTACCGACGAAGAGATCGGTTCAACTACTTCTCGCGCGCTAATTGAAAAAGCTGCTGCAACTGCAAAGGCTGTTTTGGTTTTGGAATGTGCTCAACATGAAGCTTTAAAGACTGCGCGAAAAGGTACCTCTGATTACAAAATAATTGCGCATGGTTTAGCAGCGCATGCCGGACTTGAACCAGAAAAAGGAATTAATGCTGGTTTAGCAATCAGTGAAATTGCGCTAGCTGTAAGTCAGATTGGAGCTGCTGAACTTGGTACCACAGTTACTCCAACTGTAATTAAAGCTGGCACCACCACAAATACAGTGCCAGCCCAAGCTGAGCTAAGCATTGATGTCAGATGTTGGAGCGCAGCTGAACAACAGCGCGTAGATCAAAGTGTGAAAGCAATTAGTTCTACGCTGCCTGGAATTCGAATTGAAGTGCTTGGTGGAATTAATCGACCACCAATGGAAGCCAGCATGAGCATGGAGCTTTTTGCGTTAGCAAAACAACTCGCACCAGCCGCTGGCGTGACCGAGCTGGCAAATGCAGAGGTTGGCGGGGCAAGTGATGGCAATTTCACAGCCGCCCTTGGAATTCCGACAATTGATGGCCTTGGGGCAGTTGGAGCTGGTGCTCACGCTCAAAACGAGTGGGTATCGGTCTTGGCTATTGAGCCTCGAGTGAAATTACTAGCCGCCATGATCACTCATCTGCTTAAAACCAATTAATTTGGGATAATACGCGGTCAACCATCTTGGGAGCCTTTTGACTAACGGACCGCTGATTGTGCAAAGTGATCGAACTTTGCTGCTTGAAATAGATCACCCATTAGCTGATGAAGCACGCAAAGCAATTGCGCCATTTGCAGAACTAGAACGCGCTCCTGAACACATCCACACCTATCGCATCACCTCGCTCGCATTATGGAATGCCCGCGCTGCAGGGCATGATGCTGAACAAGTTGTTGATGCGTTAATCAAATACGCCAGATATGCCGTGCCAAACGCACTGCTAATTGATATTGCCGATCAAATGGGTCGATATGGCAGATTGCGACTAGAGAATCATCCCGTGCACGGCTTAACGTTGAGCACAACTGATAAGCCAGTTTTAGAAGAAGTGCTTCGAAATAAAAAAATTGCTCCAATGATTGGAAAGCGCCTTGACGAAGAAACTGTCATGGTATTTGCAGGTGAACGCGGTGCGCTCAAGCAAGCCTTGCTCAAGCTTGGTTGGCCAGCTGAAGATTTTGCAGGCTATGTTGATGGTGAAGCACACCCAATTGAACTAATTGAGGATGGCTGGGAGGTTCGCCCTTATCAAAATCATGCAGTTGATTCTTTTTGGCACGGTGGCTCTGGCGTAGTGGTGCTGCCCTGCGGTGCTGGCAAAACAATTGTTGGTGCAGCTGCAATGGCAAAAGCCAAAGCTACAACTTTAATTTTAGTCACAAATACAGTTTCAGCTCGGCAATGGCGAGAAGAGCTGCTGCGTCGCACATCACTAACCGAAGAAGAGATCGGCGAATACTCTGGATCCAAAAAAGAAATCAAACCAGTAACAATTGCAACATACCAAATCATGACAGCTAAGCGAAAAGGCGAGTACGCCCACCTTGATGTTTTTGATGCCAGAGATTGGGGTCTGATTATTTATGATGAGGTTCATTTATTACCTGCCCCGGTTTTTAGATTCACTGCAGATATCCAAGCAAGACGCAGACTGGGCTTAACTGCAACTTTAGTTCGTGAAGATGGCCGCGAAGGTGATGTTTTTAGTCTAATTGGACCAAAGCGATTTGATGTGCCCTGGAAAGAAATGCAAAATCAAGGCTACATCGCACCAGCTGAATGCGTTGAGGTCCGAGTGACTTTAAGCGAAGATGAGCGACTCAATTACGCAATTAGTGAAGATGATTCAAAATATCGAATTGCTGCAGTTACGCCAGAAAAAACTAAAACTGTCATTAAGTTATTAGCAAAGCATGAAGGTGAGCAAGTGCTTGTAATTGGGCAGTATCTTGAACAACTGCATCGATTAAGCGATGATTTAAAAGCACCATTAATTACTGGTGAAACTCCAATCAAAGAACGCCAGGAGCTATATGAGCTATTTCGGAGCGGCGAGATAAACGTATTGATTGTTTCTAAAGTAGCTAACTTCTCAATTGATCTACCTGAAGCAACTATTGCAATTCAAATTTCTGGCACTTTTGGTTCAAGACAAGAAGAAGCACAGCGGCTTGGTCGAATATTGCGACCAAAAGCTGATGGTCGAACTGCAACTTTTTATACAGTTGTTACCAGAGATACTGTTGATGCGGAATTTGCTGCACACCGACAGCGATTTTTAGCTGAACAAGGTTATGCGTATCAAATTGTTGATGCGGATTCCGTTTAAATATTTATAGCCTAAATAACTAAGGGCGACTGCTAAGCAGTCGCCCTTAGTTAAATTAGTTAGATTTAGAAATCCATATCCCCGCCACCTTGAGGTGCAGGTGCTGACTTCTCTGGCTTATCAGCAATTACAACCTCGGTGGTTAAAAATAGGGCTGCGATTGACGCTGCGTTCTGCAACGCTGATCGAGTTACTTTTGCTGGATCAATGATGCCAGCTTTAAACATATCTACATATTCGCCAGTTGCGGCATTGAGGCCTTCGCCTGACTTTAAGCCGCGAACTTTCTCAACAACAACTCCGCCTTCAAGGCCAGCATTGATTGCGATCTGCTTTAGCGGTGCTTCAACTGCAATTCGCACAATAGCTGCGCCAGTTGCTTCATCACCTTCTAATTTCAGCTTTCCAAATGCCTTATCGGCAGCTTGCAAAATTGCAACGCCACCGCCAGCAACAATGCCTTCTTCAACGGCAGCTTTTGCGTTGCGCACTGCATCTTCAATGCGGTGCTTGCGCTCTTTTAGCTCAACTTCAGTTGCTGCTCCAGCCTTGATAACTGCAACGCCGCCAGCTAATTTAGCTAGGCGCTCTTGCAGCTTCTCGCGGTCATAATCTGAATCTGATTTTTCAATCTCAGCTCGGATTTGATTTACTCGACCAGCAATCTGATCTTGATCTCCTGCGCCTTCCACAATTGTGGTTTCATCTTTAGTAACCACAACTTTGCGAGCACGGCCAAGCATCTCCATATCAACTGAATCAAGCTTTAGCCCAATTTCTTCACTAATTACTTGTCCGCCAGAAAGAATTGCGATGTCTTGCATCATGGCTTTGCGTCGGTCTCCAAAGCCAGGAGCTTTTACAGCAACAGAGCGGAAAGTGCCGCGAATCTTGTTCACAACCAAAGTTGCAAGTGCTTCACCTTCAACATCTTCAGCGATAATCATAAGCGGCTTGCCGGACTGCATTACTTTTTCCAAGATTGGCAAAAAGTCTTTGACCGATGTGATCTTTGAATTTGCTAGCAGGATGTATGGATCTTCTAGCACAACTTCCATTCGCTCGGTATCAGTTACGAAATAAGGTGAGATATAGCCTTTGTCAAAACGCATGCCTTCAGTTAGTTCTAGCTCAAGACCAAAAGTATTGCTTTCTTCAACAGTAATCACACCTTCTTTACCAACTTTGTCCATTGCTTCAGCAATCATTTCACCAATTGTTGCGTCAGCCGCTGAGATAGATGCAGTTGATGCAATCTGCTCGCGGTTCTCAACTGGTTTTGCCATGCTAAGTAGCTCTTCGCTGATCGCTGTTACTGCAGCTTCAATGCCGCGCTTTAGTGACATTGGGTTTGCGCCAGCTGCCACGTTGCGTAGTCCTTCACGAACTAGGGCTTGCGCTAACACGGTTGCAGTTGTGGTTCCATCACCAGCGACATCATCTGTCTTTTTGGCAACTTCTTTAACTAGCTCGGCACCAATTTTTTCGTATGGATCTTCCAGCTCAATTTCTTTAGCGATCGAGACACCATCATTAGTAATTGTGGGGGCTCCCCACTTCTTTTCTAGAACGACGTTGCGACCCTTAGGTCCCAAGGTCACCTTGACAGCGTCAGCAAGAATGTTCATGCCGCGCTCCAGTGAGCGGCGGGCTTCCTCATCAAACGCAATTATTTTCGACACGAGTAATTCCTCTTTGGGTTGGGATTATCACTCTTAGGGTCAGAGTGCTAAAACCAAGCGTAGATATTGATTAGCACTCCGTCAAATGGAGTGCTAATTCGTGAGGGGCAGCCCCCTAAAAACAGCTATGCTCTGCCCATGGCTGACCTAATTTTTGATGTTCTGATTGAGATTCCAGCAGGCTCGCGCAATAAATATGAGGTGGACCATGAAACTGGTCGAATCCGATTAGATCGCATGCTCTTTACCTCAACTAGGTATCCCTGGGATTACGGCTTTGTCGAGAACACCCTTGGCCTTGATAGCGACCCCTTAGATGCGCTGGTGATGTTGGATGAACCAACTTTCCCAGGCTGTTTAGTTAGCTGCCGAGCGATTGGCATGTTTCGCATGACCGATGAAGCAGGTGGCGATGACAAATTACTTTGCGTGCCAGCAGGAGATGTACGAAAAGCACATCTGCAAGATATTACAGATGTGCCTGAATTTGATCGATTAGAAATTAAGCACTTCTTTGAAGTTTATAAAGATCTAGAACCAGGCAAATCAGTTGAAGGTGCAACCTGGGTTGGCAAAGCCGAAGCTGAAGCTGAGATTCAAGCTTCTTACAAAAGATATAAATCACATTAATTTAAATTATTACTGTTTCGTGGTTCGCTCAAAAGCCCAAACTGAATAATCATCAAGCACAACTGAGTTATTGCCGCTTGCGGTCAAGATATCTGCAATTTGGGCTCGATGTTCAGTTGCATGATGCACTGCCTGCGCCAAAATTGTTGAGCTGAAAAATTCAACTTCGCGGCCCGGTTTCCCAAAAATATGAGTTTGCTCAGGAAGTTGAGCTAGCTCAAATAATTTCTGATCATTTTGATTACATTTAGGAATTAACTCGGCAATTTGTGCAGCAGTATTAATCTCAATTGTTTCGCGATTGGGCTTCTCGTTTAAAAGTCGGGCAATTAACATATTTTGTGACTGAACTAAATGATCTGTGATAGCTCCTACCGTCCAACCTTGATCTGCCAATTGCAAGTTAATTACCTCATCTGGCTGCTGACTTAGAATTTTAAGCACCTGATTATTAGCCCAACTCATATGGTTAAAAGTCTTTGCTACCAAAAGATTTTCCACAGCCACTCCTTCTGAACTTTTACTGTAACTGATTTACTTAAGTAACCAGCTAAGACTAGCGATATAGCTGGAAACATAGCTGCTTTAATATCTTAAGATTAAGCAGTTCATATTGCTTTAAAGTGCCGTATAATTTGATCAGCACGTCGTCGAAGTGACATCGAGCCCGGGTGACGAATCCGGGCTCGATGTTTTTTACTAGGACTGACGGGATTTGAACCCGCGACCGGCACGTCGTCAAAGTGCTGCTCTATCCGCTGAGCTACAGCCCTAGCCCAGCCAAAATAATCAATTTGACGCAAGTGATTGTTGGTTTTCCACAATAAAGCGATGGGTAATTTGGAGCCCCCCGTCAGGATTGAACTGACGACCTTCCGCTTACAAGGCGGATGCTCTACCACTGAGCTAGGGAGGCATGCTTTTTGATCAGCAAGGGGGAATACTAACCACCATGAAGCAGCAACTAACAGCCACCGTGGTTGATCCGGACTTGCTGTTTCTGCCTTGGGAAATTCCGCTGGAGCAATGGGATGAAGAGACTGTGGCCCCAATTGCCCGAGGAATATCTCGGCATATCGTCAGATTTGTGAAAGTTAATAACGCAATTTATGCCGTTAAAGAAACAGTTGATGAATTTGCACTGCGCGAATACGCGATGTTAACCAGTTTGCAGGAGCTAGATCTGCCCTGCGTTGAGCAAGCGGGAGTTGTACAAGGTCGAACTGATAAAGATGGCAATCCATTGGGCGCTGCGCTATTAACAAAACACTTAACATTTTCGCTGCCATATCGCGCGCTGTTCTCAACCACGCTGCGACCACAAGTTGCCGAGCGCTTTTTAGATGCGCTCGCACTGCTGTTAGTGCGCTTGCATTTAAATGGTTTTTTATGGGGCGATTGCTCACTTTCAAATACGTTATTTCGTCGCGATGCCGGATCATTTGCCGCATATCTAGTTGATGCCGAAACCGGTGAGCTGCATGCAAAGTTAACTGATGGTCAGCGCACGCATGATATTGAAAACGCTCGAATCAATATTGCCGGTGAATTATTAGATTTAGAAGCAGGTGGATTACTGCATCCATCGATGGATCCAATTGAAACTGCCAATTCAATTATTAGTAAATACCAATCACTTTGGCAGGAAGTAACTGAACCAGTTGAAGTTACCCCAGGTGAGCGATTCAAACTTTATAACCGAATTACTAGATTGAATGAGCTTGGTTTTGATGTGGCGGAGATGAAAGCTGAATCAAGCGATGGCCAGGTTTATATGCGACCTGTGGTTCTTGAGCCAAACTTTTATGCCCAAAAACTTGCCGCACTCACTGGACTCACGGTTGAGGAACAGCAAGGGCGCGAATTAATGAAAGATTTAGAAGATTTTCGCAGTAAGCACAACATCTCAATTGAGAACACCAACATCGCTGCGCATCGCTGGGTGAGTGAGCGGTTTAATCAAGTAGTAGCCAAAGTTCCTCCAGCAATGCGCGCGAAATTCACACCAGCACAGCTTTACTATGAAATTTTGCAATATCGTTGGAAAATTTCAGCAGAATCAGGACAAGATATTGGAATCAGACCAGCAGCAGATGACTACATAGAAAAAGTGCTAGGTAGCAAGCCAGATGAGCGGGCAATTATTGGCACCAATGAACCTGATGATTTAACTGAAATTGAAAATACTGCTGCAATACGAATAATTGCAGATTAAGAATTTTGAATTCGGTTCATTTCATATAACGCAATTGATGCTGCAACCGATGCATTTAATGACTCAACTGTTTTATTAATTGGAATTCGCACCAAATAATCACATTGTTCAGCAATTAGTCTTGATAGTCCTTCGCCTTCAGCGCCAATAACTAACACTAAATCGCCTGCTAATTGTTTTTTAGTTAACTCAGTTAGCTCAAGTTTGCTATCCCCAGTTAACCCAATAATAAAAGCGCCTGCATCTTGATAGGCCTTCAGCTGCCGAGTTAAATTTGTTACTTGAGCCACTTTGATTCGAGCCAGCGCACCAGCAGAAGTTTTCCAAGCGGCAGCTGTAACTCCAACACCGCGGCGCTCTCCGACCACAATTCCCGAAGCACCAAATGCGGCAGCAGATCTTGCAATTGCGCCGAGGTTTCTTGGATCGGTGATGGAATCTAAAACCACAATTGGCCCTTTGCCAAGAAATTGCGCTGCATCTGCATATTTATAAGGTGCAACTTTAAGCACCATGCCTTGATGTGCGCCATCTGCTGTCATGCGATCTAGATCAGTTCGATTTCCCATCAGCATCTCAATGCCTTGAGCCTTAGCTAACGTGATGCTTTCTTGCACGCGTGGATCAGAATCCATTCGCTCAGCCAAAATCAGTGCGGTTGCTGGAACTTTTTCACGCAGCACTTCTAATACTGAATTGCGACCAAAAACTAAATCTCTTCCACTGCTCGAGCGTGAAGTAGCCCTTGTAGTTTTACTGCGCTTTTTAACAGTGCCAGGTGCTTGATAAGCCTTATGGTTTTTTCGATCTTTCGCTTTTGGGGTAGCACCTTTCCCAGAAAGCCGATCTCGATTCTTGCCACCAGTGCCTGGTCTAGCCTTACCGGTTCGTTTGGCTTTTAGTTTTGCCATTAGCGCTTGATACTCCATCTGACACCATCAGCGGTATCTTCAATATTTAACCCTGCGCTTAGCAATCTATCACGAAGCAAATCTGCCGTTGCAAAGTCTTTGCGAGCTCGGGCTGCTTCGCGCTCAGCTAGCAAGGTTTGCACCAGCGAATTAATAATTTGATCGGTCGCGGCTGAATTTGATTCACTGCTGATTGCTAACCCAAGCACCTCTAACATCGCGCTAACTTGCGCTAATGCAGCTTCAATCTCAACTTGGTTTTTAGCTGCAATTGCGCTATTTCCATTACGAACACATTCATGAAGCACGCTAAGGGCAATTGGTAAGTTCAAGTCGTCATTCATTGCTGCTATAAATTCAGCTGGAAGTGATTTAGTTGGTGAGCTAACTAAAGCTTTTGCTCGATCTAAGAAATTTATGATTCGATTAAATCCAGTTGCAGCTTCAGTTAGCGCAGCAGGTGAATATTCCAACATTGATCGGTAATGCGCACTAAGTAAGTAGTATCGAAGCTCCATGCCGCTGACAAGTTTTAGTACTTCAGCTACCTGCAGAGAATTGCCAAGTGACTTACTCATTTTTTCACCAGATTGAGTAACCCAAGCGGAATGCAACCAGCGCTGGGCAAAATCATCTCCAGCAGCTTTTGATTGCGCGATCTCATTTTCATGATGCGGAAATGCTAAATCTAAGCCACCACCGTGAATATCAAACTTTTTACCTAGGTAAAACCGAGCCATCGCCGAACATTCAATATGCCAGCCAGGTCGACCCGCTCCCCATGGTGTGGGCCAAGTTGGTTGCTCATCAACTTTTTTCCAAAGCGCAAAATCATGCTGATACCGCTTATCTCGCTCACCTTTATCTTCGCTAACCATTAATTGATCAAGTTTTTGATTGCTTAACTCGCCATATGCTGGATATTTATCAACTGCAAAATAAACATCACCATTAACTGCATATGCCACATCGCGATCAATTAAATCTTGGATCAGCTCAATCATCTGCGGGATATGCCCTGTTGCCCTTGGCTCTGCGCTTGGAGGCAATATTCCTAACGCGTTATAGGCAGCTGTGAATTCACGTTCGTAATGCGCTGCAACTTCAAACCAAGGTCGATCCTCATGTCCTGCGGTGTGCAAAATCTTGTCATCAATATCAGTTACATTACGAACAAATCGAACCTGATAACCGCTATGTATAAACCAACGACGCAGTAAATCAAAAACCACCGCTGCGCGCATATGTCCAATATGTGGATTTCCCTGCACCGTTGCACCACAGACGTAAATTGAGACTTTGTCTTTTTCAATTGGTATAAATTCAGTAACGCTGCGAGTCAGCGTGTTATATAACTGCATTACTTTTCGCTTACTAACGCTGATGCAATTGCTGCAATTCCTTCACCGCGTCCAGTAAAGCCAAGTCCATCAGTGCTGGTTGCAGTTAAATGAACTGGCGCACCAAGCGCGGTTGTCATGGCAGTTTGGGATTCAGCTCGACGAGCTGAAATATTTGGTGACTGGCAAATTATTTGCACTGCAACATTCTCAATTTGAAATCCAGCTGCTGCAATTAATGTTGCAACCTGTTGCAACATCTGCGTTCCAGTGATTGCTGCATTTGCCGGATCTGCTACTCCAAAAATACTGCCTAGATCTCCTAAGCCAGCCGCGCTTAACAGCGATTCGGCAACTACATGCGCTGCGACATCACCATCTGAATGGCCGCTCAACCCAGCGTGATCTGGCCAGCTTAAGCAGCCCAGCCATAACGGGCGGGATGGATCAAGCGGATGGACGTCTAAAGAAATACCTGTTCGCACAGGGGCAGATTAGCGGTCGCGCTAGTGAGCTGGATCTAGCAGCAGTGCTTTAAGTTGCGCTGCAACTTCAGCTTCGTTCTCCCCAAGAACTTCAACCTTCACACTCTCTCCACAAGCAACCCCTAAGGACATCACCTGCAAGATGCTGGTGCCATCGGCAGTTTTAATGCTGCCATCAGCTGCAGTTTTGGTTAACTTGACGCTGCAGCCAGCAGCAGCAACGGCTTGCACAAACAGCGCAGCTGGCCTAGCGTGTAATCCAACCTCAGCGGCAACTACTGCTTCAAATTCGACCATCTGGCTTCCCCTTAAAATTACTAGTAGACATATCTAACCCCTTAATGCAACAATAGTCACTTCTGTGAACCCAACACTCACAAACGTGCAGGAGTCTAATGGTTGCCATCACCCCGCTTCGCTCCCCGGAATCTGGCTCACTTCAAACCGATAAAGCCGCAGCGCTAGCTGCGCTGGAATCGATGCTGGCAATTCGATCCTTTGAAGAGGCAGTTGATGGTTTGTTCGCAAGAGGTTTGATGCATGGCACTATGCATTTATCTATTGGCCAAGAAGCAAGCGCAACTGGTGTTTGCGCTGCGCTAAAAGAAACTGATTACATCACCAGCACTCACCGTGGTCATGGTCATTGCATTGCGAAAGGTGCAGATCTAACTCGAATGATGGCTGAGTTGTTAGCTAAACAAACAGGTTACTGCCGCGGTCGTGGCGGCAGCATGCATATTGCAGATACCAAAACTCGTAACTTAGGTGCTAATGGAATTGTGGCGGGCGGCATTCCAATTGCAGCAGGTGCTGCGTTGGCGCAGAAAATGCGTGGTGAAACAAATGTGGTGGTTAGTTTCTTTGGTGATGGTGCAACTAATGAAGGTGCATTTCATGAAGCGCTTAACTTAGCTGCGATCTGGGATCTGCCAGTTGTTTTTGTTTGCGAGAACAATAAATACGGAATGTCCAACTCAACTGAGTTAAGCATGCGCGTTGAAAAGATCTCGGACCGAGCATTGGCATATGGCATTGCAGGAGAAACTGTTGACGGCAATGATGTTGATGCGGTTTATCAGGCAGCTGCAGTTGCCGTTGCGCGTGCTCGCAGCGGAGGCGGCCCAACGCTGTTGGAATGCGAGACCTATCGCTGGAAAGGTCATTCCAAAAGCGATAAGAATTTGTATCGTACTAAAGAAGAAATTGATGAATGGAAAGCAAAAGATCCAATTGAGCGATTCCAAGAAATAATTCTGAGCTCTGGTTTAGTTACCCAGTCTGAGATTGAAACTTTAATTGCAAAAGTTCGAGAAGGAACGCGTGATGCAATTAAAGAGGCTTCAGCTGCACCTGACTCTGATCCAGCTGAGCTGTTAAGCAGCGTATTTCGAGAGGCAAACTAATGACTGATCGAATAATTACTTACTCCGAAGCAATTCGCGAGGCAATTGGTCAAGCCATGGAAGCTGATCCAAATGTATTTATGCTGGGTGAAGATATTGGAATTTATGGCGGCGCTTTTGGTGTTTCCGGCGATTTGTATCACCGCTTTGGAGCTGAGCGAATTCGAGATACCCCAATCTCTGAGCTGGGCATAGTTGGTGCGGCAGTTGGTGCGGCGCTAGTTGGAATGAAGCCAATTGTGGAGATTCAATTTTCTGATTTCACTGCACAAGCGATGGATCAGATTGTTAATCAAGCAGCAAAAATTCATTTCATGCTGGGCGGCGAACTTTCAGTGCCCATGGTGCTGCGAGCACCAAGTGGATCTGGCACTGGCGCTGCAGCGCAGCATTCGCAAAGTTTAGAGGCTTGGTTTGCCCATGTGCCTGGCTTGAAGGTGGTGCTACCTAGCAATGCGCGCGATGCTAAAGGATTACTACTTGCGGCAATTGATGATCCAAATCCGGTAATTGTGTTAGAGCACAAACTGCTTTACAAAACTTCAGGGCCAGTTCCAGAGCAGATGTATCGCACTCCTATTGGCGTTGCCGACTTAGTTCGAGAAGGCAAAGACTTAGTTATTGTGGCAACGGGAATTATGGTTTCAAGATCAGTTGCAGCAGCGCAGCAGTTAGCAGCTCAAGGCATTGAAGCTACGGTGATAGATCCGCGAACATTGTCGCCGCTAGATATGACGTTAATTAATGATGCTATTGCAGCAACTGGGCGCGTGATCTTGGTGCAAGAAGCACCAAAACATGTTGGTTTTATGGCTGAGATTGCAGCTCGCATCGCAGAAGGTCCAGCGCTGTTTTCATTGCTAGCGCCAGTTAAGCGCATCTGCGGCATGGATATTCCAATTCCATACGCACCCCAACTTGAAAAAGCTGCAGTGCCACAACTTGAAGACATTGTTGCTGGCGCAGTAGAACTAATGCGGGAGCCATAAATGCCACAGTCACCAATTGTTATGCCCAAGATGTCAATGACCATGACTGAGGGTGAGCTAATTTCTTACACCGT
This sequence comes from Candidatus Nanopelagicales bacterium, assembly GCA_030834185.1. Lineage (GTDB taxonomy): Bacteria > Actinomycetota > Actinomycetes > S36-B12 > UBA5976 > AcAMD-5. The sequence continues at coordinate 14,324 of JAURFT010000016.1, forward strand.
TTCAGTTGGGCAGGAAGTTAAAGCTGGAGATGTAGTTGCAACTGTTGCAACAGACAAAGTTGATATGGAAGTTGAAGCTGACACTGCTGGCACAGTGCTTGAGTTAACTGCAACTCCAAATCAAATGATTAATGTTGGCGAACCGCTGCTGATTTTAGAAACTGTTGGTGAGGATCTACTTGCTGGCTTATTTGATTCACCACCAGCTGCAACTGTCCCAGCTCAATTGGCTCCAGCAGAGCTGATTGCCACAGAGCCAGAGTTAGAAGTGGCTCAAGAAGTTGATGCTCCCGCTGCAACAGCAGTGCTAGCGATGCCAGGAGCGCGAGTTAAAGCAGCTGAATTAGGTATAGATTTAACAAAAGTAACTGCAGCTAGTGCTAGCGGTGTAATTCAAGTAACTGATTTAAAGATCTCAATTGATCCTGATCGCAGAGCAAAAGCCCGAACTCAAATTGCTAAAGTGACAATGGCTTCAGCTGCAATTCCGCAGTTTACCGTGCTTAGAAATATTGCTGTTGATCATAAGTTTGGAAAAACCGCGGTTAAGCGAACTGCAACTTTGCTTAAAGCATGGCAGCGAACACTAGAAGCGATGCCGCATCTGCATGTATTTTGGCAAGATGATGCCGCAAAGTTATTAACTGATGTGAAAATAGCTATTGCAATAGAAGCCCCTTATGGCTTTGTAACGCCGGTAATTTCAGTACCAACTACTCCTGCGCCACAGTGGAATAGCGAAGTGGCACAAATAGTTGCTGCTGCTACAACAGGAAAAATTGCAGTTGCAAATTTGTCAGGAGCTACTACTTCCATTACAGATTTAGGTGATTACGCAGTGCAGCAGGCAAATGTCATGTTAATCACGCCGCAAGCAACTGCGTTATCAATTGGCAGCATCAGCAAAACTCCAACCGGCTTGCAGTTAACTGCAGGGCTCACTTTGGATCACCGAGTTGGCGATCCAGGTGATGCAGCAAAAGCGTTAGCGCAGTTTGAAATCAACTTGAATGAGGTGATTTAAATGGCCGTCCTTCGCGATAAAGCACTGTTAGTTCGTGCAGCTCGACTGTATTACGAACAACACAAATCCCAAGAACAAATTGCACGTGAGTTATTAACTAGTAGATCAAATGTCTCTCGCATGCTTAGCGATGCCAGAGCTCAAGGCATTGTTGAAATTCGCATCATTGAAAATGCATTGCGCGATGCCAGACTAGAGCTGCGCATTATGGAGCTGCTGCCACTTCGCAGCGTGCGAGTCACTCGAGTGCCACAAGGCTCAGATGAAACTATGGCAATTGGCACCCTTGCTGCTGCTGCGTTGCAAGAGAATTTAAAACCAAATTCAACAATTGCCATCTCTTGGGGCAGATCGCTGCAGGCGATGGTCAGTTTGATTGATGAATCACATCGTCCTGATTTAAAATTTATTCCGTTAATGGGTGGCATGACCGAGATTCCATCGGGAATTAATGGCGAAAATTTAATTCGAGCACTTGCAACAAAATTTAATGCGGAATTTGCCACGCTGCATGCACCTGCAATCGTGCAAACGCCACAGGCCCGGGAAGCATTTATGGCTGAGCCAAGCATTAAAGAAGTGCTAGATACCGCACAGCATGCTGATTTAGCAATTGTTGGCATTGGTTCAAGAGGATCTTCTTCAACGAATGCGCTGCTGCGAGCTGCTGGCATCGATCCGCAAACTGATACCACTTTTTATTCCAACTTAGCTGGCGATTTAGCATCTCGGTTTTATGACATTAATGGCAAAGTGGTTAATCAAGCGTTAGATGACCGAATCATTGCAGTTAAGTTAAACCAGCTCCGCGATGTTAAGCATGTAATTGGACTTGCCGCTGGGGCTGATAAAGCACGCGGGATGCTGGGAGCTATTAATGGAAAACACATCACAGAATTGATAACAACCGCTAAAGGTGCACTAGCGTTGCTCCAGTTGGCAGAGGACCAAAGAGCGGGGCGTTAAATGGAAATTTTGATTTACATCTTTTTAGTTATTGCAGCAATGTGGGTGCTGCAACTTTATTATGCGGCAAAGCAATCAATGCGCTTTAGTAAAAGCTTGCGTGAAGTTCGAGCGCTGGGTCGAACTGCAGTTGGGATTGGTGGCTTTAGATATCGCGGTGGCCGCGCATTTGTAGCGCTCAGTGAGAAAAATGGAGTTGTGGTTGGTGCCAAAGTTTTAGTTGGCCTAACTGTCTTTGCATCACCTGCTGATTGTCCCCAACTGGTGGGTAAGCCACTAACCGCGCTGGCTAATGGGGAGCAGATGGAAACTTTGAGAAAAAAAGAACAAGAAGCGGCCAAAATGGCGGCCGAGGTGCTGCTTAAAGAAGAAAAATTGGACGAAAGTGACACTCCTAACTAGCCCTTATTTAGGCTTTTTTCAGGTACTCTCTAAGTGAATGTGGTCAGACCAGACCACCATGACACCCTGAGGAGGGTGGATGAAACTAATGATTGGGCTCGAAAACACAGTTGGAGATCCAACTGGCGTTTGGGGCGCATTCGCTGACGGAGCGGAATATTTCATCTCGATATTCCAGCGCGGCGGCGAAGTTCTTCTTAGCTTGATGGGCGGAATTCTTCCAACGTTGATCGTTCTGCTCACAGCTGTAAACGCACTGGTTCGACTAATTGGACCAGAGAAAATTGAAAACCTTGGAGTAAAGGCTTCACAGCCTGGCCTTCAGTGGTATCCAGTTCGTTACATGGTGTTGCCGTTCTTGGCAGTGTTCTTCCTGACCAACCCAATGGCATACACAATGGGACGCTTCTTGCCAGAAAAATACAAGCCAGCGTTTTATGACGCTGCTGTCTCGTATGTGCATCCAATTACAGGTATTTTCCCGCACGCTAACCCAGGTGAACTATTTGTTTATCTAGGTATTGCTGCAGGCATTACTCAGCTTGGCTTTGGCCTTGGTGACTTGGCTCTTCGCTACCTACTAGTTGGACTTGTTGTTATCTTCATTCGAGGAATTGTGACTGAATTGATCACAGCTCGAATGATGGCACGTAAAGGAGCGGCTGCCTAATGAACGGAATTAATGCACTGTTAGTAAAAGTTGGTCGTAGCGTGGGTGGCGTTGTTGGAACTTTGTATCAAGCTGGTCGTGAGACTGTTGATACTGTAATTCGCAACGTAATCCCGTTCATGGCGTTTATCTCGTTCATTATCGGTTTGGTGCTTACAACTGGTATTGGTGACTGGATTGCAAATGGCATCAAGGGACTTGCTTCAAGCCTAGTTGGCTTGTTAATTGTTTCTGTTGTTTGTGCGATTCCAATTCTTAGCCCGCTGTTGGGCCCAGGCGCTGTAATTGCTCAGATCGTTGGCACCTTGCTAGGTGTTGAAATCGGTCGCGGCAATATTCCGCCACAGTATGCACTTCCAGCTCTATTCGCTATCAACCCACAAGTTGGTTGCGACTTCATTCCAGTAGGCCTTGCCCTTGGAGAAGCTGAGCCTGAGACAGTGGAGATTGGTGTGCCAGCGGTTTTGTTCTCCCGCGTGATCACCGGTCCACTTTCAGTAGTAATTGCGTACTTCGCTAGCTTCGGTCTTTACAGCTCGAACTAGTTATTCACAGAGAGGATGGGCGAACTGGTTTCGCTCATCCTCTCTTTTTTATCTAAAATGAGCACATAGCTTTTCTACGAAGGGATTTCTGATGGCTGATTACAAGGCAGTAAAGATTGAAAAAGGCAGAGGCGGCTGGGGCGGCCCGCTAATTGTTAAGCCAACTGCTGATAAACCGCTAATTTATTGTGTAACTGGTGGTGGCATTCATCCACTTGCCCAGCACATTGCAGATCTAACTGGAGGCGAAGTTTTTGATGGTTTTAAAAGCAGCGCGCCATTTGAGAAAATTGCAGTTGCGGTAATTGACTGTGGTGGCACAGCTCGCGTTGGAGTTTATCCAATGAAAAAAGTTTTAACTGTTGATATCCACGGCACCTCACCAGCTGGTCCGTTGGCGATGTTTATCACCGAAGACCTATTTGTCTCTGGTGTTAAGCCTGAAAACGTAACGCCGGTTGACTAAGGATGAGTGAACTGCTTTATCAAACAACCGTTACTGCAATAGGTGAGTTAGTACCAAGCTTTGTAGCTGAAGGCATGCTGGTGTTTTTTGGTGAGAATGCTCCTGAAGAACTGCATAGCTTTTGTGTTTTGCACAAAGTTGAGCACGCTAGCGGCGAATTATTAGCAGGTGATCTGGTACTAATAGACGGTCATGAGTTTGAGGTATTAGCAGTAGGTCCAGTTGCTAGTGAAAACTTAATGCAGTTAGGTCACTTAAACCTAAAAGCAAATGGTTTATCTGTTGCTGAGCTGCCAGGGGATGTCTGCATTGCCCAAGTTGTGCTACCTGAAGTTGTGATTGGTTCAACTCTTACAATTAAAAGGAATGCTTAATGCAATATCGCGAGCAGTTAAAAGTTTTAGCTAAAGCACAAGGGCGAGATTTTCGAATTGCGCTAGTTGGTGCCGGTCAGATGGGGCGCGGTTTTGCATCGCAGTCACATCGCATGGGGCTAGCAGTTGCAGTGATCTCAGATATTGATCCTGCTCGCATTAAACAAGCCTATGCTGACCTAAAACTTGGTGAGCCAGTTATATCTGTTGATGTAGCTGAACTCAATGCGGCAATTGAAGCAGGCAAGCCTGCTGGTACCACAGATGCCAATTTGATCTCGCAGTTAAATGTTGATGTGGTTGTTGAAGCAACTGGGGTGCCAGAGATTGGTGCGAAAGTTGCCTATAACTCGCTGATCAATAAAAAGCATGTGGCAGTATTAAATGTTGAGTGCGATGTCACAGTGGGTCCAATACTGGCTAAAACAGCTGAAGCTAACGGGGTGCTGTATTCAGTATGTCATGGTGATGAACCAGTTGAAGCTAAAGAGCTTGTTGATTTTGCTCGTGATTTATCGTTTGAAGTTGTTTGTGCTGGAAAAGGCAAAAACAATCCATTTGAGCCGCTATCAAATCCAGACACAGTTGCCGATCGCGCAGCAGCCAAACATATGAATCCAAAAATGCTAGCGAGCTTCACCGATGGCTCTAAAACCATGATCGAGATGGCAGCGCTGGCAAATGCAACTGGGTTGAGACTCACCCAGCGCGGCATGATTGGGCCAGCTGCAACTGTAAAAACATTGCAAGATGTTTTTGCGCTTAAAGCTGATGGCGGAGTTTTAGAAGAATCTGGTGTTGTTGAGTACTGCACTGGCGATGTCGCACCTGGTGTGTTTGTGATTGTGAAAACAGATTCCCCATATGTAGCTGAAGAGATGAGTTATTTATCTATGGGAGCTGGCCCGTATTTTGCGCTGTATCGCCCATATCACTTAGCTAGCGTTGAGGCGCCGCTAACTGTTGCCAAAATGTTAGTTGATGGCCGAGCATCTTTAGTGAGCGGCAAACGCATGACTGAAGTAATTGCGGCTACTAAAAAAGTGCATCAGGCGGGAGATAAATTCGATGGCATTGGTGGCTATTCGGCCCGCGGAGTTGCTGACAAAGTTGAAGCTGCGCTGCGCGATAACTTAGTACCAATTGGCATCTTGCAAGGCGCAATCGCTAAGCGAGAGATTCCCGTTGGCGCTTATGTTACTTATGATGATGTTGAGCTAGATCAAACTCAGACCATCTACAAACTGCGCCAAGAGCAAGATGCGCTAGGTTTGTGATGTGTCAGGGGCTCCTAAACGAATTGCAGTAATACTGGCCGCCGGTGCCGGTAATCGAATTGGCGCGGGCATAAACAAAGTCTGGTTACCCCTTGGCGGGCAAGAGTTGTTAACTTGGAGCTTTAAGTGGTTGATCGATACCAAACTGTTTTACCGATATGTGCTAGTTGTGCATCCCAGTGAGCATGAACTCGCTCGAGCTGTGCTGCGTAAATATGTAGCTGCCCCAGTAGATATAGTTGATGGTGGAATCACTCGCCACGATTCTGAGCGACATGCGTTGGAATATTTAGCGCCGGCAATTGAGGCTGATGAGTGTGATTTAGTTTTAATTCATGATGGCGCCAGACCTCTCACCTCACCAAAACTTATTACTGAGATTGTGCAAGCAGCTCAAACACATGGCGGTGCTGTACCCGCGCTGCCAACTTCAGTGTTAACTGGTCATGCCAATCAAGCTGGCGAGATCATGCGCGTGCAAACCCCGCAGGTGTTTCATGCCAAGCCGCTGTTAAAAAGTTACCGCCAGGCTGAAGTAGATAACTTCCAAGGCTCAGATACCGCAATGTGTATTGAGCAGTATGCCCCTGAGCTTGAGATCCGGTGCGTGCCAGGGAGCGCTCAGAATATTAAAGTCACATATGCCCAAGATTTGATTTTAGCCGAGCACATCCTGGCCTCACACCACTTTAATTTGGATACTAGGAGTGCTCATGGATAATGGAAAACAAGAAGTAATCCTGCGCTGCGGGGTCTGCGGCAAAGAAGGCCTGCATGAGCTTCACTATGCCGGCCGATTACTTGCAAGTGCGAAATGCAAATCATGCGGAACCGTGATGCGTCATACCCCGCGTGAACTTCGCCGCACTTATATTAAAGATCTGCAAGATAGAGTTGTATCAAAACCGCATCGCGTGGCAAGACGGTTAATTATGGAACCATCCTATTTATGGAAAGGGCTGCCAGCTGCGCTTAGGCGACAACCAAAGAAATTTATTGATGAAGCAAAAGAACTAAAAAAGAACGAAAACCTTCAAGACGAAGCATGATTTAATCGTTCCCACTCTAGGAACGATTCAACTAGCACTACATCTTGCGCACATCTAACTCGAATTGATTCTAAGTCTCCTTGCACCAGCGCTTGAGTTTGCGTTGGTTTAAGTTTAAAACTCCAGCCATCAATTGATTTTGCGGAATCAATGCTTGAAACCCAATAGCACTCAGGTGAGGTTAGCGCTTGCACGCTATTTCGATCAATAGTTGCTGTTACCAATTGGTTTGAATCTATCTGCTTTAACGTATCCACTACAACATGCGCTGGCCTTGATGCTGCAGCGCCATTTAAAACTGCAGTTAACGCAGTTTGAAAAGTGGCTACTGCTGTAAGGGGTCGAGCAGCATCATGAATAAACAGCACTTGAGTGTTTGGTTCAATTAAATTTAAAACTTCAGTTACATCAGCAATAAACTCAGTTTGAAACTTTGGCTTAAGTTTCTGATCTAATATTTCATATTGAACTTCTAGTTCAGAATCAATTGCAATAATTATTCTGGGGTTGAATTCAGCTGTTGCCGCACGATTTACCGCAACGCTTAATACTGATGATTTTGCTAACGGTAAAAATGCATTTGCATCAGCAACCCAGATCACAATTACAGGTTGCGAGTTTAGCTCGCGGTTGGACACAAACCCTCAGTTATTTAGTTTCTTCAAGCACGGCATGAATTCGAGCCTTAGCAGCTTCTTCATCAGAATGTTCAGCTAGCGCAATCTCACTTCCAAGGATCTGAATTGCCTTTGCCAGCATTCGCTTCTCGCCAGCGCTCAAACCGCGATCTTGGTCGCGACGCCATAGATCACGCACTACCTCAGAGACCTTGATCACATCGCCAGAAGCTAATTTCTCTAGATTTGCCTTATAGCGGCGAGACCAGTTAGTTGGCTCCTCGATATAGGGCTGGCGAAGCACGTTAAAAACGCGCTCTAAGCCTTCGGCGTTTACGACGTCTCTGACACCCACTAAATCGATGTTATCGGCTGGAACCCGCACTGTGAGGTCCCCTTGGGCCACTCGAAGCACGAGGTACTCGCGCTCTTCGCCTTTAATTACACGCTTCTCGATGGCCTCTATGGTGGCTGCCCCGTGGTGTGGATAAACGACTGTTTCGCCGACTTTGAACATAGGTGGAAACTCCCCTCAATGGCTTGATTCTACCAGCCGATTTTTTTGAAATTTTTCCGCATCCCAAGCCCGGCTTTAAGGGCCATTAGATAGCCTTCCGCCCATGCAAAAACTCAGAGTAATTTTCTTGGCCCTTACCTTGCTGTTCACCGCTGGTTGCGCCGCTGGTTTTGATGCTGCAACGCAGACGCAGCAGCCAACGGGGAATGGTCGCTATTTAGAGATCGGTGAGCTGTTGGTGCAAAATTTAGTTGTGGTTGCAGGTGAAACTAATTCAGCTTTGTTAATGAAAATATTTAATGAATCAGATCAAGCTGATCGACTAATTGCGCTAAGCGTTGCCGAGCGGCCAGTTTTAAGTGATGTTGCATTTGCACCAAACCAGATTCTGGCTTACGGAAATGCCAGCAATCCAGCTGTTAACTTTGCAAATGTGGCAAAAGCAGGTGGCTATGTGCCAATTCGAATGGAATTTGAAGCAGCTGGCATTTATGAAACTACAGTTTTAGTTGTACCGCCAACAAATCAATATAGTGGTTTAGTTGATTAAAAATTTAAGCAACTAACTAACCTTCGAATTTATAGCCTAAGCCGCGAACTGTAAGAATATTCTCTGGATTTGCTGGATCTGTTTCTAATTTTGCTCGCAATCGCTTAACGTGCACATCTAAAGTTTTCGTATCCCCAACGTAATCTGAACCCCAAATTCGATCTATTAACTGGCCTCGCGTTAAAACACGTCCTGCATTTCGCATTAGCATTAACAGCAGATCAAATTCTTTAAGCGGCAATTTCACAGTTTCACCTGCCACGCTAACCGCATGACGCTCAACATCAATTCGAATTCGACCCAACTCAATCACATCTGAAGCATCTTCTGCTGCTTCGCCGCTGCGACGCAGGACAGCTTTGATTCGAGCAATTAGCTCTCTGGAGCTAAATGGCTTTGTGACGTAATCATCCGCACCTAACTCAAGTCCTACAACTTTATCAATCTCAGAATCTTTTGCGGTAACCATAATTACTGGAACTTTTGAGGTTTTGCGAATCTCGCGACAAACCTCAGTGCCAGATAACCCTGGAAGCATTAGATCCAGCAAAACAATATCTGCACCATTTTGATTGAACTCAACTAGCGCAGCATTGCCATCAGTAGCTATTGCCACTTCAAAGCCTTCTTTGCGCAGCATAAACGCAATTGCTTCGCTGAATGAATCTTCATCTTCAACAACTAGCACTCGGGTCATGCCACAACCTCCTTGGATAAGTTTTGCAGAGTTTCTTCACTTGGAGTTGGCAATCGCAGCGTAAACGTGGACCCTTTACCTTCAATTGAGCGCAAAATTACATCGCCACCATGCCCAGTAGCAATATGTTTTACTATCGAAAGTCCTAGTCCAGTTCCGCCTGTGGCTCTGGATCGAGCTGGATCAATTCGATAAAAGCGTTCAAAAACCCGAAGTTGATCAGTTTCTGGAATACCAATACCTTGATCAGTTACTCGAATCTCTATTAGATCATCTACTTCTTCAGCTGTAATTGCAACTTTGGTTTGGTTGCTTGAGTAATTCACTGCATTGACAATTAAATTGCGAATCGCAGTAATTAATTGTCGCTCAACACAGGCAACTTTTAATCCAGTTTGGATCTTCACACTTAACTCAATCTCTTTAGCATCAGCAACTGCTTTAACATCGCTCACTGCAGCATCAACTAAACGTGCAACTGGCGCAATTGTGGCTTTTTTAAGTGGATCATCACTTTGTAGCCTGGATAAATCAATTAGATCATTGACTAGATTTGTTAATCGCTGCGCTTCTGCTTGCATTTTCAGCGCAAATCTTCTGACCGCTGCTGGATCATCAGCAGCTTCAGCAGCAGCTTCGCTTAGCAGTGAAAGCGCGCCAACTGGAGTTTTTAGCTCATGTGAAACGTTTGCAACAAAGTCGCGGCGAACTAGCTCAACGCGAGTTACATCTGAGACGTCACGTAATATCAATAAATATCGATTATTCGATATCGGCGAAAGATTTGCTAGCAGCGCAAGTGATGCAGTTCCTAATGCAGAGCGCGGTATTTCTAAAATTCCCTCAGGAGATTGCGTATTTTTAATAGCATCAGCAACAAAATTTGTCACATTAGCGTGAGTTAATTTGTTTCCGGTTGCTAAATCAAGTTCTTGCGCCTCATCAGATGAGGTGAGCACGTTTTGATGTTCATCCAAAATAACCCAGGCATCTAGCATCGCATTTAATACTGCCAGCTCGGCAGTATTAATTGAAGCTTCTTGCTGGTTAGCGGAAGTTCGCACCCGGTTAACCAAAAGGTAACCCAGCAGCAGCGCTGCACCAGCTCCAAAGCCAAGCAAGAAGTCCACCTGCGCACAATAGAGTGCAACGGCCGGCGAATGTAAATTTTTGGATGAACTGCAGTCAACTAAAGGGTGAACTTGCCCAATTTCGTAGCAAAATGTCCCGCTGGCACCGCACCGCTAGCTGCCAGCGCAGTCAGGGGTGAAGGACGCTAACCGCTTGGTTGCTTGAGGAGCTGAAATGATGAGATCAGTAGTTTGGCGAGATATTAAAGTTGAATACCACTTAAAGCTTGCAAAGTTGGAATAACACTGTTGATTAAAGCGTTGATGTTTAGGAATATGCGATGCAGATTTCAGTTTTAGCTGCTAGATAAGGCAGAATATAGATATGTATAAATTGATCTTGCTTCGTCATGGTGAATCAGAATGGAATGCGTTAAATCTATTCACTGGCTGGGTGGATGTTCCGCTTAGTGAAAAGGGCAAAGCTGAAGCTGCCCGAGCTGGCGAATTGTTAAAGCAAGCTAATTTATTACCAACCCAACTTCACACTTCACTGCTGCGTCGCGCCATTACAACAGCGCAGATTGCGCTAGATGTAGCTGATCGCCATTGGATTGCAGTTTCTAGATCTTGGCGATTAAATGAACGCCATTATGGGGCGCTACAAGGTAAAGATAAAAAACAAACATTAGCCCAGTATGGTGAAGCTCAATTCATGCTCTGGCGCAGATCTTTTGATGTTCCACCACCACCAATTGATCCAACAGATAAATATTCGCAAGCAAGCGATCCTCGATATGTCGGAATTGCTGAGCTACCAAACACTGAATGCTTAAAAGATGTAATTGTGCGCATGCTGCCCTATTGGGAGCAGGTAGTTATTCCGCAGCTTCAAGCTGGCGAGTTAGTAATGATTACAGCGCACGGCAACTCTCTGCGAGCACTAGTTAAAGAATTAGATGGCATCTCGGATACAGATATCGCTGAGCTAAATATTCCAACCGGGATTCCGTTATTTTATGAATTAGATAAAAACTTTAAACCAATCAAACCTGGTGGCACATATTTAGATCCAGCAGCTGCAGCAGCCGCTGCTGCCAAAGTGGCAGATCAAGGACGCTAAAATGCGGCTTGATAAAGCCCAACTGGCTTTCCGCCACCTAAAACTGGTTTAGTTAATAACTCATCAGATAACTCGTTATTAACACCCCAGATTTGAAATATTCGAGCTGAGACAATATGTCGAATTAAGAAATTTCCGGAGTCAAATTTAAATGCAGCAGTGCGGCCATCTGCAAGTGCAAGCACCTCAACACCTTCTGCGCCATCTTTTAAAAAACTCCCTGGAATTGCTGCCATGAATTTTGCAATATCTCTGCCAGCTCCGCTAGCGGCAACTGGATATGCCCTTACGGCAGTAATAATTTTATTAAGCTCGCTTCCAGCTGGTGCGGTAACGGCAGCTTGAATCATCCGTGCCATTCCTGTTAATGAAACTGCATGCAGCGGGCCCCCGCAGCCATCTACGCTGCTAACTTTCACCTGCTCTTCTGCAAGCTCACTGAATAACTCAATAACACGCTGCTGTATTTGGTTTTTAGGATCCAGATAAATTTGATGATCTATTCCAGCATGAACACAAGCATTTATCCAAGCTGCATGTTTGCCCGAACAATTCATGGCAATGGCTGATTTTGGTTTTCCTGCAGCGATCCAGCTGCGCTGTTCAGGAACACCTAACGGATAATCAAGCGGAGTTTGCAATGCCGTTTCAGTTAATTGCACATCAGCTAGAATTTTTCTAACATATTCAAGATGTACTTCGCTGCCGCTATGGGAAGCTGCAGCTATTGCCGCAGTTTCATTCTCTAAGCTAGCACCAAATTCAAGTGAAACTGCCGCTTGCACGCATTTAACTGCGCTTCGCGGATATGTTAACTCTGATATATCGCCTTGGGAATATTCAATTTTGCCAGCAGCATCAAGCATTACTAATCGACCGGTGTAAATACTTTCAACTAAATCACCGCGAACTAGCTGCGCTAAAATTGGGTTACCCATTGCTGCTTTCGGTATTTATAATCGGTTGCTGAGTTGCGCTCTGCGTACCAATTGTAACTGTGGCAGTTGGGTCAAGGGAGCGTTTGATTAAAGCTAACGCAATTGGACCAAACTCGAAATGCTGCGCTGAACTGCAGATAACCCCAACGCTGGCATCTGCTAATTTCACTTCATCACCTTTACTAGGCAGCTCGTTATCCCCTGCTTCTAGATAAAGCAGCGTTAACCTGCGAGGTGGTTTGCCAAGATTGTGCAATCGAGCAACAGATTCCTGACCTCGATAACAGCCTTTGCTTAAATGCACAGCAGCTCCAATTAATCCAACTTCGTGCGGCAAGGTCTTATGATCCAGATCTGCTAATCGCGGTACTCCTGCTGCAATTCGCAGTGCGTTATAAGCCCAGCTACCTGCAACAGCACGCTCGCTTAAATAATCAGCTAGCGCTGATTTTGGAATTAAAATTTCCCGCCCAATAAATTTGGCAGGGCGTGCAATGAGATATCTTGATTGATCTCCACCTGCGCTGCTGCCAGCAGCAGTTAAACCAAGCTCACCAAACTCAAGCGGGGTAAGCCAGCTTGGATAGGTTTCTGAAATTTCGCGAATTGGTTCAAACACCACCGCTAGATCAGCTGCAAGCTCAATATCAATTCTGGCCATGAACTTCATTTTTGTTAAATGCGAAAGTAACGTTTCAGCCGTGCCAGTTTCGGCTATTAAATAACAAGTCTCTGCAAATTCAATTACATGTAGTTCATGTTCAACATGTCCATGTGGTGACAAAATTAAAGTAGTTGCGCTCTGGCCATTAGTTAGCTTTGCCACTGCATGAGATGTGATGCTATCTAGCCAACTTAACCGATCGGCACCTGTTAACTTAATTACAACTTTATTACTTAGATCAACTGCGCCGCTTGCAGCGCTAAGAGCTTTTTGCTCCTCAAATGGCGCACCAAAATGCCAAGCAATTCCTTGATCTAAAACTTCAGGTGATGGTGGAACGGCAACTAGGTTCATTTGTTGCCTTTGGCACAAACTTCACACAAGCCATCAAAAGTTATATGGTAAAGATCAACTTGAAATCCATTGGCACTTGAAATCGAAGCAACCGTATCGTTGGCTAAATTAGCTGGAAGTGAGAATACGCGTTCGCAATTACTGCAATGCAGATGAATATGCGGACTGCCATCTACCACGTGATACGTCGGTGCACCATGACCTAGATGGGTGTGCGTTACCAATTTTGCTTTTACTAGTACTTCAAGACAGCGATAAATTGTTGATAAGTTCACACCAGGTGCGTGTTTTGTAACTTCAGTGAGAATTTCTTCAGGAGTGCCATGGCGAATTGCATCAAGCGCGTTAAGAACTAGCTCTCGCTGTTGGGTTACGCGCAAGCCAACTGATTTAAGTTTTGTTGCGGGATTATTCATGATCAACCAACTTAGTTAGTGTTGCTGAAACATGAGCTGCTGGCTGTTCGGATGTAGTTAAAGTATCTAACCGCCATAGCAATCTGCCATCTACTAGCCCAATAATTCTTTCACTACCTCGATACGTAGCAGTGTCATCTGGCCGCATAATTCGAATTGTATGCAGTTGCAATCTTGCTCCAGTAATAACGGCGGTGTTAATTCCAGTCACTTCAACACTGCCAGTTAAAGTTTCGCTGTAACCATAAGAATGAGTTAACTGCAAAATTGCACCATTATTTTCAGTTGCGCGCCAGATCCCAAACTCAACTGCAGTTGGTTTGATTCGGTTTCCAGCAGCATCAAGCAGCCATGATCTGCTGACATGGGTTAAGAACTCTCGGCCATCGCAGCCAATTTGAATCTCT
>JAURFT010000017.1 GCA_030834185.1 Candidatus Nanopelagicales bacterium
GGACGGTTTGATTTGAACTTCATTAATCCACGTAAAGTCATCAGCTTATTATTTTGATCATTAACTTTTTCAGTGTATTGCTTGAAAACGTCATACCGACCAGATCTTGTGGAATGTTGTAATTTGAATACAGTTTCTGGGTCAAATAAATGTGGTTCACCTTCTCGACGCCATTGATATTCGCCACCGATATTTAATTGCCGGTGTTTTGGTGAGATACCACTTGGAGGATAAGCGATGTCATGGCGTTGTTTTACTTCTTCAGCGATCACATCTAAGCCAATTCCACCAAGTTCTGAGATGGTGCCGGTGAAGTATTCATCTACAAAATCTTGAGCTAATCCAACAGCTTCAAATATTTGAGCACCTCGATATGAAGCTACCGTGCTGACGCCCATCTTCGACATAACCTTAAGTACGCCTTTTCCTAATGCCTTAACTAAATTGCGAACTGCCTTTTCTGGATCTATCCCAGTTATGATGCCATTTCGAACCATGTCTTCAATAGACTCCATGGCCAAATATGGATTAATAGCGGCGGCGCCATAGCCAATTAACAGCGCAACATGGTGAACTTCACGAACATCGCCTGCTTCAACTACTAATCCAACTCGAGTTCTGGTGCCCTGACGTACTAAATGATGATGAACAGCTGAAGTTAATAGCAAAGAGGGAATTGGTGCTAGATCTGTTGTGCTATCTCTATCGCTTAAAACAATTAACGTAACATCTGATTCAACTAACTTATCAACTTCAGCAAATATCGTTTGCAATCTAAGACGTAAAGCTTCACCGCCGCCTTCTACATCATACAATCCTGCAATTTTTGCAGCAGAAAAATCTGCCAATTTAGGTTCGCGATTGATATGGATCAACTTTGCTAAATCATCATTATCAATAACCGGAAATGGCAAAATTATCTGTCGTGCATGTTCTGCAGTTGGTTCCAAAATATTTCGTTCTTTACCCATGCCACTTGCTAGCGAAGTTACAATTTCCTCCCGAATCGCATCTAAAGGGGGATTTGTCACCTGAGCAAAAAGCTGCTTAAAGTAATCAAACAGCACTCTAGGGCGATCAGATAAAACTGCCAACGGGGTATCAGTTCCCATCGAACCCAGAGCTTCACCTGCAGATTTAGCCATTGGTTGTAAGACAATTCTTAATTCTTCTTCAGTGTAACCAAAAATTTGCTGACGTCGCACCACAGAATCGTGGGTGTGGATTATGTGTTCTCGCGCCGGAATGTCATCTAAATAAACTAATTGTTCCTTAACCCATTCTTGATAAAGGTCAGCCTTTGCTAACTCACTTTTAACTTCTTCATCTTCAATAATTCGTCCAGCATTTGTATCTACCAAAAACATTTTTCCAGGCTGCAATCTACCTTTGCGAATCACGTTTTCAGGTTGGATATCTAAAATGCCCGCTTCGGATCCAAGCACTACCAGCCCATCATCGGTCACCCAGAATCTGCCAGGTCGCAACCCGTTTCGATCTAGCACCGCTCCAATTAGCGTTCCATCAGTGAAGGTAACGCAAGCAGGGCCATCCCAAGGTTCCATTAAACATGAGTGATATTCATAGAATGCGCGCTTTGCTGGATCAATGTTGCTGTCATTCTCCCAAGCTTCTGGAATCATCATCAAAACCGAATGCGGCAAACTGCGCCCGCCAAGATGTAGCAGCTCCAATACCTCATCAAACGATGCTGAATCTGAAGCATTCGCAGTACCAATTGGATATGCCCTTGAAATATCGCCACCAAGAATCTTGCTCGATAACATCGACTCGCGAGCTTTCATCCAATTTCGATTACCCGCAACAGTATTTATTTCACCATTGTGTGCAATAAAGCGATAAGGGTGTGCTAGCGGCCAGGATGGAAATGTATTTGTACTAAATCTAGCGTGAACTAAAGCCAGTGCTGAGCTGATTCTGGGATCAACTAGATCAGGGAAGAAACTGCGCAATTGCGAGGATGTAAGCATGCCCTTATAAACAATTGTTCGAGCAGACAACGAGGGCATGTATGCGTCAGTTAGATTGCCAAGTCTTTTTCGCAGGAAGAAAGTTTTTCGATCTAGTTCGATACCAGCAAGGTCCATCTTCTCGGAGGAGACAAACAATTGCAACATGCGTGGCATAACAGCTTTGGCGCCAGCGCCAATCTTGGAATCATCAAATGGAACTTCTCGCCAACCTAGAACTATTAAACCCTCTTCTTTGGCTAGCTGTTCAACATTGGTTCGCAGAATTTGTTCCGCGGCATCTGTATCATCTATGAACACTAAGCCCGCTGCATAGAAGCCTAGTTTTGGCAGCTCAAAATCAAGCACGCCCCGAAAAAACTCATCTGGAATTTGAATCAGGATTCCAGCACCATCGCCGCTATCTGGATCTGCGCCAGCAGCACCACGATGCTCTAAATTCTCTAATCCCGTAAGCGCCAGGTCAACAATTTTGTGCGAGCTGCGACCATCAAGCTGCGCAACCATCGCAACACCGCAGGCATCTTTTTCAGCTGCAGCGCGATAAAGACCTGCATCAACAGGAAACAAATTCTTTGGAGAGATATTCAAAGCACTCACCGGCCACCCCCATCTAGAGAATGGGACATCTTTGGCCCAGGGGGGAAACCTTAGCAGTAGTTAGGAAAGCACTCCACCTGTAATGGTTCCTAGGATGTGAGTTGCAGCACCTGCTGCGGCACCTAGCATCAGCTGGCGTCCACCAGCTCGTAGCCAGTGTTCATCTGTGATCCAGCCAACCGTTGCCCCAGTTATAAACAGGGCAATTGCAGTGAGCACTGCTGAGTACAGCACCACTTCTGCCCCAAATAAATACGGCAGTAGCGGGATGATTGCACCAGCTGAAAATGAAGCAAAAGAGGACAGCGCTGCAACTACTGGGTTTACTTGTGAAGAAACAAATGAGTTCAGCTCACCTGAATCGCTGCTGGAGCGGGCTTGCTTAGACAGCAGATTGCGCTGCGACACCACCGACACATATTCGCCAGCGGCCATACTCAAAGCGCCAGCAATTAATCCTGCAAATCCTGCCAGAATAACGGTTTTGGTCTGATCGGCACCAGCAGCTGCAGCGCCAGCTGCTACTCCAGCGATCAGCGCAATATTGGAAACCAGGCCATCCATAGCCCCAAAAACTGCTGGACGTAGCCAGCCACCTTTGATGCTTTCCTGTTTTTCGAGCGGACTCAAATCATCTCCTATTTAGACTTATATATAACCCTACTGCCAGCGCTGCCTGATTTAAGGCGATTAAACAGAATAATCGCCACGAATACCACAATCAAAGCGGTAAATGTGTTTAATCGAAACCCTGCGGCTTGATTAACTGGATCAATGCGCAGTTGTTCGATCATAAGTCGCCCAAATGAGTAAAGCCCCATATAGAGCGCAAATACTTGTCCATTTTTGATCTGCCATCGTTGCTCGGCGAAGAGCAAGAACAATGCAATCAGCACGCACCACGCTGATTCGTATAAAAACGTTGGATGAAAAGTTTCAAATTCTTGATAACCAATAGGACGTTTCCGCAAGGCTATCTCTAATCCCCATGGCAAATTAGTTGGTGAACCAAATAATTCTTGATTGAAATAATTTCCCCAACGTCCAATCGCTTGCGCAAACAAAATCCCAGGTGCAAGTGCATCAGCTAACGGGCCTAGATAAATACCGCGACGATTAGCAGCTATCCAAACTCCAACTGCCCCAGCAGCTATTGCTCCCCATATTCCTAAGCCGCCCTGCCAAATTTTCAAGGCATCAATTGGGTTTTTTCCAGCTGCAAAATAAAGTTGAGGATCTGTTGCAACATGATAAATCCGACCACCAATAATTCCAAAAGGGATTGCCCACACTGCAATATCGCTAATTTCAGCTGCATTTCCGCCAAATTTGCGCCAACGCTTATCGCCTAACCATACTGCAACAACAATTCCTAAAATAATTGCGATCGCATAAGCCCGAAGTGGAATTGGCCCTAAATTCCAAACTCCGCTATCAGGACTTGGAATTGCCTGCCATACAAACATCAGCTTTACTCGCTGCGAATTGCAGCTAAGAATGTTTCAGTGCTAGCAAAGGCACTATCTGGCAAAGGTTTGCCATTTAGCCAAATTGTTGGTGTGCCTTCAACTCCTGCGCCAAACGCATAGTTGTCTGCATTAGCTACCCATTCAAAATAATTGCCATCATCTACGCATTGATTAAAACGATTTGTGTCGCTGATTCCGCTGCCAACTGCAAGCGCTTTAAGAATGCTATCTGGATAGCCAGCGCCTTCAGTTGCTGGTGGGTTTGCATAAAGGGCGGTATGAAATTCTTTTGCTTTTCCTTCATCTGCCGCACAGCCAAGCGCGTTTGCGGCGCGAAGTGAGGATCCTTTGGCTTGCAATAAGCGCTCATCAAGAAAAAACATTGGTTGAAACATCACTCGAACTTCGCGGTTATCAATTAAATCTAGAATTGCACCACCAAAAGCTGCTTCAAAAGATTGGCAGGCAGGGCATTGGGCATCTTCAAAAATCTGCAATAACGGAGCAGTTGCCGGAGCATCTCCAACAACAAGTCCATAAGTAGCAGGATCAGCACCTGCTGGTGCAGCAGCGCTTGGATTTGGTTCAGCAGTTGGACCAGTTGCTGATGAAGTATTTCTATTTAAGAACGCAAAAGTAAGAATTCCTATAACAATAATTGCCACCGATGCAACACCGATGATTGAGATCAATTTAGCTCGGCGCTCAGCTGCCTTGCTCTCTTCAGTAATCTGAGCTGCTCTTCGTCTGGCTGTATTCATGATCCCTCTTTCTGCGATGTCCCTATTGTAATTATTCTCTTGAAGTTGCAGCAGCTAATCCTGCTGCAAGTTCGCCTACTGCCAAAATGGCAGCTTTTTCGTCAGGAGCTTCAAGCACAGCTTTAATAAAGGCAGAACCCACAATTACGGCATCAGCGAATTGGGCGATTTCTTTCACCTGGGCTGGCGTATTAACACCAAGCCCCACTGCAATAGGCAGATCAGATTGAGCTCGCACCCGAGCTACTAACTGCTTTGCCATATCGGTTTTCGCGGTTTTCACACCCGTTACTCCCATCAAGCTTGCAACATAAACAAATCCTGAAGTTTTATTCGTAATACTTTCAATTCGCTCATCTGTGCTGCTTGGCGCTACTAGAAATATCTGGGCAAGATCTTGCTTATTCATTTCGGTAAGCCACAACTCGGCTTCCTCTGGAGTCAGATCAGGTGTAATCACACCTGCACCACCAACTTCAGCAAGTTGATCTAGAAATTTAACAATGCCATATTTAAAGATAGGGCTGAAATAAGACATCACTACTCCAGCAGCGCCTAGATCATTAACTTTCTTTAGGGCTGCAAAAACATCTTTAGCTTTTGTTCCATTTAACAGCGCAATCTCTACCGCGGATTGAATTGTTGGCCCGTCCATTAGAGGATCAGAATATGGATATCCAACCTCAATTAAATCCACACCATTAGTTACTAAAGCTTCTATTAGTTCGTGAGACATCTGTACTGTAGGAAAGCCGGCTGGAAGATATGCAATTAATAGTGCCCGATTTTCAGATTTTGCTCGCGCAAAAAGTTCTACCAACTTTTGACTCATGCGATGGAGTCACCTATCGGCAAACCAAACCATTTTGCAGCAGTAACTACATCTTTATCACCACGTCCAGAGCAGTTAACCAGAATCGTGGCTGATTCACCTAGTTCCTTGCCAAGCTTTATCACTCCAGCTAATGCGTGGGCTGTTTCTATTGCAACCAAAATTCCTTCGGTTCGAGCTAGATCTGATAGGGCCTGCATCGCCTCTGAATCCGTAATTGGTTCGTAGTTAGCGCGACCAGAATCTTTTAAAAAGGCATGTTCAGGTCCAACACCTGGATAATCTAATCCAGCAGAGATGGAATGCGATTCAATAGTTTGACCTTCTTCGTCTTGCAAAACATAACTTTTTGCTCCATGCAAGATTCCAATTGAACCACCAGTAAGCGTTGCGGCATGTCTACCAGTTTCAACACCATCGCCACCTGCTTCGTAACCATACAGTTGCACTGGATCGTCTAGAAATGCCGTGAAAATACCAATTGCATTACTGCCACCACCAACGCAAGCTGCTACTGCAGTTGGCAGCTCTCCATATTCAGCCAGCATCTGAGATCTAGCTTCATCGCCAATAATTCGATGAAAATCTCGCACAATTAACGGAAATGGGTGCGGGCCAGCAACAGTGCCTAATAGGTAATGAGTTGTATCAACATTAGAAACCCAATCGCGCATGGCTTCATTAATGGCATCCTTGAGTGTTCGGGAACCGGTTGTAACAGGAATAACTTCAGCTCCTAATAGCCGCATTCGGGCAACATTTAGAGCTTGTCGCTTCGTATCTTCTTCTCCCATATAAACAACGCACTCCAAGCCAAACAAGGCCGCAGCTGTTGCTGTTGCCACGCCATGCTGCCCTGCACCTGTTTCCGCAATCAGTCTGGTCTTATTCATCTGCCTAGCCAGCAAAGCTTGTCCAAGTACGTTATTGATTTTATGTGATCCGGTGTGGTTTAAATCTTCTCGCTTGAGCAAAATTCTTGCTCCCCCAGCTAATTCACCAAAACGTTTAACATCAGTGATCGGGGTTGGCCTGCCGGTGTAATTTTTTTGTAAAACTGCAAGCTCATTTGTGAAGTCTGGGCTCTCATTAGCCGCAAGATATGCGCTCTCTAGTTGATCCAAAGCATGCATTAATGCTTCTGGAACAAATCGTCCACCAAACTCACCAAAGTGACCTGCGATAACCGGAGCTGTCATTTTAAATTTCTCCTAGGGTGCTTCAAGGCTGGATGAGCACCAGCTGCAACTAGTTCATGAACGGCTCGACGAGGATCTTTATCCGTTACTAAAGTTTCGCCAACCAGAACTGCCTGTGCTCCCAAATTCGCATACGCAACTAGATCGTGCGGTCCCCTGACTCCACTTTCGGCAATTTTGATGCAATGATTTGGAATCAACGGGGCAACGGCTGCAAATTGTTCTCGATCAACTTCTAGCGTGTGCAGATTTCTGGCATTCACACCAATAACTGTTGCACCTGCTGCTAACGCCCGCGGCACCTCGATTTCATCATGAACTTCTACTACTGGAGTCATTCCTAATGAAAGTGTTCGCTCAATCAAAGAAACTAATGCTTCTTGCTCAAGTGCAGCAACAATCAAAAGCACCATATCGGCACCTGCAGCACGAGCTTCCCATAACTGATAGCCGGTTACTATAAAGTCTTTTCGTAATACTGGAATATCAACCGCTCCCCTGACAGCTCGAAGGTCGTCGAGGCTGCCACCGAATTTTCTACCTTCAGTTAAAACTGAGATGCAGTGAGCACCGCCTGCTTGATATTCAGCTGCGAGTGCAGCAGGATCTAAAATTGCTGCGAGATCACCCTTGCTGGGACTTTTTCTTTTAACTTCTGCAATAACTGCGATATCTTCACCAGCAAGTATTGGTTTTGGGTCTAGCGCAGGTGACTGCTTGCGTGCTTTTTCTTTTAGGGTTTCAATTGGAATCTCAACACGTCGAAGCTCTACATCTTCTAGAACTCCTGTAATGATTTCGCTTAATACACTCATTTACGTAATTTCTGACCGTAACCAGCTTGATGTAATGCGTACCCTGCTAATGCGCCAATCACGCAGATGACAACTCCAATAATCCAAAGAATTTGAATAGCCAGATAAATTCCAACGGCGATAAATGCTGACCCAATGATTGTAGAGATGGTCAATACCCAAGCTGCGACTGTTTGGCCATGTTCATTATTTCGATGAAATTGGTTCGCCATATTAACTCACCCTTCTGATCTAAATTTAAAGCGGATTGTGGCAGCAACTCGTAATTGAGCCTACCTTGGGGTCTTATTACGCCGTTCCGTCTCTGCCTGCATCTTGCTCCCGCCACATGTCAGGTTTTGCCTTCAGGTTTGGTCGCCTACTGCTGTCAATAACAGGACTTTTTACAGCCCAGAAGTAAAGTAAAGCGGAAACGACAGATACCGCAAATGCAAGATAAATGGTCAGGCCAATATCAACGCTTACTAAATCACCGGTCAGGGTTAGTTCTGGCATCACCGCTGAATCTGATGTCATAAAAAGATTAAGAAGTCTGTAGGTCAAAAGCACCAAAGTTAGCGCTGTCAAAAGCGCAAGTACCCTTCTTAAAATTCCACCTATTAGCCAAATAACAGCTGAGCCTACTAAAGCTGCTAGGGCTAGCTGAGATATTAAAGGCTCTAGTTGTTTGAGCAATATTTTTTCACTGCGATTGCCTAAATCCGAGTCATCAACAAAAGCTACCAACGCTGCATTATTTATTAATAACCAAATAGCAATTGTTCCTAAAGCTGCGCTTGCTTGACTTTTCATATTGTCCTGCTTCCTTCAGCAAGCGAGATGGCCCGAAGCACCGCGCTGGCTTTGTTCTTACATTCCTGATTTTCCAATGCGGGCATCGAATCTGCCACAATCCCAGCGCCAGCTTGCACAGTAGCAATTCCATCGACTATGACTGCCGTTCGAATTAAGATAGCCATATCTAGTTCGCCCGCGAAATCTATATAACCAATACAGCCTGCATAGTAATCACGGGATTCAACTTCAAGCTCATCAATTAATTGCATTGCTCGCGGCTTTGGCGCACCAGAGAGCGTGCCAGCTGGAAAACTGGCAATCAGGGCATCAAGCGAACTTTTTCCGGCAGCCAATTTTGCTTTCACGGTAGAGACAATATGCATCACATGGCTGTAGCGTTCTATTTTCATAAATTCGGTGACTGCAACAGTTCCTGGATTTGCGACTCTACCTAAATCATTCCTGCCTAAATCAACCAACATCAGGTGTTCAGCACGCTCTTTTTCATCAGCTAGTAAATCCACTTCAAATTGAAGATCCTCCTCTATCGACCTGCCTCGAGGTCTTGTTCCTGCAATTGGATGCAGCATGCATTCGTCGCCAGTAACTTTTATTAAAGCTTCTGGACTAGCACCAACGATTTGAATATCCGCAGCACCATCGACTGGAAGGTTGAAAAAATACATATACGGACTTGGATTAGTTGCCCGCAAAGTCCGGTAGATATCAATTGGCTTTGCGGTGATGTTGACCTTGAATTTGCGAGATAGCACTATCTGAAATGCATCACCAGCAAATATGTGCTCCTTAGCCTTTAATACACTTGCTTCAAATTGCGCATCTGTTTGCTCATTAGTGATACTAATTTCAGTATCTATAAATTTCAAAGGCTTCAATCCACTTGAAGCGGCTAAATCTGATTGCATTTTATCTAGCCTGGCTATGCAATCTTGATATGCATCATCAACTCGGTTATTAGAATTATCGAAATTAATAGCATTGGCAATTAACCAAACAGCTCCGCTGTGATGATCTACCGCAGCCATATCGGTTGTTAGCAGCAGAATTGATTGAGGCAAGAAACTAGTGTGTTTGCTGTCTCTGAGTGATGTTTCGAGATTTCTTACAAATTCATATCCAAAAACTCCAACTAGCCCCCCGGTGAGTGGAGGTAGTTCCGGCAATCTATCTGTGTGCAAGGCAGTTAATGCAATCTTGATCGCCGTTACAGCATCCCTATGGTCAGTTAGCCCAACTGGAACTTTGCCGCTCCATCGAGCTCCAGCTTTATCTACTGTTAGATGAGCAGCGCTTTTAACTCCAATAAAGGACCACCTAGACCACGACTTATCATTTTCAGCTGACTCCAGCAAAAAAGTACCAGGTTGGTTCTGTGAAAGTTTTTGATAAAGTGCAACTGGGGTGCTCTCATCAGCCAATAACCTTCTAGCCACAGGTATGACTCGATTAGATTTAGCCAGTTCGCGAAATTGTTCCAAGCTTAACGAATTCTCACCTGTCATTGCTTGCATGTCAGTTCTCATGAATCTCAAAACAACTCGTTTGCCCGGTGTGGCAAGTTGGTCCAGCAGGAGTAGCCAAGATCAATAACGCATCAAAATCGCAATCGGTAGAAATATCAACAATTGAAAGTATATTTCCAGAGGTTTGACCTTTTACCCATAATTCGTTTCGGCTTCGTGACCAAAATGTCACCAATTTAGTTTCAATTGAAAGATCAAGAGATTCGCGATTCATATAGCCAAGCATTAGTACCTGCTGGCTGAGTGAATCTTGCACGATCGCCGGAATCAAGCCGGCAGCATCAAAGACCAAGGATGAAAGCTCTGGCTCAACAGAATACGTGGTCATTGGGTAATGCTGGCAGATGCACTCAGCTCAACATCGCGTACCCTGACCCTATGTCGGAAAAAAAGTTAAGTTTAGTTAAGGCTGAGCGTGAAGAGCTGGCAAATTTACTTGCCGAGTTAGGCCCAAATCAACCGACACTTTGTTCAGGTTGGGAAACTCAAGATCTGCTAGCCCACCTAGTTGCACGTGAACGCAGACCCGATTCCGCCGCTGGTGTTGTAATTCCAGCTCTAAAATCTTGGCGTGCCAAAGTCGAGGCAACTTACGCTGCTAAAGATTATTTGAATTTAGTTCAAGATTTTCGCAGTGGTCCAACTTTACTAAGCCCATTTGCCATTCCTTTTGTAGACAATATGGCCAATTTGATTGAATTTGTAATTCACCATGAAGATGTTAGGCGTGGTAACCCAAATTGGGTTGCCCGCACCGGCATAGCAGAACTTCAGAGCGAGATTAAAAAGAGATTGCCGAAATTTGCATTTCTAGCACTGCGTAAATCTGCAGTGGGAGTAGTGATGATTGATGATGAATCAACTCAGTATTGGCTAAAGCGAGGTGGAGCAGTTGTCGAACTCAGAGGAGAGCCTATCGAAATTTTGCTTTACCTAACTGGAAGGCAAGCGAACGCCAATGTAACTGTGCAAGGAAGTCCAGCTGCACTGGCGACTTTTGAAAGAATGAAATTCGGTTTCTAGAATCGAATACTTGTTACTGCTGACATTGCTTTTTTGGCTTCATTAATAGTTACTTCATTGAAATGAAAAATACTGGCAGCTAAAACTGCATCAGCACCTGCAGATATAGCAGCAGGAAAATCATTTACCTCCCCAGCTCCACCAGATGCGATCACTGGTGAATCACAAACTTGAGTTACCAGCTTAATTAACTCCAAATCAAAACCTTTTTTTGTTCCATCAAAATCGATTGAATTCAGCAAGATCTCGCCAATTCCCATTTTTGTACTCTGCGAAACCCAATCCAAAAGATCAATTGCTGTGGAATTTTTACCGCCGTGAGTTGTTAGTTCAAATCCTGATTTGCAATTAGCACTTCGCTTGGTATCAATGCTGAGCACAATTACCTGTGCACCAAATCTATCGCCAATTTCAGCTATCAAGTTTGGATTCTTGATCGCAGCTGTATTTATTGAGATTTTATCGGCACCAGCGCGAAGTAACTGGTCTACATGATTAACGCTGGAAACACCTCCACCAACGGTGAGCGGTATAAAAACTTCATCTGCCGTTCGCTCAATCACATCAAAAATTGGGTTTCGATTTTCAGTTGAAGCCGAAATATCCAAAAAAACCAATTCATCAATTCCCTCTTGATTATATTTTTTGGCAAGCATTACCGGATCCCCCGCATCTTGCAGGTTCTTGAAATTGATGCCTTTAACTACCCTGCCATCAGCCACGTCTAGGCAGGCAATCAGTCGCGAACTTAACGTCATGACCTAATGGTATCCGTGCTTACTCACCAGTTCAGTTACTGCGCGCTACGCTGTCCTGATGACCCATAAGCCTCCTGCGAGATTAGGCCCCGGCCGCTACATCGCGCTGACAAGCTTTGATGAAAATCAAGCCCCAAAAACCACTCGAGTTTGGGCAACCAATGTTGGTGGACTGCAATACGTGGTTGCAGATGCAAACTCAGCCAAAGTGCTTCGAATTCAAAATAATCCCAACGTGCTAGTTGCTGACTGTGATCACGATGGCATTGCTAGCACAAGCACCCAAAATGCGCGCGCGAGAGTTCTAGGTCCTGAATTTACTCGGGTAACGATAAATTGGTTGCAATTAACTTACGGTTGGCTATTTCGAACCTTGATGAAGGTTGAACGAGGCAAGATTGATAAAAAAGTAGCTATTGCAATTAAGTTAACCAGCAACTCGTAACGCTTCAGCAAGTTCAAATTTCTTTGCATATAAAGCCTTACCCACTATTGCTCCTTCAACCCCAATCGCAACTAATTCACGCAATTGAGAAATATCTTCTAGGCTAGAAACTCCACCCGATGCAATAATTGGCCGATTGGTGTGCTGGCATATTTTCTTCAACAAATCCAAATTTGGACCTTCAAGAGTGCCATCGCGATTCACATCTGTTACAACATAGCGAGGACAGCCTGCTTGTTCTAATCTTGTTAGCACCTCCCACAGATTGCCACCTTCCTTAACCCAACCGCGAGCAGCAAGAGTCTCGCCTTTAACATCTAAACCAACGGCAATTTTTTCTCCGTATTTTTCAATAACTGCAGCCGTCCAATCGGGATTTTCTAAAGCAGCAGTGCCAAGATTTATGCGATTACAATTAGTACTCAGTGCTCGTTCTAAAGATTCAGTATCCCGAATTCCACCAGAAAGCTCAACCTTGATATCGACATTACCAATAACTTCTTTTAGAAGTTCAAAATTATCACCTCTACCAAATGCGGCATCTAGATCAACTAAGTGGATCCAGTTGGCGCCAGCAGCCTGAAATTCAATAGCCTGATCAACCGGCGATCCATAGTTAGTTTCAGTGCCACTCAATCCCTTAACCAGCCTCACCGCTTGGCCGCTTGCTACATCAATAGCTGGCAACAACTCCAATGCTTTACTCATAACTGTCCTATCCAATTTTGCAATAATCCAATTCCAGCATCCCCTGATTTTTCTGGATGAAACTGCACTGCGCTTAACGGACCGTTTTCAATTGCAGAAATAAATCGGCCCTGATAATTTGTGAGACTAACAATGGGTGGTTTTATTGGATTGCTAAGATCAGTTTTTATTGCGGTGGCTGCATAGGAGTGCACAAAGTAAAAATTAGCTCCATTTAATTTTTCAAACAATTTAGATCCACCAGGAGCTTCAACGGTATTCCAACCCATGTGTGGCAATTTGGTTGCATTTAATCTTGTAACTACGCCATCCCATTGGCCAAGCCCGTCACTCTCAACAGCCCCTTCAACCCCTTGCGAGAACATCATTTGCATGCCAACACAGATGCCCAGAACCGCTTGTTGTGCAATTAGCCTGCGTTCAATCATCACGTCAGCTTTTAATTTCTTTACCGCAGCAACGCAATGATCAAATGCCCCAACTCCAGGAACAACTAAACCTGCAGCATTAGCACAAACTTTTAGATCAGAACTAACTGTAACTTCAGCGCCAGCGCGTTCTAGTGCTCGTTGTGCAGATCGAATATTTCCTGAACCGTAATCTAAAACAACAACAGCCGGTTTGGTCACAAAGTCCCTTTTGTGGATGGAACTCCTATAGTTCGAGTATCAAAAGCAAGTGCATCTCTTAGCGCTCTACCAAAACCTTTGCACTGTGCCTCAATAATGTGATGACTATTGCGGCCACTTAAGACTTTAACATGCAAGCAGATCTTGGCCTCGGCGCAAATTGACTCAAAGACATGCTTTGTCATGGTCGTGTCATAATCACCAATTAACTCAACAACAAGTGGTTCCTCATGAACACAATATGGGCGGCCACTTAAATCTACAACAACTTGGGCCAGCGCCTCATCTAGCGGAATTAAAGCTGAGCCAAACCGTCGAATTCCTGATTTATCACCTAAAGCTTCACGCAATGCCTGCCCAAAGGCAATTGCAGTATCTTCAACCGTGTGATGTGAATCAACATGGGTATCGCCTATCGTTTTAATTTTTAGGTCCAATGCGCCATGCTTAGCAATCTGCTCAAGCATGTGATCGAAAAAGCCAACTCCAGTAGCGATCTCCGCTTGCCCTGTTCCATCTAGGTTCAAGACCAGCTCAACCTTGGTTTCCTTAGTTTCCCGTTTCACAGTTGCAATGCGTTCCATGGCTCCCCGTTCGCTATTTCTGCTCTACAAAAATTTTTAGCTTAGCTAGAAATTTATCATTCTCAATCGCCGTGCCACAAGTTACTCGAAGCCAGCCTGAAATCCCAACATCCCGCACCAAAACTCCATGATCAACTAAGAAGGACCACAGCTCGCCCTGATCAAACGATCCTTTAAAGAGTAAGAAATTTGCTGATGAATCAGCAACTGTAAAGCCCATTTTTTGCAATTCAGCAGCGATGCGAACCCGCTCTGCTATTAGAAATTCAACCTGCTTATTAAGCTCGCTTGCTTGCTCCAGCGCTTGCACCGCAGTTGCCTGCGTGAGGCTAGATAAGTGATAGGGCAATCTAACCAATCGAATGCAGTTGATTAAATCATTTGAGCCCACAAGATATCCCAGCCGTACTCCTGCAAATCCAAATGCCTTACTCATAGTTCGCACTACAGCCAACCTTGGATGACTCTCCAAAAGCGTAACTGCCGATTTAGCTTGTGAAAATTCGGCATAAGCCTCATCAACAACTACTAGCCCAGTTGTAATCTCATGTAACTTTGATATCAACTCCAGACTGCTCAAGGTGCCAGTTGGATTATTGGGACTACAAACCATCACTAAATTTGCATTTTTCAATGCTGTTAAATCAGCTGGCAGCTCAATATCAAAATTCTCAGTTCGCTCAATGGCTACCCACTCTGTGTGGCTTACCTGCGCGATGATTGGGTGCATTGAATATGACGGCTCAAAACCAACAGCTGACCTACCCGGTCCACCAAATAACTGAAACAACTGCTGCAAAATCTCATTACTTCCATTTGCTGCCCATAATTGATTTGCATCAAAAGTTGTTGCCGTAGTTGCAGTTAAATAGGCCGCAAGGCGTGCCCTAAGTTCAAGAGCTTCAGGATCTGGATAACGATTTGCATTCCGAAGCACCTCTTGTAATTTGGCTGAAACTTGTGAGACAAAAGCTTCATCGTGACTAAAAGGATTTTCATTAGTATTTAATTTCACCTCCACATTTAGCTGTGGGGCGCCATAAGGTTTCTTCGCTGCCAAATCTGGCCGGATTGGTAAATTACTCATTGTTTTCAAATCTTTTAGCTACAGCTTCCCAATGCGCTGGTAAATTTTCATTTATTGCTAAAGTTTGAATGAATTTTGCAGAATCACGCAGCGCCGATTTGTCGTATTCAATCAAGGTAACAAGCTTGGAAAAGGATTCCACACTTAATCCCGATGAATGACAAGCGCATCCACCTGTGGGTAGGACGTGATTTGAACCTGCCAAATAATCACCAAGTGATACTGGGCTGTAGCTGCCAATAAAAATTGCTCCAGCATTTCTTATACTTTCAGCTACAGCTTTAGCATTCTTGGTTTGGATCTCTAGATGTTCAACTGCGTAGGAATTAGCTACCTCAACGGCCTGTTCGATGGTATCTACCAACACCGCCATTGATTGCACACCTGTCAATGCAGCAGTTATTCGCTCTTTGTGTTTTGCAACTTCTACTTGCTTTTTTAACTCATCACCCACAGCTGCAATAAGTTCTTTGCTGGTTGTAATTAGCACTGCAGCTGCGACAACATCATGCTCTGCTTGCGAATTTAGATCAGCAGCAACGAAGGTGGGATCGGCAGTTTCGTCTGCAATTATTGCAACTTCAGTTGGTCCAGCTTCTGAATCAATTCCTATTAAGCCATTTAGAGCTCGCTTAGCTGCAGTTACATAAATATTGCCAGGTCCAGTTACAAAATCAACTGGTTCACACCCAACTCCATAAGCAGCCATGGCAATTGCCTGCGCTCCGCCAACTGCATAAATCTCGGTTACTCCCAGCAGCCCGGCTGCAGCCAAGATTGCCTGGTGCGGCCAGCCGTTATTTAATTTACTTGGTGGACTCATGATCATCATGCTTAGAACGCCAGCAACTTGAGCGGGTACAGCATTCATAATCACACTTGATGGATAAGCCGCACGACCACCTGGCACATACAGGCCCACGCGATCAATTGGAATCCATCGGGTTGTTACTGACCCACTTGGCGATAAATTTGTTGTGATCCGGCTTCGCAGCTGCTGTTCGCTGACCTTGCGAACTCGATTCGCAGCTTCTAATAAAGCTGCTCGAAATTCTGAATCCAAGTTCGATACTGCTTTTGATATTTCAGCTTCTGGCACTCGCAGCGCAGCAGGTCTTATGCCATCAAATTTTTCGGTGAGGTCCAATACCGAGGCAACGCTGCCATTTCTAACTTCAGCAATGATCTCTTTAGTTGCGCTCATCACCGAATCAACATCAATTGTTGAGCGCGGGATGGTGGATTTAGTGATTCCAGCGGCGGGCCAGCTCTGGCCGCTGAGATCCAAGATGCGCAACATGCAGATAATTCTAGAAGGTTTAGGCTAACTGCGTTATGCATGATGACGCTGAAGCACTAAACGGCCCGCTGCTGCGACTTCCGCTGTTCCCGCTGCCGGCTGTTTTGGTCCCCGGGCTGGTGATGCCGCTGGTGCTTTTTGAACCCAAATATTTACAGCTAGCACAAAATCTAAATGAAAATGACCCAGCGGATCGATATTTTGGTATCGTAAAAACAATCCCAAATCTGGCGGGAACCTCAGAAATTTCAATCAACACCACCGGAACAATCGCACAGGTTCAATCCCTTGATTTTGGTGATGACAATCAATGGGAGATGGTTGTTGTAGGTGGTAGAAGATTTCGCATCCTTGAGCTTCATCAGGATATGCCTTACTTGACGGCAGATGTTGAACTGCTGCCAGAAGATGATCTGGCAATTCCAATATCTGAAAATTCGATTATTGAAGTGCTAAGTTCTTTTGATAATTATCGCGAGCTATTAGGCGTTTCGTTAGAAGAGAACGGAAATTTACCTGATGACCCTCAAACTCTTTCTTATTTGATAACAGCAGCCGCAATGTTTAGTTTGGATGAGCGCCAACTTCTGCTAGAAACTATCTCCACAAATCAAAGATTAAAACAACTTAAAAAAATTCTTGATCGTGAAGTTTCACTTTTATCAAAATTGCGCTGCTACCCAACTTATGAACCAGATTACAAAATTAGCCTTAATTAACTAAGTTTTTAGGTGGCGTCAAACAGTTAGATCCTAAAAGTTGCTTTAAGTCACCATACAATCCCGGACTTACCGAAACACTTAAATTCGAATCTAACCTAAGTGCTGTGCTGTGATCAATATGAATTACTTCTAATTGAACTTCAGTAGTTCCCGGATGGCTTGCCAAGATAGATTTAAGTTTTTCAACTAAAGGTGGAACCAGTCGCTGCGATGGCACATACAAACGCAGTGCTCCAACAGGCATCTCCTGAAATTGTGGCAACATAATCTCTAGCGCTACAAACTTTGGCGAATCTTCTTCACGCTTATCCAGCCTGCCACGTAGTTGGATGATTGAATCTTGGGTTAGTAATTGCCCATATTGGGAATAAGTTTGAGGAAATACCATCACATCGATAACACCATCTAAAGATTCCAGCGTTGCAATAGCCCAAGAGGCGCCCTGTTTTGTAACTTTACGCTGGATTCCTGAAACCATGCCAGCAACTAAAACGGCTCGATCATGCGGTAATTCATCATTTTGAATATCAGCAATTGAGATCTCGCTGTTAGCGCTAATTACGTGCTCTAGCCCAAATAATGGATGATCGCTTACGTACAACCCAAGCATCTCACGTTCATAATTAAGCAACATGGATTTTTCCCACTCTGGCAAATCTGGAATATTAATTATTTGATTACCAGCACTTGGTTCGCTAATGCCACCAAACAAATCAAATTGGCCTACAGCTTCAGCTCGCTTTGTATCCGTAACTGCATCAATTGCGTCTAGATGAATTGCCAGCAGCGCCCGCCTTGCATGATTTAGCGAATCAAATGCTCCAGCTTTAATTAAAGATTCAAGCACTCGCTTGTTGCAAACACTGAGCTCTGCTTTATCCAAAAAGTCTTGAAATGAAGTAAACAGACCTTTGCTGTTGCGAGTTTTTACGATGCTTTCAACAACGCCCTCGCCCACATTTCGAACTGCAGATAATCCAAATCGGACATCTACACCCACAGTTGTGAAATCAACCATCGATGCATTGACATCTGGCGGCAACACGCTAACACCCATTCGTCTAGCTTCATTTAAATAAATAGCCATTTTGTCTTTATCATCTTTAACGCTGGTTAGCAGCGCTGCCATGTACTCTGCTGGATAGTTGGCTTTTAAGAATGCCGTCCAGTATGACACCAGACCATAACCTGCTGAGTGCGCTTTATTGAATGCGTAATCACTGAAGGGCACCAGCACATCCCAGAGCTTCTTAATCGATCCCTGACTAAAGCCACGCTCAATCATTCCAGAACGAAACGGTTCAAATTCTTCTTCTAGCTTTTCTTTTTGCTTTTTGCCCATAGCTCGACGTAGCAAATCTGCATTACCTAATGAATATCCTGCTAATTTTTGAGCAATTGCCATAACTTGCTCTTGATAAACAATTAGACCATAGGTTTCACCAAGTATCTCCGCTAATGGCTCAGCCAGCTCTGGATGTATTGGCGTATTAGGTTCGCGACCATTTTTTCGATTCGCATAATCCACATGCGCATTCGCACCCATGGGTCCTGGCCGATACAACGCAATTACAGCTGAGATATCTTCAAAGGAATCAGGTTGCAATAGTTTTAGAAGTGATCGCATTGGACCACCATCTAGTTGAAAGACACCTAAGGTTTCACCTTTAGATAACAGCTCAAAGGTTTTTGGGTCATCTAAGGTGAGTTCTTCTAACACAATTTTCTCACCACGATTTCGATCAATATTTATTAAACATTCTTCTAGCACAGTTAAATTGCGTAAACCAAGAAAATCCATCTTGAGCAACCCAAGCGCCTCGCATGCACCCATATCAAATTGGGTAATTATTGATCCATCATCTCGACGCCAAACTGGAATAACATCTAGCAGCGGTTCTTTACTTAAGATAACACCTGCAGCATGCACGCCGGGCTGTCGCTTTAAGCCCTCAAAGCCGCGAGCTGTGTCAACTACTTTGGTCACATCTGGATCTGACTCATATAAACTTCTAAATTCAGCAGCTTCGTTGTAACGAGAATGACCTACTGTGAACATATCTTTAAGCGAAACATCTTTACCCATGATTGGCGGTGGCATCACCTTAGTTATTCGATCTGAAACCGCATATGGATAACCAAGCACACGAGCAGAATCTTTAACAGCCGCTTTTGCCTTAATAGTGCCATAAGTAACAATCTGAGCTACTCGATCATCGCCATATTTATCAGTTGCATATCGGATCATGTCTGAGCGTCTTCGATCATCAAAGTCAATGTCTATATCTGGCATGGACACTCGCTCTGGATTTAAGAATCGCTCAAACAGCAAGCCATGCTTAATAGGATCAAGCTCAGTAATCCCCAGGGCCCATGCAATAACTGAACCAGCAGCAGAACCTCGACCTGGACCAACTCGAATTGAATTTGCCTTGGCGTATTGCACCAAGTCAGCTACCACTAAAAAGTAGCCGGGAAATCCCATCTGCGAAATCACTTGAATTTCATACTTTGCCTGATCAATATGCTGCTGCGTAGGAACACCGTTGAACCGTTTATGCAATCCAAGTTCAACTTCTTGAATTAACCATGTTTCCTCGGTATGACCAGTTGGTATTGGAAACTGCGGCAACAAACTTGCATTCTCATTAAATTCAACATGACAGCGCTCTGCAATCGCGAGCGTATTAGTTAATGCAGTTGGGTGCTCACCCCACACTTGCTGCATTTCAGCAGCTGATTTGATGTAGAAATCTCGCGCATCAAACTTGAAGCGATTTGGATCAGCCATAGTTGTTCTTGTGCCAATGCAAAGAAGTGCTTCATGTGCATCTGCATCCTTAGCATGAACATAATGGGTATCGTTTGTTGCAAGTAAAGGAAGTGCTAACTCTTTTGCCAGTCTCAATAAATCTTCGCGGTGTCGTCGTTCGATTTCAATGCCATGATCCATTAATTCACAATAGAAATTATCTTTTCCAAAAATCTCCTGCAATTTTGCTGCAGCAGATTTAGCTTTCTCGTATTTTCCAGCTTGCAGCCATCGATTTATCTCACCACTAGGGCAGCCAGTTGTTGCAATTAAGCCTGTTGAATACTTTTGTAGTAGTTCAAAATCCATTCGAGGCTTGTAGTAATACCCTTCCATGCTGGCTAATGAAGATAATCGAAATAGATTATGCATTCCTGCAGTTGTCTCGCTTAGCAAAGTTATATGGGTATAAGCACTGCTGCCGCGCGTCAAACCTTCAGAGGCATCCTCAAGTCCTGCAACTCCAAATTCAAATGGAGTTCGATTCGCTCGCCCTTGTGGTGCGTAATAGCCTTCTAGTCCAATTATTGGATTAATGCCTGCAGCTTTACATTTTTTATAAAATTCAAATGCACCAAACAAATATCCATGATCAGTAATAGCTATTGCCGGCATTTTTTGGTTTGCAACTTCTGCAACTAAATCATCTAGTCGGGCAGCTCCATCGAGCATTGAGTACTCGGTGTGCACATGTAGGTGCACGAACGAGTTACTCATTGGGATGCTCCGTTTCTATTAGCCTTGCAACCTTAGTGAATTTCCCACGCGAATGCTGGATTGGCGCAGCCCTAATTCAGCTCGGTCTCAAGCAGATGTTGAGCTTTTAGTAGATCTGCTGCAACAGGTGCTTGGAAATTTTGTTGCTCATCTGTAATTGGGTGCTTGAAGCCCAGTTCAGCTGCGTGCAGCCACTGCCGCTTTAGCTCAAGCTTGGCCGCCAAGGTTGGGTCGGCACCATAAGTGAGATCCCCAACGCAAGGGTGCCGCACTGCTGCCATATGAACGCGAATTTGATGCGTTCGACCCGTTTCTAGCTCAACTCGAAGCAATGTTGCCGCTCGATACATCTCCATGGTGTCGTAATGGGTAACGCTTGGTTTGCCACCTGCAACAACTGCAAACTTGTAATCCGCTCCTGGATGGCGACCAATAGGAGCATCAATGGTGCCAGTAGCAGGATCGGGATAACCTTGCACGATTGTTAAATATATTTTCGCTACGCTGCGATCTCGAAATTGTTGCTTTAATGAGGTGTATGCGAGTTCAGATTTAGCAACAACCATCACTCCGCTAGTGCCAACATCCAGCCGCTGCACAATCCCTTGCCGCTCAGGCGCGCCGCTGGTAGAGATTCGGTGCCCTTGCTGTGCAAGTCGATCCAGCACATTGGGTCCATTCCAGCCAACGGAAGCATGAGCTGCCACGCCAGTTGGTTTATTTATTACAACTAAATGGTCATCTGCATATATAACTGGAATATCAATGGTGAAATTAGCAGCAATAAGTTCAGGTTCGGCAACTGAAGCTACTTTTGGAAGCACCTCTAGTTGGTCATTTAATTGAACCTTGTAACTGCGAGCAGCGTGCTTTGAATTAACAGTCAATAAATCCTGATCGATTAAATCAGCTGCAGCGGTGCGGGAGATGTCAAGCAGCACAGCAGCAGCGACATCAAGTCGCTCACCTACTAAATCTGAAGAAACTAACAAGTTCATCTCGCTCACCTTAGTCTCTCAGGTTCACGTTTGGTAAGTGCTGCATAAATCATCACAACTGCTGCCAAGGAAATGCAAATATCTGCAAAATTAAAAACCGGAAACTTTCCAATGGAGATAAAATCTACCACG
The DNA here is from genome assembly GCA_030834185.1 of Candidatus Nanopelagicales bacterium. Taxonomy (GTDB): domain Bacteria; phylum Actinomycetota; class Actinomycetes; order S36-B12; family UBA5976; genus AcAMD-5. The sequence continues at coordinate 21,904 of JAURFT010000017.1, forward strand.
TGCCCTCGGAGCACCTGTGGCTCTCGAATGACACGATCAACCAAATTACCTAAGGCTCCCCCAAATAGTAATGTGGCAGCAATCATCCAAATCGGATCTGTAATTTTAAGCATCCATTTACTCAGACCAATCACAACCGCAATAGCGATTAAAGAAATAACTAAAGTGAAATTCGAGCCCAAGCCAAACGCGGCTCCAGTATTTGAAACAAAGACAAATCTCAAAACCGAGACATCACTGTCAGCATTGAGCGGACCAATGAGCGAAATAGCAGGCTTTCCCTTTAGTTCTGTAACTACCAAAAATTTAATTAATTGATCAACAATTACTAAAAGGGTAGCCGCACCAAACATTCGCGCGGCAGATTTATTCACTTACGCCTGTGCCTCTTCGGCTTTCTTACACTCAACACATTGGGTTGCTCTTGGATAAGCTAACAGCCTGGCCTTTCCAATTGGTTGTTTACAGTTATCGCAAATGCCATATTCGCCGCGTGTTAGTCGACCGATTGCATCTTGAACTTGTAGCAACTGTTCTTTTGAATTCTCGATAATGCCTAATTGATATTCGCGCTCAACCATGTAGCTGCCAGCTTCGGCTTGATCATCGCTGGTATCTCCCATTCCAGCAGCAATCGCGACAGCCTGCTCTTCTGCAGCTGCTATATCTTCAGTAAGTTCTTGCAGGTCTTCAGAGAGTGAGCCGCGAACGGTTTCCACGTCCTTCTCACTCCAGGCGCGTTCGCCCTTGCGCGTTGGTAGCGCATTCACGTCTTTAGCCATTAGAGCCTCCAAATCAATTACGCGCGGTACTGTACTTGGCAAGGTTGAGTTCCAAACATGCTTCCAGCCGATTTTGATTGCAAATTGGTGAATTTGGCTTAAACGTTGATCATTTTGGGTCCAAAGCACCAAACCGTCTAGGTTCATGGCAGCGTCAGCCAGGCTCAATCCAGCAGCGAATTGATGCCGTCAAAACTGGGTAATTGACCTATTTGGTGATCAGCAGCTCATTGCTGGGCGATGCCGCGTTCACATGCGCTAAGGCGGTATCGTGCCGCCCTGACCGAATTTCAAACTTGGAGACCTGTGAGCAGTTACAACGAAATAACAGCCAAAGTGGATCTTCCAGCAATCGAAGAGCAGGTGCTTGCGAACTGGAGTAAGAACCAGATCTTTGAGCGGTCAATGGCGCAATCAGCAGGAAAACCAAATTGGGTATTTTTTGAAGGCCCACCAACTGCCAATGGTATGCCTGGCGCGCACCATGTTGAAGCTAGAACATTTAAAGATGTGTTTCCTCGCTATCGGACCATGAAGGGCTTCCATGTAGAGCGCAGAGCTGGCTGGGACTGTCATGGGCTACCAGTAGAAATCGAAGTAGAAAAAGAACTTAAGTTCACCGGTAAAAAAGATATTGAAGCATTTGGTATTGCCAAATTTAATGCTAAGTGTCGCGAATCCGTGGTGCGCCATGTGGATGCATTTACTCAAATGACTGAGCGAATGGGTTATTGGGTGGATTTTGAAAATGCATACTGGACTATGGATCCGAATTACATTGAATCTATTTGGTGGTCTTTGAAGCAGATTCATAACAAAGGATTGCTTGTTGAAGATTATCGGGTAAGTCCATATTGTCCAAGATGTGGAACTGGCTTATCGGATCACGAATTAGCTCAAGGTTACCGCGATGTAGTGGATGAAACAGCTTACGTTCTAATGCCAATTATTGCTGGTCCATTGTTGCAAAAATTTCCTAACTTGACTTTGATCGCATGGACCACCACCCCTTGGACGCTGGTATCAAATACTGCTTGTGCAGTTGGTAAAGATCTGGAATATGTAGTAGCTCAAATTGGCGAAGCTCAACTAGTAGTTGCTGCTGATCTGCTAACCAGCGTGCTAGGTGAAGATGCCAAAGTGTTAGCTCAATTAATGGGTGCTGATCTAGTGGGTCATAAATATCAACGCCCACTGGATTGGGTTAATTTCGATGAATATGACTCGCCGCACCTACACACAGTGCTACATGCTGACTTTGTTACCACAACAGATGGCACCGGAATTGTCCACGAAGCGCCAGCTTTTGGTGCCGAGGATTTAGAACTATGTAAACCATATGGCTTACCAGTTGTAAATCCCGTCAATCCTGATGGCAAATTTGATTCCGCCGTTCCTGTTGTTGGCGGCACCTTCTTTAAGGATGCTGATCAACTAGTGCTAGCTGAGCTAACCAAAAAAGGAATCCTCTTTAAACAAGCTGCATACCCGCACCCATATCCACACTGCTGGCGATGCAGCACCAGGCTCATCTACTACGCACAGCCAAGTTGGTACATCCGAACAACTGCTATTAAAGCAGATCTACTTGATCAAAATGAAAATACAAATTGGTTTCCAAGCAACATCAAATGGGGACGTTACGGAGATTGGCTCAATAACAATATTGATTGGGCGCTTTCAAGGAATCGATATTGGGGAACCCCGCTACCAATTTGGCGCTGTGAAGATCAACATCAAACTCTTGTTGAATCGCGTAAAGAGCTTTCTGAATTAACAGGTCAAGATCTTTCCAAGATGGATCCACATCGACCATTTATAGATGAGATTGTTTTTGATTGCCCGCAATGCCGTAAGCCAACTAAGCGGGTGCCTGAAGTTATTGATGTTTGGTACGACTCAGGTGCAATGCCATTTGCACAATGGGGGGCGCCGCATCAAAATGAGGCAGAGTTCAAAGCCAACTACCCCGCTGATTACATCTGTGAAGCAATTGACCAAACACGTGGCTGGTTCTATTCGCAGATGGCAATTGGAACCTTGCTATTTAATCAATCGTCTTTTAAAAACGTGGTCTGCCTAGGCCATATTCAAGACGAAACTGGTAGAAAAATGAGTAAAAGCTTAGGTAATGTACTGGATCCAATGCAGCTTATGGATCAACATGGTGCAGATGCACTTCGATGGTTCATGTTGGCAGCTGGATCCCCTTGGCAGGCGCGGCGATTAGGTCACAGCACGCTGCAAGAAATTGTTCGCAAAAATCTTCTCACCTATTGGGCCACTGCTTCATTCCAAGCACTGTATGGCCGAATTGCAAACTTCTCCTATCAGGACGTGCCGGCTGTAGAAACCAGGCCGCTAATTGACCGCTGGCTAGTGAGTCAAACTAACTTGCTTGCGCAAGATGTTGATAACGCATTGGATCAGTTTGACACCCAGCGTGGCGGCAAGCTGATTGCTGAATTTATTGATGATCTAAGTAATTGGTATGTCAGACGTAACCGCCGCAGATTCTGGGATGGTGATCTTGCTGCCCTAGCAACATTACATGAGGCGTTGCGAACTTTAACTTTAGTGATGGCTCCCTTCACACCGTTTATCACAGATCAAGTTTGGCAAGAGCTATTTGTTGCAACAAGTGATAGTGATATAGATTCAGTTCATCTGGCAACTTGGCCGGTTGTGAAACCTGAATTAATTGATGAATCTTTAGCGCAGCAAATGACAATTGTTAGAAATGTAGTCGAATTAGGACGCACAGCAAGAGCAGAGTCAAAGACCAAAACCCGACAACCGCTAGCAAGAGCACTGATCTCGTCAGCTGCCTGGGGTAAGTTAACAGCTGAATTACGAGATCAAATTGCTGCTGAACTTAATGTCAAAGCACTAGATGTAATAAGCAGTGAAGGCAGCTTGGTATCAGTTTCAGTCAAAGGAAACTTTAAAGAACTGGGCAAAAAACATGGTGCCAATACCCAACTTGTGGCAAGCGCAATTGCTGCTGAAGATGCAACTGTGCTTGTGGAGCAACTAAAGCTAAACGGTGCTTATGATTTAACAGTAAATGGAATCACTACACCAATTGAGATGGCAGATTTAATAGTTACTGAAACCCCAACTCAAGGTTGGTCAGTGGCATCAGCTGCGGGACATACAGTTGCACTTGATTTAAATTTGTCAGCAGAACTTATCTCTGAAGGATTGGCCCGTGAGGTAGTTCGTTTCATTCAAGATTCTAGAAAATTAGCTGGCTTTGATGTTACAGATCGAATCACCGTTGGCTATAAGGCGAATTTAGAGTTGCAGGCCGCTATCGAAAAACACAATGCCACAATTTCTACCGAGGTACTAGCAATCTCATTTATAAATCAAGTGCAGGATGCCAGCCCCGCCACCGCAACAGATGTCGAGCTAGGTTTACAAGTTTGGTTAACTAAAGCTTAAAGCGCTACTTGGACCGCGTTCATTAGAAATTGGATTCCAAAAAATAGCACAATGAAAGCAAGATCTAGCTGAATCGTGCCAAGCCGAATTGGTTTAATAAATTTGCGAATCCAGTTAAGTGGTGGATCTGTAATTGAATAAACAATCTCGGCAATCACCAAGATCGGCCCTTGTGGACGCCAATTGCGTGAGAGCACCTGAACCCAGTCAAGGATAAACCGAATGATCAAGGTATAAAAAAACAGACGTAGAACGCTTAGAATTAGAGATTCAATCATCAGGATTGATTATAGAAGCCGTCTTCAGCCAGCTGCGCCCGAGCAGTTACACCAACATCAACATTTGCTGGGCTTAACAAAAACACCTTCGAAGTAACTCGTTCAATTCGCCAATTTAACCCAAAAGTTAAACCAGCAGCGAAATCAACAATTCGCTTAGCATCAACTTCACCGAGCTCAGTGAGGTTCACAATTACAGGTATTCCCTGCCGAAAATCTTCGCCAATTCGTTTAGCGTCGTTGTAAGAGCGAGGATGCAATGTTGTAATTCTGGTAACCCCATCATGCACTGATGGCGTCATAACTGCTTCGCTGGTTACGCCTGGAAGAGATTCCACAGTTCTAAGTGGTCTGGATAGAGCAGTTGAATCGGAAGACGTTTCATTATCTGAACCTTCTTCCATCAAGCCTAGATAAACGGCCATACGGCGCACGGCGGTTGCCATATTTCCTCCTCAGGACACGCGGCGATACGTGTCCGCCAAAAATACCCGACTTATCCCCTATTACCGAGCAAGCGAGAGCCAATTCGAAGGTGTGTCGCGCCATGCGGGATTGCCGCTTGCCAGTCACCGCTCATCCCAATTGATCTCCAATTAGCCGCTGAATGCTCAGTTGCAAAGTCGCTACCGATCTGATCAAATCGGGCAAATGCATCATCAGGAGCTAGATCTAGCGGTGCGATTGCCATCAAACCCTTCAGCTCTATTCCCGCCAAAACAGTTGCCGCAGCTAGCCCCATCAGCTCAGCTGGAGCAACGCCAGCTCGATTTGAATCTTTTGCCGTAGCAAGATCGATTTGCAGCAGCACCTGCGCAGAGCGCCCCTGATTGGCTGCTGCTTTGGCCAGCTCATTTACCACTTCAATCCTGTCAACGCTATGGATAATATCGCTGTAGCTGCAAATACGCTTTACTTTATTACGCTGTAACTGCCCAATAAAATGCAAACTTAAATCTGCTGAGTCAATAACACTGAGTTTTGATTGAATCTCTTGATCTTTTGATTCACCAATGTTTCTAACCCCAAGTTCGCTTAGAATTTCTAGATCAGAAGAAGGGAATCCTTTGGTAACTGCTACCAGATTAATCTGTTCAGGATCTCGATCACAGCTTAAAGCAACATCCTTTATCTCTTCTAATAAACTGCTTAAATTTGCTGCAATCTCAGCTTTACGATTTATCATTAATTCAACCTAGCCAAAATGCCTTGTCGCCCAGTGATGTTGGCTTTACGAAATGAAAAAAAGTTTGTAGATTCAAAGGTACATGGTTGGTCATTATGAACAATTGCACCAACTGAAGCAAAATAATGCTGCAAGCCAAGCCGGAGATCTACCCCAATAAACTTATCGCGATTTAGAACTGATTTTGGTAACTGCTTTCCAACTTGTTGCTGTACGTCTAATTGAACTTCATAGCAATTTCCACAGATAGCTGGACCAAGAAATATCTCTAAGTCAGCTGGTTGAATCCCATACAATTGCGAAGTACT
>JAURFT010000018.1 GCA_030834185.1 Candidatus Nanopelagicales bacterium
TGAAATTTCATTAGCTCAAGTTACCGCTGCCATGCTTTACACCCAGATGTTGGCTGATCCAATTGAAGGTTTGTTGTGGTGGATTGATGAATTCCAATCGGGTAAAGCATCGCTATCACGGTTGTTGGGTATTTATGAAGTGCCAGATCGAGAGATTAAAGAAGGTGATCCAGCAGATGATCAAATCGCCGGGGATCGGGTTTGTTATGCATATCGCACTGGGCATAATGTTTTGCAAGATGTTTCATTTCAAATAGTGCCAGGCACGCGGGTAGCAGTTGTGGGCCCAAGTGGAGCGGGTAAATCAACTTTAGGTCGGTTATTAGCAGGAATTCAACCGCCAACTAGCGGTCGAGTTACCGTTGGAAATACTGAGATTGGTTATTTGCCAGTTGAGCAAGCTCGCTCGCATGTGGCCTTAGTTACTCAAGAACACCATGTTTTTGTGGGCACGATAAGAGAGAACGTAGCTCTTGCCTTCAGCTCAGTTCCAGATGAGCAAATCTGGGCAGCGCTTCGAGCTGTTAATGCCGATAGTTGGGTACTGCTGCTACCAACCGGACTTGATACTGAAGTTGGCAGCGGTGGCTACAAATTAGTTCCGGCGCAAGCCCAACAAATAGCTTTAGCAAGATTGGTGTTAGCAAATCCCAGAACCCTGGTTTTAGATGAAGCAACTTCGCTGCTCGATGCAAAAGCTGCTAGAAATTTGGAGGGCTCGCTTAACGAGGTGCTAAAGCATCGAACTGTAATTTCTATCGCGCACCGATTACAGACCGCACATGATGCAGATTTAATAGCAGTAGTTGAAGCAGGAAAAATCACCGAGTGGGGATCTCACCAGGAGCTGCTACTAGCCAATGGGGCATATGCGGCGCTTTGGCGGTCATGGCGAGATGAGCATTAATTAACTCGAACAAATGTGAGCCAACAAGGCTTGCTAACTGCCAGCGTTATCGGTGAGATACAGTTTCGATATTCAGCAACAAGAAAGTGGTGTTGTGACTCGAGTATTGCCAGGCACAGGTGTTGGCGCAGCTGCAGTTGTGGCCCCAGTTCATCGGTTGGCGGATCGTCCAATTCAACCGCCACCAACAAGACGCAAAAAATCTATTGAAGAAGAAGTTGTAGCGCTGGAGCAAGCTGCTTTAGCTGTCCAAAACTTGCTACAAACACGAGCTAGCGCTGCAGCTGGTGAAATTTCTGCAATATTGACCGCGCTTTCAGCATTCGCTGCTGATCCAGCGTTGCTGATGGCGGCAAAAGCTGAAATTAATAACGGGTGGGATTCGCCCACTGCTATTAGTCGAGCAGCGAAGAGTTTTGCGCAGATGCTGCAATCTGCTGGTGGTGCATTTGCTGAGCGAGCTGCTGATTTAGATGAGATTGCGCTGCGAATTACTGCGCATCTTACTAACCAAGAATGGTCTGTTGAGATCCCAACTTCAGGGCGATATGTATTGGTTGCCGAAGACTTAACTCCAGCTGATACTTCACAAATTAATCCAAAGATTGTAGTTGGCGTAATCACTCAAAAAGGTGGACCAACAAGTCACACCTCAATTATTTGCCGGCAGATGGGTATCGCTGCAGTTGTTGGGTGTGCTGCTGCTTTAGAGCTAACTAATGGTGATGTAGTGCTAGTAGATCCAGTTGGTGATCGTGTTGTAATTGATGGCAACTTAAATGATGCAACTGCTGCGCTCCCTATTGTTGATCCTGATGCGGCCACCTTGATTCCAGTTTATGGCAATATTGGCAATCAAAAAGATGCAAAGTCAGTTGTTGCTATGCATGGCGCAGGAGTGGGCTTATTTAGAACTGAGCTGCTTTATTTAGATGCCGACTCATCTCCAACTATTTCCGAGCAGCGCAAAATTTACGAAGAGGTCTTCACTGAATTGGGTAATCGACCAATTGTGATCAGAACCCTAGATGCTGGTTCAGATAAGCCGCTTAAATTTCTAAATTTAGCTGCAGAGGAAAATCCAGCGCTTGGCGTTCGAGGCTGGCGAATCGCGGGACCGCAACCACAGGTTATTTTTGATCAGCTAACTGCTATTAAGCAAGCTGCTGATTCAACTGGTGCTGATGTCCGAGTTATGGCACCAATGATTTCTATTCCACAAGAAGCGCATGCTTTTGCTGCGATGGCGCGTGAAGTTGGTTTGCATCACATTGGCATCATGATTGAAACACCAGCTATCGCTTTTGCAGTTAGGGATTTAGCTGGCCATGTTGAGTTTGTTTCTATTGGCACTAATGATTTAGCCCAATATTTGTTTGCAGCAGATCGCCAACATAATGCGTTAGCAGATTTCTTGGATCCTTGGCAGCCTGCCTTGCTTCGAACCATAAACCGTATCTGTGATGATGCAGCTCGAATTAAAATTAGCGTTGGCGTTTGCGGTGAAGCAGCAGCTGATCCGCTGTTAGCAGTTGTGTTAGCTGGAATTGGTGTTAATTCGGTAAGCGCTGCAGCGCCAGCGATTCCAGGCGTTCGCACCCGATTGGCGCTAGTAAGTTTTGATCAGGCTAAACAAGCTGCTGATTTGGCGATGAAAGCAACTTCTGCCTCACAGGCAAAAGAACTAGTTAAAGCTTATTTAAATTAGGCCTCAACTGGATTTAATTTTCCAGTGTGTACATCATAAATAGCTCCACCTACCACGATCGGTTTTGGTAACAGAGGGTATGAGCGAATTCGCTGCACATCGAGCTTTAAGGCTGCCAATTGATCAGAAACAACTCGAAACTCAATACTTCTAGTGTCAACTGCATGAGTTGCAAAAATTTCATCATGGATTGCCTGCTCATCGCTTTTCGCCATTCGGCAATCAGTATGCGGCATGACCAAAATTCGCTCCACTCCAAGTAAGTAAGTTGCTAACAGCAAAGTTCGCAATACATCCTCAGTAACACGCGAGCCTGCATTCCTAATTATTTTTGCATCGCCCGCCTGCATTCCAACTACAGCTAATGGATTAATTCTAGAATCAATGCAAGTAACAATTGCTAAACCCTTTTTTGCCGTACCGGTTAGTGCCTTGCTCTCAAATGAAGATGTGTAATCCAAATTAGATTCTAAAATGTCAGCAAATGCTGATTTTGGGAAATCTAAACTACTCATTGCTCTCTAACTTATCGATGGTGTTTGAGAGATAAGTTTAGCCACAGCTGATTTCACTAGTTGACTGGCCGCTGCATCTATCAAATCGCCATCTGAATTAAAAATCTGATCTGAATGCCCAATTGCAACCTCAGGGTCATCAACTAGTTGGGCTTTAAAATGCCCCATAACTTGTCGTAAATGCGGCTGCATTCTCGCTGTGCCCAATTTTCCTAGGGAGGTGCCCATAATCAAGGTTGGCTTTGCTTCAAAGGGGTTAAATCCAACCCTCGATAACCAGTCCAGCAGGTTTTTTAAACCACCTGGGATAGACCAGTTGTATTCTGGTGATGCAATTATCACCGCATGGGCAGCATTAACCTGATTAGCAATCGCCAAAATCTCTTCAGTTGGTGCAGACATGTCATCGAAGATGGGGATGTTTTTCCAGTCCACCCAAGTAAATGCGACTTCATCAGGAGCGGACTCAGCTGCAGCCCGCAGTAGATTGTGATTGCTAGAACCAGGGCGAAGGCTGCCGCAGATGGCAACAATATTTCTCATGTCTGGAGTGTTCCGTATTTTCATTCCGATGCAACTTCACTAAGGTTCAGGCATGTCAGAATCAGTGTTGAGCGCTTACAGCGCCGGAGTGGCTGAAGTTGCAGATCTACTTACCTATTCAGCTGCTGATCTTGCCAAAGTGCCAGCTGCAGGTGGCTGGTCTGCAGGACAGGTGCTGGCTCATCTAGCTGACGCAGAGATTTCAATTGCGCTTCGAATTCGCATGATGTTTACTACTGCAGATTACAAATTTTTGTCGTGGGATGAAGATGCCTTTGCTGATTTAAATCCAGGAAGAAACCCAACAGCATCAGTTGGAGCTTTGACTTCACTGCGTCGTGCCAACATTGATCTACTAGCAGGGCTACCCCCTGAGATGTTAGACCGAACTGGTTTTCGACAAGATGGCGAACCTATAACTGTTATTGATTACCTGCAGCGAATGAATGGCCACACCACTGATCATATACAGCAAGCGCTAACTGCTTTAACCAATTAAATTGCCAAAAACATATTGGGCTTTTTTAATAAGCTCCATCATAATTATTTTAATACCTGGGCCATCTGTGCTGTTTGTGATGAGTCGAGCAATTGCATTAGGAAATCGAGCTGCCGTAGCTACTGCTGTTGGTAACGCGCTTGGGACTTTTGTAAATGTGCTAGTGCTGGCAGTTGGCTTAGGGCCAATTTTAGAGAACTATCCAGTTGCTTTAAAAATTATTAGGTATTTAGGTGCAGCTTATCTAATTTATTTAGGTGCAGGAGCCATCAGATCTCGAAATTCGATATCACTTCAACAAGATAAATCAACAGCATTAAGCATCTCAAAAATTGTAAAAGAGGGTGCATTTGTTGGCTTAACTAACCCCAAAACAATTGTTTTCTTTGCAGCAGTTTTACCACAATTTGTTGTCACCCAATTTGGCTATATCTGGCTTCAGTTATTACTACTTGGCTTGGTCTTTTGTCTGCTAGGTGCAAGTTTTGATTCGCTGTATGGCATTTCAGCGGGAATGTTGCGCAGTTGGTTTGCACACAGCCCTGATCGACTATCCAATATGAGCGCAGCAGGTGGAGTCATGATCATCTTGCTGGGCATAGCTGTTGCTATTGGTTGGTTTTAGAAGCCAGTTTTTCCACAAGTGAAATTTCTTTTTTAAATGGTAATTTTTTGCTCAATAGTTAGGTCATGAAAAAACCAATTCAGGTCTTTGGACCACCCTCGCTGCTTGCTGCTTTACCCTACATGTTGGGTTTTAAGCCAACAAACTCTCTTGTTTGCGTTCTGCTCGTCAAGGAATCAATTATTGGTTGCGTCAGATATGAGCATGAAGGTAATGAGGAAGAGCTATTTGAGCTGATCAAGACCACGATTAGAAATCATCAGTTTGATGCTTTAGTAGTTGTTTTGGCAGTAACTGAGATTGATCAAAATTGTGACGCCCTACTGAGCAAGTTCAAACTTGAACAGATCGAACTTCTGGACTTTTTGGTTACCAATTGGGAAAGATATCGCTCAGCAATATGTAATGATGAAACTTGTTGCCCATTACAAGGTAATTTCCTGCAGGCAACCGATCATGATCAAATGGCTGCTGAACTAATTGCAAACGGCCATGTTGCCGTAAATTCTCGAGCAGAGTTATTAGCCCGATTAAATCCGGTTGCTGATCGAACGGCAGTAAAATTGGCGATTGATCAGGCCACCTATCAAATATCTGCCATCGATTTAATGGAAAAGTTAACCAAGTTGCACCGCCATCCATTACAGCCAACAGAAATTGCTGAAATTGTGCTGGCTTTAGCAGACCCAGAGCTGCGCAATGTTGTTGAATACGAATTATTTGAATCCGATTTGGGTGAGCTGACAAAGCCCGATCAACTTCGATTGGCGACAGCTAATATTTTGCACTGCGCAACCCATACTCCCGATGCATTCGCTGCTATGCCATATGGATTATTAGGTTTTTGTTACTGGAATTTGGGAGAGTGGATTTTGGCTACAGCAGCTGCAGCTCACGCTTTAGAGCTGAATGCAGTTAACTCGCCTGCAAAGCTAACTCAAAATTTGATCCAACAAGGTGTAGATCCAGTTCTTGCTAGGCGCGAGATATTTCCAAGAGCAGCTTAGTTTATTCCGGTCAAATAGCTTTGAGTTGCGGCATAAGCTGAATCCATCCGTTCAAGCACTTTCTTTGCTTCACGTGGATCAAATGCTGCCCGGTCCACTGACAATATTGTGTTAGAGCCAGTAGGTAATAAATGCAGCTCAGTTGTTTGTGCTGCTTTCGCTACAGCCGCATTAAATCTGGCACGGCGGGCAATCTCTAGCGCTGTTAACGCACTAGAGATTGGATTGTTTGGTACTGGCAGCTGCTGCTCCATTTTTCCAACCTGCAGCACAAAAATTCTGGTAGCTCCCAGTTTGCGGGCTCGGTCAACTGGAATGGGATTAACCACACCACCATCCATGTAATGAAAGTCATCTAATCTCACTGGCGGATAAATGCCAGGAGCTGCTGAACTTGCCAGAATTGCTGGCACGAGCGGACCTGTCTCGAACCAAACCTCTCGGGCATCTTCTATTTGTACTGCTACGCATTGAAATGCAATAGTTAGATCTTCTATGTTTGTAGCAGAGAGTTGATTGGAAAGTAGTTGCTCAAGCCTGTCTGTATCAAACAACGAAACTCGGGTTTTTGCTAATGTTGAAACACGTTCAATAATTGATCCGCTAAATGGATTTTGATCAACAACGTCAAGCCATAGCTGAGTTAATTTTGCAACGCCAGCAGTTGTTGGGTCCTGTGCAAAGCCAGCTCCATTGATGGCGCCAATGGAGGCACCCAGGATTAGATCTGGCTTGATATTTGCTTCAACTAGCGCCTGCAGCATCCCAACCTGAGTAGAACCCAGCAAACCACCACCGCTTAGTACAAATGCAGTTTTTGGTTGATCCATGGCTGGATTCTGTCACCTCCTTGAAGATTCAGCCCAGTTGGGGAATTTAACCCAGCTGGGGGAGCTCCACAAAAAATCAAATACTGTGTTGCGATGTTAATTCACAGTTTATTTTCACTGCTGTTAGCTGTCCTTCCTAACGCCGACTCGCAAATCGAAGTTGTCAGCAAGGAGGAGAACTCCTATCAGGTATCAGGCAGATTATTTCTTGATCACCAATTCTCTGGTGAAGCAACCACGCCAAAAACAGCTGCTAGTTGCATCAACTGCAAATGGCATTTACAACTAATTTGTCCCAACCCACTTCTTGATCCGTCAGATTTAAACTACGACTGCACTGAACCAAAAAGTTATTCCTGTAGTTCGCTTAACCAGCAGCGCTATCGGGTTTGGTTCTTAGGTCAAGGCCTTTGGCGACCAAGCGATTGGCGAGTTACTGGAACTGCATGTCTTGGTCCAAGTGGGCCGCGTGCGGTAACTACGATGCAAACTGAATTAGTAGAAACTGCAAAAGGAAACCTACCTGAGTTGAAAATCCAGATACAACCTAAAAGTAATTCACTGGTTAATTTGCCAACTAGGGCGTTAGTTAAGTCTTCAAATACATTTCAATTCGCAACTGAAGTTTCAGGCGTCATGGTCACAGTCACCGCAACCGCCATTTATCGATATTCCTTCGGTGATGGATTCACCATCTCCACACCAGCCAAGTCCATCAGTCATGTGTATCGAGCTCGCGGCAGCCGACCTATTGAAGTTAGCGCGACATGGCACGCAACTTGGTTCTCCAATCTGCACGGCACTAATGCGGTTGGTGGAGCAGCGCTAATTCAGTCCAAAACGGCAATGGCGAATGTTCTCGCAGTTAGGGGGCGATTGGTTAAGAGATGAAACTTCAAATTTGTGACACAATAAAGACATGATTCAAATTGCTCAAATTGAAGCTGCCGATGCGTTGCTTAGCAAAGACCCACTTGCACTGTTGATCGCGATGCTGCTGGATCAGCAGCAGCCAATGGAGCGGGCATTTGCCGGCCCCTATTTAATCGCTAAGCGGATGGGGGTGTGCAAGCTTTCGGCATCTAAAATTGTGAGCATGCCTGAAGGTGAGTTTATTGAGTTGGTATCAGCGAAACCTGCTGTTCACAGATTTCCAGCAGCTATGGCAAAGCGGATTCAGAAACTGTGCCTGCTGATTGAAACCCAATATGGCGGTAAAGCTGAGCGAGTATGGAGCGAGGTAGCGGATGCCCAGGAGTTGTTTAATCGCTTAAAAAAACTACCTGGATTTGGAGAAGATAAAGCCCGTATCTTTATAGCTCTGCTTGGCAAACAGCTAGATATTAGACCCAAGAATTGGCGCGAAGTATCAGCTCCTTATGGCCAGCATGGAACGCGAATGACAGTGGCGGATGTGCGGAGTCCGAAAACCCTGCTTGAGGTTAGGGCGTTTAAGCAGCAGATGAAGGCCGCTGGGATCTGGTAACGGGCCTGATACGACAATTTGCCGCCACCTGTGAGACACTTCGGCTGCCTAAAGCGAGTGCCCGCACTTGACTTTGGGCCTTGTTATTGCCTAATTAGGAGCCGATAAGTGCCTTCAGCTAAAAAACCTGCTTCAAAGAAAACCGCGCCTGCTAAGAAATCAACAGCTAAAAAGCCTGCTCCTGTCAAGAAGGCTGCGCCTGCCAAGAAAGCGCAAATCTCAGCAGCTGAACTAAAGAAACGAAAGCAAGCTGAAGCTGCAAAGCTGGCAGCTGAGAAGCAACGAAAATTGGAGAAACTAGCCAAGGAAAAAGCAGCAATTGCTTTGAAGCTCGCAAAGGAAAAAGCTAAAAAAGCAGCAGATCTGGCCAAGCAAAAAGCTATAGCTCAAAAGGCTAAAGAAAAAGCAGCTGAAATTGCGCGTAAAGAAAAAGAGAAGATTGCTGCTGCGAAACAAAAAGAGAAAGATGCGCTCGCTGCTGCAAAACTCAAAGAGAAAGAGCAGCAGGCCGCCGAGGTCGCTCGCAAGAAGGCTGAAATGCAAGCGCTTCGAGATGCCGGTAAGAAACCTAGCGTGCTTCCAGCTTCCGTTAAGGCTGCTCTTGGCGATGATGAGTCTTTACTGGAAGAGGATCTTGAGCCAATTCTTAAACGAAGTAAAAAAGGTAAAGCTGGCGATGATGATGAGATTGATCTAGAAGAGATTGCTCGCCTGGAAAAAGAATTAGAGTCAGAGATTGCAGAAGAAATTGCAGAAGTGGCTGACGATAATGACGCCGCTAAGGGTGGCAAGAAGAAAGCTGATGAAGATTCCGAAGTATTTACTATCTCAGATGTCGATGAATCTGATGAACCTGTTCAAACCGTCACAGTTGCTGGTGCTACTGCTGACCCCGTAAAGGATTATTTAAAGCAAATTGGCAAAGTCCCGCTGCTAAATGCTGAGCAAGAAGTAGAGCTGGCGAAGCGAATTGAAGCTGGTTTATTTGCAGAGGAAATTTTAGCCACTCAAAAAATTAAGAAAACTGCTGAACGCCAAGACCTTGAGTGGATTGCGCGTGATGGTCAGCGAGCAAAAACACATTTGCTGGAAGCAAACTTACGACTTGTAGTTTCACTAGCGAAGCGATACACCGGCCGCGGAATGCTTTTCTTGGATCTAATTCAAGAGGGAAATCTGGGCCTTATTCGTGCCGTAGAAAAATTCGATTACACCAAAGGTTACAAATTTTCCACATATGCAACGTGGTGGATTAGGCAGGCGATCACGCGCGCCATGGCTGATCAGGCCAGAACGATCCGTATTCCAGTTCATATGGTTGAAGTTATTAACAAGCTTGCGCGAGTGCAGCGCCAAATGCTGCAAGATCTTGGTCGGGAACCAACTCCGGAAGAACTTGCACGCGAACTTGATATGACCCCAGAAAAAGTTGTTGAGGTTCAAAAATATGGTCGTGAACCAATCTCTCTACACACACCACTTGGTGAAGAGGGGGATTCGGAGTTTGGTGATCTGATTGAAGATTCTGAAGCGATTGTGCCTTCGGATGCAGTTTCGTTCACATTGCTGCAAGAGCAGCTTGAATCAGTGCTGATGACGCTAAGTGAGCGCGAAGCTGGTGTGGTCAGAATGCGATTTGGACTTACAGATGGTCAGCCAAAAACGCTTGATGAAATTGGAAAAGTTTACGGCGTAACCAGAGAGCGAATTAGGCAGATCGAAAGCAAGACAATGTCAAAGCTTCGACATCCATCTCGATCTCAAGTATTACGCGACTACTTAGATTAAGAAACTAAATTATTCTTTAGTTTCAATCAGGCGATGGCTTTCGTCCTGCACACCGCGGGCAATTGCACGGATTTTGTCACCGTGTTCGGTCGCATGGTGATTGCAAAACATTAGTTCCATACCCTGGTCAAATTCGAACCTGACATAGGCCTGGGCGCCGCAGCGATCGCATCGATCAAGATTTGTTAACGTCTTAGCAGTAGTTGTAGCCATGGAGCCCTCCTTCATTAGGGCTAATCTTTACACTAACAATCTGACATCGCAGCAGCAAACTCGCTTATTTTGACTCTCGGGTGTGTCGCGCTCAGATAACTCTCAGCAGCCTTCTACTCTCGGAAACGTAAAAATCAGATAAAGTACCGAAAAGGATGTCCACAAAAATGGCAAAAACCACGAAAACCGGTTACGACGCCGCTGACATCACAGTGCTAGAAGGCCTAGATGCGGTCCGTAAGCGCCCAGGAATGTATATCGGGTCAACTGATGGCCGTGGTTTAGCGCATTGCTTGTGGGAACTGCTAGACAATGCGGTTGATGAGGCGATGGCAGGTTATGCGAAAAATGTTGAAGCCATTATTCATCCAGATGGATCCTTTGAGGTCAAAGATGATGGCCGCGGAATTCCTGTAGATACTGAGAAAAAATCAAAATTAACTGGCGTTGAGCTAGTAATGACTAAATTGCATGCGGGTGGAAAGTTTGGTGGCTCAAGCTACAAAACTTCTGGCGGCCTACATGGCGTTGGCGCTTCTGTTGTTAATGCACTTTCAGCTCGGATGGATGTTGAAGTTGATCGAGATGGCAAGATCCATTTAATTAATTTCAAACGTGGGATTGCAGGAACCTTCGACGGCGAATCTCCTGATGCAGCTTTTGCAAAAAAGAGTGGACTTCGGTTAGGTGGAAAAGCGCCAAAAGGTAAAACTGGAACGCGAGTTAGATTCTGGCCTGATCGACAGATCTTTACCGCAGATGCGCATATTGATATTGAGTTATTGCATGATCGGGCTAGACAAACAGCTTTCTTGGTTTCAGGCCTGAATTTAATTGTGACTGATCTGCGCAACGGTAAAGAATCTGTAAGTTACAAGTTTCAAGGTGGTATTGCTGAGTTCGTCGAGCATCTTGCGTCAGATGATCCAGTAACTCGAGTAATTCGGTTTGAAGGAATTGGAAAATTTAATGAAACCGTTCCAGTTATTGATGACAAAGGGCAGATGTCGCCTAAGGAAATTGAGCGAGAGATGCATGTGGATGTGGCGCTTCGGTGGGGAGTTGGTTACGACAGCGAAGTTAAGTCATTTGTGAATGTAGTTTCCACACCAAAGGGTGGCACGCACCTACAAGGCTTTGAGCGTTCATTAGTTAAAACAATTAATGATCAATTAAAAGCTCAGAAGATTGTTAAGCCAACTGAAGATTCAGTAACTAAAGATGACATCATGGAGGGGCTAACGGCTGTGGTTTCAGTTAAAGTGCCGGAGCCGCAATTTGAAGGACAAACCAAAGAAATTCTAGGCACCCCTGCAGCTACGCGATTAGTAGCGAATGTGGTGAGTAAACATCTCTCCGATTGGTTAGCTGAACCACCACGGGGCGCCAAAAATGAAGTGAAATTTGCACTTGAAAAAATTGCAAACGCCGCTCGGGCTCGAATTGCCGCTCGAACTCATCGCGATATTCAACGCAAGAAAACAGCAGTTGAATCGTCGGCGCTCCCAGCTAAATTAGTTGATTGTAGAAGCCGTGATATTTCACGTAATGAATTATTTATAGTTGAAGGCGAGTCTGCCCTTGGCACCGCAAAGCTAGCGCGCGATTCAGAATTTCAAGCTTTGCTTCCTATTCGTGGCAAAATCCTCAATGTACAAAAAGCTTCGTTTGCAGATATGTTGAAAAATGCTGAATGCGCTTCAATTATTCAAGTTATTGGCGGCGGCTCAGCGCGTGAATTTGATTTAGAGTCAGTTCGATATGGAAAAATAATCATTATGACTGATGCTGATGTGGATGGTGCGCATATTCGATCGCTATTGCTGACACTTTTTCACAGATATTTAAATCCATTATTAGAAGATGGACGAATCTATGCTGCGATGCCGCCGTTGCATCGATTAGAAGTTGTTGGGACTAAAGATGTTCATTACACCTACTCTGATGCCCAGATGCACCAGATGATGCAAAGCATCACCAAGTCTGGAAAACGAATTAAAGAACCAATTCAGCGCTATAAAGGCTTAGGCGAGATGGATGCGGTGCAATTGCGAGATACCACCATGAGCGTGGGGTCAAGATCCTTGCGACGAGTCTCAGTGCAAGATGTAAAGCGAGATGCCGATGTCTTTGAACTATTAATGGGTAGTGATGTTGCACCACGAAAAGATTTCATAATTTCAGCAGCTAGCTCGTTGGATCGCTCCAAGATAGATGTTTAACCTAGCAAAGACCCAAGCGCTGTGATTTGCTGCTCAAGTTTCGCTCCAGTTGCATCTCTCGCATCGGTTTGAGGTAATTCAACTGCTGCGCCGCGGGCAGTATTGGCAGCTGCTGGAGGTTCGCCGGCATATGCCAGTGCTAGTGCAGATTCGCCTTTACGGAATTTGTGACACCTGACCCCAGCGCCACCACGGGCTGTGATTGAGAACTCGGTTAGTTCAGTTACTTTGATACTGCTGTGACCAGTTCCAGGTAACGTATTTGCTGAAGCAGCGATGGTGATGATGACTGCGCTTTCATGACAAACATAAAAGCCAATTACTTTAGATTTTGTAGAAGCTTTAATGCCAGAAACTCCACCAGCATTTCGGCCCTGAGCCCGGATGTCTGTTAATTCAAATTGCAGTAATCGAGCATCTTCGGTAATTAAAACTCCAAGTGGTTCATCATCAGCTGTGATCCAGCCACAACCAATCACGCTATCGCCCAGCTTCAAGCTGATGACTTCAACAGTTTCTTTTGCTGGCAGGTCGGTTAGTTCAACTCGTTTGATTACACCTAATTCGGTGGCCAGGGCAAGTGTGCCATTGGTGGTTAAAGGGGAGATGCCCACAATGCGCTCGCCCTTACGCAGGGTCGCAATCGCGCTAGCTGCAACGTTGCTGGCAAGCCCAGATTTTGTCGTAACTGGTAAGTCAACTACGTTCACCCGAATTAATCTGCCTTCAGTTGTGATTAAACCAAGTTGTGACCTAGTTGTAGTTTCAACTTGTTGAGCAATGGCATCGTATTTAACTCGAGCATTGCCTGGTGGCAACTGATCTGATTCAGTGCGTGCGAGTAAACCAGCTTGAGAATAAAGCACGATGCAAGGCTGGTCTGGAATTTGAATTGCAGCCTGCTCAATCTCTAGTGGTATTTCATCGTCATTTAAAATCATGGTGCGCCTGGGGACAGCATGTAATTTAGCGACATGATCAAGTTCACCTGCCACAGTTTCGCGCAGCTTGTCAGGACTATTTAAAATTGAAGTTAGTTCTTTGATTGTAGCTTTTAGCTCAGTTTTTTCATTTTCTAGTTCAAGCACGGAAAATTTGGTAAGTCTTCGCAGCGGCATTTCCAAAATATATTGAGTTTGAATCTCAGTTAAATCAAAAACCTCCATTAGCTTTTGCTTTGCGGCAGCTGTGTCATCGCTTGCTCGAATAACAGCAATAACTTCATCAATATCAAGCACAGCAACTAAGAGTCCATCTACTAGATGCAGGCGGTCCTTAGCTATTTTCCGGCGATGCTCACTGCGTCGTGTTACAACTTGCAAGCGATGGGCAAGAAATACTTCCAGTAATTCAATTAGGCTCAAAGTTTTTGGCTGCCCCTGAACAAGGGCAACGTTATTTATGTTAAACGATTCTTCTAATGGAGTGCTTTTATACAGCTTAGCCAACACTGCTGAGGGTTGATAACCTGATTTAATTTCAATAACCAGCCTTAAGCCATGATCGTAATCAGTTAAATCAGTTATATTGGCAACACCTTCAATTTTCTTTGAGATAACAAGTTCTTTTATTTTCTCAACAACTCTTTCTGGCCCAACGTTGTATGGAAGTGCAGTTATAACAATGCCTTTGCGTCTGGGATTAACATCTTCGATGGCAGCGCTTGCTCGCATTTTGAAACTGCCACGACCTGTTCGATACGCATCAATGATTCCAGCAGTGCCAACTATCTGCCCACCGCTTGGCAGATCAGGCCCAGGCAGCACTTTCATTATTTGCTCAAGCGTGGCTTTTGGCTTTGCTAACAGAAGTTTTGCAGCAGCAATTGTTTCCCCTAAATTGTGAGGAGCCATTGAGGTTGCCATACCAACGGCAATTCCGGCTGCTCCATTTACCAATAAGGCAGGGAAAGCAGCCGGCAGCACTTCAGGTTCCTGTTCGCGACCATCGTAATTTGCCATGAAGTCGACGGTATTTTCATCAATTGATTCGGTCACTGAAAGTGCTGAAACAGCCAATCGACATTCGGTGTAACGCATAGCAGCTGGGCCATCATCAACAGATCCAAAATTTCCATGCCCGTCAAGCAAGGGGAGCGAGAGCGTGAACGGTTGCGCCAGCCGAACTAAGGCGTCATAAATTGCTCCATCGCCATGAGGGTGAAGTCGTCCCATAACTTCGCCAACTACTCGCGCTGATTTCACATGGCCTTTTTCAGGACGCAAACCCATCTGTGACATCTGGAAAAGAATTCGGCGCTGAACGGGCTTTAGGCCATCTCGCGCATCAGGCAGCGCTCTGGAGTAAATAACTGAGTAGGCGTATTCCAAAAAAGAATCACGCATTTCATCGCCAACCGCCACGTCATAAACCTGTGGCGCTGCAGCTGGTTTGATGCTAGTTGGTTTTGCCATTAGTTATTGCCCTCCGCGTGGGGCATCTTGCCATTAACTGCGACGGTTCGGTGGCATTTAGGCTGCAATGTGGCTAACTTGGCTATTTTGAGCATGACTTGAGGCTAGCGATGCTCGTAGAATCTGCTCTTATCAATAAGTTTGATGTCAAGAACGCTTTACTTAAAACACTAAAGGGGGTGCAGGCAAGTGGCTGAACTTGTTTATTTTTCCGGGACTATGGATAGCGGAAAATCAACCCTTGCCCTGCAAACGCATCATAATCACTCTTCGGCAGGTCGAAGAGGTTTAGTTTTCACTCGCAATGATCGTGCTGGAAAAGCCAGAATTAGCTCCCGCCTTGGTCTTGAAACAGTTGCAATTGAAGCGGATGACATTTTAGATTTTTATACTTTTGTGGAAAAGGAAATTGCTGCTGGAAATAAATTAGATTATCTAATTTGTGATGAAGTGCAGTTTTATCAACCAATTCAAATTGAGCAGCTGGCAGCGCTGGTTGATGATTTTGAAATGGATATTTTTACGTTTGGCATAACTGCAGACTTTAGAACTGCGCTATTCCCAGGTTCGAAGCGACTTTATGAACTAGCTGATCGCGTAAATGTTTTGCAAGTAGAGGCGCTTTGTTGGTGCGGGAAACGTGCAACACATAACGCCCGATTGATTAATGGCCAAATGGTAACTGAAGGCGAGCAGGTAGTAGTTGGAGATACATCGCCTCAAGCTCCATTTACCGTAACTTATGAGGTGCTATGTCGCAAGCATCATATGAAGAAGATGCCATCAAGTTTTGCTACTAAGAGTTAATTAAATATTTAATAACAATATCGTTGATCAAGGTATTCCAATCTAACTCAGCGATTGGATCGTAAGTAAAGTCATCAACCACTCGTCCGAGTGAGTAGGCTTGAATAAATACGGCAAACACCTGTGGATTAACCTCAGGGCGGACTAAACCCTTATCTTGCGCAGTTTTAATGACATCTGCAATGGCATATGTTGCTCGCTGTTGTTCTCGTCCCAAGGCTTTTTTAAATCGCTCATTACCAAAAGTTCGCCCAACAGTGCGAGCTCGCTCAAGCCTAAGTGGTGCCAACTCAGGACGCTGGGTTGATCTTGTTGACTGCCGAATAGTTTCTGCGAGCTCAGCTGGTGAAGTGGCAACTGAGATTGCTTTTTCTAATTTTGATACCGCCTGATCTACTGAATCAATAAACCTTGAGATCTCGGCTGCTTCAAATAGTTCTTCTACGTCTTGAAAATGATGGTAGAGCGATCCTTTTGAAATTTCAGATTCATGCAAAATCATATCAACGGTAATTTCAGCTGGGCGAAACTGATCTAATAAAGTTACGGTTGTTTGAATCAACTTAGTTCGAGTTGGATGATCCACCGAGAAGGGATCATTTTGTTTTGAAGCTGGTTTCAATTCTCATCTCCGCCAAACAAGATTTCATCCCACGATGGCACGCTTGCCCGCCTTGATTTTTTACCAGCAGGTTTTGCATCAGCATCAGTGTTAATTTCAGTTGTTGGCACGTCTTGATTTAGCTCTTCAGGCGCTGGCTCAAAGCTAGACACTGTTTCAGCAGCTGGTTGCTGTGTTGGTTGCTGATTAATTGGTGGTGGAAGAAAAGTTTTTGGGGCAGCAGGCAAAACTGGTGCAGGTTTGACTGGCTCAGGTTTTGGTGCAACAGGATTAATCTCCTGCTTTGGGACGGGCACCAGGCGAGGAGTATTTGTTGGCGCTAACCCAATCAAGGTGCGCGCCACATCATCTAACGGCCAGACGCTTTGGGCGGTTGTATCAAAACCAAAATATGCAATTGCGCCGCCGCGAGTTACTGACACTGTCCAGAAAGTTTCTTCACCGCGTGTGGCATCCCAAACTAAAGCATCACTGGGCTGACCGCGATCCTGCAAGAGCTGCTCAATTTGATCACCAAGCGTTATCTCATCAGTGTTGCCTTTAATCCGGGCGCGTTGGCTACGTTGCGCCACATATGCTCGCTCTTGGCTAACCGGACCTTCGAAACGACGAACTCGTGCTTCATCAACACCAAATTCAGCAACTAATTGCTCAACGGTGATTCCTGAGCGAAGTCGAGCTTGAATCTGCGCTGGACGCAGATCGTCATCGGTGGCAGCCGAGATGGGAGCGAGCGCTTTTCTAAGCGAGAGCAATAAATCAGCAGAGGCTTCGATTGTAAATTCCACGCCAGCAGCATCAGTAAAGATCAGATGCTGCCCATCGGCAGTTAGTCGGGCAAACCGCAAAGTAGTCACGCGAACCTCCATTGCCCTTAAGTGTAACCAACGGGAATCGCTGTTGGTGGATTATCTGGTGCTTAATGGTTTTAGCAGGCCGTTTTGGGCTGCTAGCGTGCCCAGCGTGATGGCTAATGCGGCGCCAGTACCCACACTAAAAGCCCAATTGGTTCCATGGTTATCAATCAACCAACCACTAGAAGCAGCCGCAAAAGCGAAGCCAACCGCTATCCCTGAATACATAGAAGCAATTGCCTCGGTGGTTCTGCCATCCCCGGCGCGTTGCTGCGCAATTGAAGCTGCAGCAATTAATAGTGGCGCAATTCCAAATCCAGCAAGAATGCTCAACACAGCCATCAACCCAAGCCCGTTAATAAAAGGTAACAAAACAGCTGGTGGAATTAGCACCAACGAGATCAGCACTAATTGATTAGGTAGCGGCATTGAAAATTCATTAGCACCATAAAAGATTCCACCAATTAAGCTACCAATTGACCAAAGTGCGAGCAGTAATCCAGCTGCAATCGGAACGCCAGCAAAATTACTAAATGCAATCATTGTGGTTTCAATTGATCCAAAAAAGATGCCAGCTAGAAAATGTATGAACACCATCCATAGCAAACCATTTTTGAAAACTACCGGCTTTCCATGTTTAACTTGATTGCGATTAATTGGAGGTTCGGTATCGCGCATTGAAATTAACCATGTTCCGCCAACAATTAAAAATACTGCTGCAATGCTTTGTGGCGCAGCAGGGTGAATGTTTACTGAAGTTAAGGCCGCAATTGATGGTCCGATCACAAATATTATTTCATCAATCATGCTCTCTACTGAGAACGCGGTAATCAAAACAGGTCCCGAAACTAATAATGCGGTCCAGCGGGCACGAACTAAGGCGCCAATTGAAGGTGCAAAAAACCCACTTATGATTGCAAAAACAAAAATCCAGACGGCCGGTAGGTTTGAGGGAATTGTAAAAATCAATGCGATGGCAGTTGTTACAGCAATTAGAATCTGCCACGGCAACACTCGATGCTGTCCAACTCGATCTGTTAGCCTGGAAGTAAGCGGACCGCCAATTGCAGCTGAGATCGCGCCAATGGCTGAAACAGATCCGGCTAAGGTGTAATTGCCACGAGCAGATTCCACATACATCAATACCCCAATGCCAACCATAGAGATTGGCATTCGTGCGATGAACCCGGCGAACGAAAAGGCTCGGGCGCGCGGGTCGGCAAACGCGATTCGATATTTCTGCAACATAGGTGGCAAAGTTAGCCCATGAGCGAGATTGCGTTGCCACAGGAGTTGCTAGCGCTAGCACGCATCGCCGCCACCACAGCAGCCGAATTGGTAGTAGCAGGAAGACCAGAAGTGATTGCTAAGAAATCCTCGGTCGCCACAAAATCTTCAGCCACTGACCCAGTTACCGAGATGGATAAAGCTGCTGAAAAATTAATTGTTGCAACCATAAAATCATCTCGCCCCTTAGATGGATTTATTGGGGAAGAGGGCAGCTCTGAGCTAGGCGAAACTGGAATCTCTTGGGCAATTGATCCCATCGATGGCACGGTTAACTATATGTATGGCTTGCCAGTATGGGCAGTCTCGGTTGCTGCAATGCAAGCTGGAGAGGTAATTGCAGGATGCCTGGTAGCGCCTGATCTGAATAAAATTTTTTATGGTTCAAAAGGTGGTGGTGGCTGGGTTGAATCAAACGCGATCGCCACGAAGTTAAAAGTGTTACCAAGTTCTGATTTATCTCAGTGCTTGTTAGCAACAGGCTTTGCATATCAGAAAGCACGCCGCGCTCAAATTGCTCCAGTGATTGCACAAGTGCTGCCGCAGGTTCGTGATCTGCGTCGAATGGGAGCTGCAAGCATTGACATTGTTAGCGTCGCCACCGGCGGAGTTGATGCATATGTCGAATCTGGGGTGCGAGTTTGGGATTATGCCGCAGCCCTATTAATAGCAACTGAAGCTGGTGCTGAATTTATTCATCGTGAGCAACCTTGGGGTGAATGGTTATTAGTGGCTCGTCCAGGCTTAACTGAATTACTAGAGCCGATCACAAATCAGCTTTAGATTCGTTGTTGATATTTTTTATAGTAAATACCGCGCGCCACATAGCCATCGGCATTTTCGATGAACTGGCCCTCGACAACTGAATCTAGTTTGAATTTAGCGGGAACTCCTAATGCCATCGCAAATGAAGGTACCTCCATGCTGCCTGCAACTAACGCGTTAGCTCCCACCAGCGCGTTGCGTCTAACAATGGCTCCTGGTAGCAGCGTTGAACCAGAGCCAATTAGACAGTCATCTTCGACTGTGCAGCCTTCAAGATGAGTGTTATGACCAACTGTTACGCGTGATCCAACTGTGGTAGGTAGCTGGTCGGTATTGTGAATGATGCAACCATCTTGGATTGAGGTGCGTTCACCGATGAAAATACCCGCACCATCTCCTCGAAGCACTGCGCTGGGCCAGATGGTGGATTGCGCACCGATAGTTACCCTGCCAATCAAGACGGCATCTTCATGGACAAAGGCGTCAGGGTGAATTTCTGGCTGGTGCTCGCCAAGGCGGTAAATTGGCATTTTGCTCCTTCGTTGAGCGTATTTTGGCGGGTGCAGGTGCTTTGGCTGCAATGGTGTGGCACTATCCGCCCGCAAGCGGTTGGATTTCACCAACTGAACCATTTCGCAAGGAGCGGCCCATGGCAACAGATTATGACGCACCCCGCAAAACGGACGAGGAATTAGCTGAAGACTCGCTTGAGGAGTTAAAGCAAAGACATGCTGAAGCCGCCCAAGCTGCTGCAGTAGATGTTGACGAGGCTGAGCTAGCTGAAGCGATGGAGCTTCCTGGCGCTGATCTTTCAGATCAAACTCTGAGCGTATTAGTTGTGCCCAAGCAAGAAGGCGAATTTACCTGTTCGCGCTGTTATCTAGTTCATCAACGAAGTGCTTTAAGCAGAGAAACCAATGGACAGCTGTTTTGTCGCGACTGCGACCTTTAATTAATTGCAGCTAAAAATTGGTCTGGTTTGCGGGTAGGTATAAACCAAACCTGAAACGGATCTGCCGGGTCAGCGATTTCGATTCTGAGGTAATTGGCGGCGTTGCCAGCACCAATAACTAAATCAGTGCTTTTTAGGGTTGCCCGAAATTCAATGCGACCTGCTTCACCAGTTAAAACTTTAGGATTACTAATTATTGCAAGTGGCAGTGAATAAGCACCAACTTTTAAAGCATCCGTAACCTGAATTCTAAATATTCGGCTTGTATAACCAAATATCGTAATGAGCAATAAACAAATGCTGACAATCACGCCGACAAAAGTTGAGATGGCATACCCGCTAGCCACTCCAAGCACAAAAGTGCCCACCAATCCAAACCCAAGTAGGCTCGCCGAAGGAAATACCAGCTCGCGATATCTAATTGCGTCCATATGCTCATCCTTGCAGCCGAAACTGCAGCTTGGCATTTAGGGTAGGCGAGTAGCGAAGGGAGCTTGCGGTGTTGATCTTGGTAAAAAAACTAGTAGCAGATATACCGCTACCTACCTTTGCGCACCCAGGTGATGCCGGCGCAGATTTAGTAGCTAACGAGCATTTAGTGCTGGCACCAGGACAGCGAGCTTTAGTTTCAACGGGAATTAGCATCGCGCTGCCTGCAAATTGTGTGGCTTATGTAATGCCGCGCTCAGGACTTGCTGTAAAGCATGGGGTCACCGTGCTAAATGCACCAGGAACCATCGACGCTGGATACCGCGGTGAGATCAAGGTACCTCTTATCAATCTTGATCCAACTGAACCTTTTGAAATAAATCGGCTGGACCGAATCGCGCAGCTCACAGTGCAGCTGTTAGCTGAGGTTAGATTTGTGGAAGCTGAAACATTGCCCGGAAGTCAGCGTGGCGATGGTGGTTTTGGCTCAACTGGAGTTAAGAGTTAGCTATGAATTCCTGGAACGGTCTAGTGAAGGCAACTAAAGACATTGAAGCAGCCGAAATTCACTCACATTCAAAGCAAGCCGGAGCTAAATCAATTAACGAATTAAAGTCTGGCGATATTGCTCAAGTTCAAGGAATAGTTCGTAGCGTGCTCTATCTACCTGCAAGCGAAGCTCCGCAGTTTAAATTTGAGGTATACGACGGCACTGCGATGCTTTGCGTAATCTTTTTGGGCCGCAGCTCCATAATAGGTATTGACCCTGGGGTAGAGTTAAAACTTCAAGGCAGAGTGACTCAGGATCATAAGAATCTCACTATGTTTAATCCAAGCTACACACTAATTAAGGATAATTTGTGAGCGAGCCCAAAGAGGTTGATGATGCTTCAATTTTAATGAAGCGTGCACTGGGTGGCTGGCGAGGCTTTGTGGCAACTGCGCTGCCAAGTTTGGTTTTTGTGGTTACCTGGGTAATTACTTTTAATTTAAATCTTTCCTTAATTCTGGCACTTATCACTGCAGCAGTTGCAGCGGTGGTTCAGTTGATACTGCGCGACACGTTGCAACATGTGATTAATGGGCTAATTGGCATTGCCATCTCGGCTGCAGCAGCAAAATTCACTGGCAAGCCTGAAGATGCCTTTCTGCCTGGGTTGGTAATTAATGTTTCTTATGGAACTGTTTATTTAATCGGACAATTAATTCGCAAACCAATTCTTGGCTTTGTAATTGGTGGACTTTTAGGTGATTTAACAAGTTGGTTAAAAGATCCTGCCAAAGTAAAGGCAGCTTGGATTGCTGGCTGGTTTTGGGTGGGGCTGTTTGTGATTCGGATGATTGTACAAACTCCACTTTATTTAGCAGGTGAAGTAGCCGCATTGGGGTTCACTCGAGTGATTATGGGATGGCCGGGATTTTTACTAGTTACCGCTTTAAGCTACAAAGTTATGCGGCCGGCGTTTACCAGGAGCGCAGAGTAGCTCCATCAGCGCAGTTTCTTGCTCTTGCTTAGATACAAAAAGTAACTCATCTCCAACTTCCATGGTGTCATCTTTGGTTGGCACTAGAACTGACCCATCGCGCAAAATTGCCACCGGGGCAGTATCCACGGGCCAGCTAACGCTTCCAACTCGCTGCCCGATTACAGGTGAGTCAATATCTAAAGTTACTTCAACAAGATCAATTCCAGATTTTTTAAATGTAAATAATTTAACTAAGTCACCAATACTAACTGCCTCTTCAACCAAAGAAACTAAAATTTGAGGAGTAGAAACCGCCACATCAACACCCCAGGTTTCATCGAATAGCCATTCATTTTTTGGATGGTTTACACGCGCCACAATTCGATCGACCCCGAATTCGGTTTTGGCGAGCAAGGACACAACTAAATTAACTTTGTCATCACCGGTTGTGGCTACCAAAATGTTTACACTTGGTAAATCTGCTTGCTCTAGCACTGAGATTTCGCAAACATCACCTAACAAAGTTTCAGCCCCTGCTAGATCTTTTCGGTCTAGGCATTCTGGATCTGAATCAATCATCAGCACCTGGTGCCCATTAGTTAGCAAGTCTTTGGCTAGCGCTCTGCCTACTTTGCCAGAACCAGCGATTGCAATGCGCATTAACTCACCACCAAATTTGTTAGCTTAGCCATTATCTCATCTTGCATCTCACTGCTGTGCGCAAAGGCGATTCGATCACCTTGCTGTAAAACAAGTTTGGCATCCGCTAATAAGTTAGTAGTAGCGCGTTGGATCGAGATCGCTTTAATGTTGAGCGATGTCTCTACATCTGATACAAGTTTTGAAACCCAAACATCAGGCACAGTAATCGTGGAGATGCAAATTGCATCGTGAGCGTCACTCCATAAAATTGTTGGGGTATCTTGCTTCAATAACCCTATGATTTGCTGTGTAGACCATGCCACCGAAGCAATGGTTGGGATTCCAAGCCGGCCATAAATCTCAGCTCGACGCGGGTCATATATTCGGGCAATAACTCGTTTAACTTTAAATTTTTCTCTAGCTACTCTCGCGCTAATGATGTTTGAATTATCGCCGCTAGAAACTGCAATAAAGGCGTCGGCGGTTTCAATTCCAGCTTCACACAAAGTATCAAGATCAAAGCCAACACCTCGGACAGTTTTACCCTGGAAATTTGCAGGAAGTCCTCTGAAAGATGTTTGGTCACGATCAATGACTGTTACCTGATGACCCTGTGCTTGAAGCTCAAGCGCAACCGAGATGCCTACTCGGCCACACCCCATCACAATTACCTGCATTGCATCGACTCCACCAGTTCCGTTTGGGTGCCTTAAGCCTACCTTGGGCAGTTCGCCAGATACGCTACTGGGAATGAGCGCCTTGTTCGATTCTGCCAAACGCCTAGCTATTGGCCGCAAAGTAAGAAGTGACAAATTAACCAGCACTTTACTACCAAAACGAATTGGCTTCCCAGCCTTTTCCACTGATGCGCTATCAACTAATGCTTATGCCACGCAAGAGGTTTTACTTGTTCTCAGCCTTGGTGGTCTTGCCTTATTAAATCAATCATTAGTTGTGGCCATGTTGGTTTTGGCTGTGATGGCAATTGTGATTGCGAATTATCGCCAAAATGTGCACGCATATCCAAGCGGTGGCGGTGACTATGAAATTGTAAGCCGCAATTTAGGAAAAAATGCCGGCCTGGTGACGGCAAGTGCATTAATGGTTGATTATGTTTTGACAGTTGCAGTTTCTATTTCAGCCGCAGTAGATAATATCGGTTCCGCATTCCCATATGTTGCCCAGCATAAAGTCCCCTTTGCAATTGGTTTTGTGGTGTTGATGACTTTAATAAGTCTAAGGGGAGTACGTGATGCTGGATCCCTATTTGCATATCCCACTTATGCGTTCCTTGCTGGAATATTCATTATGTTTGCAGCAGCTGCATTTAGATGGGCCAAAGGTGATGTCTTTTTAGCCAGCACTGCTCAATATGAACTTATTGCCGAATCTTCCGTAGTGGGAATCGCCTTGCTTTTAATGCTGGCCCGCGCTTTTGCTTCAGGTTGTACAACATTAACTGGAGTTGAAGCTGTAAGTAACGGAGTGCCTGCTTTCAAGGAGCCAAAAGCCAAGAACGCAGCAACAACATTATTACTGCTTGGGGTTGTAAGTGGGTCTATTTTTCTTGGATTAACCATATTGGCTAAATTAACTCAAGTTAGAGTTGCAACCAAGAATGAATATCTAGTGGGCTTTCCTGCTGATGGATATCAACAAACAGTAATAACGCAGATTGCAGATGCAGTGTTTGGGAATTTTCGAATCGGTTTTTTCTTTATTTCTGCTACAACAGCTGTAATATTGGTGCTTGCTGCTAATTCAACATATAGTGCATTTCCCGTTCTGGCATCTATTTTGGCACGTGATGAATTCTTACCAAAGCAATTGCACACCAGAGGTGATCGGCTAGCTTTCAGCAATGGAATTTTAGCTTTAGGCTTTAGTGCAGCAGTATTAATTTTTGTTTTTGATGGATCAGTAACACGCTTGGTCCAGTTGTATATTCTGGGCGTTTTTATCTCTTTTACTTTGACTCAATTTGGCATGTATCGACACTGGGGCGAGCGCGTTCCTAGTCTTATTGGTAGTGAATTAAGAAAGGTAAAGCGGTATCAGTTAATCAACGTAATTGGTTTTGTTATTACCGGAGTTGTCGTAGTTACAGTTTTAGTCACTAAATTCCTGCAGGGCGCCTGGATAGTTTGTGTGGTTATCCCGATTTTGTTCTACACCATGCGAGCCATAAATAGACACTATGCCCAAGTTCGATCCGAGCTTGCAATTGAAGCCACGGAAGGTTATGCCTTACCAAGCCGAACCCATGCTGTGATTTTGGTTTCAAAAATTCATAAACCAACACTGCGAGCTATTGCATATGCGAGAGCGAGCCGACCATCTACGTTAGAAGCAGTTACGGTTGCAATTGATAACGAAGAGGCGCGAGAACTTGTGCGCGATTGGGAGCTACGAGAAATTCCAGTGCCATTGCGCATACTTGCATCTCCCTATCGAGAAGTAACCAGGCCTGTTCTTGATTACATCAGAGGCATCAAGCGCGATTCACCGCGAGATTTAATTGTGGTGTTCCTGCCTGAATATGTAGTGGGTAAGCGATGGGAGCAGCTGCTGCACAATCAAGCAGCGTTGAAATTGAAAACTCGCTTAAGGCTTATTCCAGGCGTGGTGGTAACAAATGTGCCATGGCAACTTGCTTCCAGCGAGCGACTGGTTGAAAATTGATTGTTGAACTAGAAGTACTTGGTTACGCTGCTGGTGGAAATTGCGTTGCTCGACATGAGGGTAAAGTTATATTTATCCGTGGCGTAATCCCTGGTGAAACCGTAAAAGTCAAACTAAATGATGATGAAAAATCAAAGCGGTTTACTACAGCCACTTTAGTTGAAGTTATTTCTCCTGCCACAAAGCGAGTAACCCCACCTTGTCAGCACTTTGGTGAATGTGGTGGTTGCGATTGGCAACACATCAGCATAGATGAGCAGATGAATATGCACCATAATGTCATTTCAGATCAACTCAAACGCATTGGCAAATTTGATAATCTAACCGTGCTGCCAACGCTAAGCGCAAAAGGTGAAACTGGCCTTGGCTATCGAAATAAAATGCGGTTTGCAACCACCGATGCTGGAAACTTTGCGATGCGAAAAAATAAAAGCCATAACTTGGTGGAGATTGATAGCTGCTTGATTGCTGATGCCCAGATAGATGCAGTAACTAAATCCAATTGGCCACCAGCTGCTGAAGTTACTGTGGTCAAAGGCTCAGATGAGGTTTTAGTTTTAGCGAACCGAGAGATAGTGCCTGAAATTACATATCGAAATGATTTCGGCAGTTGGCAGGTGCCCGCTGGTGATTTTTGGCAGGTTCATCAGCAAGCGCCAGCGATGTTAATCAAGCGCGTGTTACACCAGCTTGAGATATCTCAAGGGGATCGTGTTGCAGATCTGTATTCAGGGGTGGGTTTATTCGCGCAACCAATAGCTAAAATTGTTGGAGCCTCAGGTGCGGTTTTCGCTGTTGAAAATGATCTCAGGGCGCATGGCTGCGCATTGGTCAATCTGCATTCTTTTGATTGGGCTGAGGTAATTCAATCCGATGTAGCGAAATACTTGCGCAAGGCAACAGGCTTCAATAAAGCCATCGTTGACCCACCAAGGTCAGGCTTGAACCAATCGGTGATTAATTCGCTTAATCAGATCAAGGGACTTACTAAAATTTGCTACGTTAGCTGCGATGCGGGCACCTTGGCTCGAGATCTGCGGAGCTTTGCTGATGCTGGTTGGCAGATTGGTGAAATTCAGCCATTGTTGCTATTTCCAATGACAGCGCATATTGAGACGATAGTCTCTGTTACTAAATTATCTTGATATCAAGATAATTTAGGACTACAATACGCACGGAGGAACAAATGCCATCTAAGAACAGTTTAAATTCGCAGCGCAAACTTCGTGTGGGCAATGAGGAATACACATATTATTCAATTGCAGATATCCCTGGCGCTGAAACGCTGCCATTTAGCCTAAAGGTACTGCTGGAGAATTTACTTCGAACTGAAGATGGCGCGAATGTTACTCAGTCACAAATTGAATCACTTGCAAATTGGGATCCGGCTGCAGAACCTAATACTGAAATTCAATTCACTCCAGCTCGAGTGATTATGCAAGATTTCACCGGCGTGCCATGCGTTGTGGATTTAGCAACTATGCGCGAAGCTGTAAGTAAGTTAGGTGGAGACCCAAAGCGAGTTAATCCACTAGCGCCAGCGGAACTAGTAATTGACCACTCGGTAATTGTTGATTTCTTCAATCGCGCTGATGCTGCAGAATTAAATGTGAAATTAGAGTATGAGCGCAATAATGAAAGATACAAATTTTTACGCTGGGGACAAGGTGCGTTTGATGAATTTAAAGTTGTTCCGCCCGGCACTGGCATTGTGCACCAAGTAAATATCGAACATCTAGCGCGTGTGGTGATGTCTAGAAATGGTTTGATATATCCAGATACCTGCGTTGGCACTGACTCGCACACCACGATGGTTAACGGACTTGGCGTGCTTGGTTGGGGAGTGGGCGGCATTGAAGCTGAAGCTGCAATGCTTGGCCAGCCGGTTTCGATGCTGATTCCAAAAGTAGTTGGATTTAGATTAAAAGGTGCACTGCAGCCAGGAGTTACTGCGACAGATTTAGTTCTGGTAATTACCGAGATGCTACGTGAACATAAGGTTGTTGGAAAATTTGTCGAGTTTTATGGCGATGGCGTAACTCATGTACCGCTAGCTAATCGAGCCACAATTGGAAATATGAGCCCGGAATATGGCTCCACTGTAGCAATTTTTCCAATTGATCAAGAGACCTTAAATTACTTAACTCTTACAGGTCGAAGCACAGCGCAAGTAGCATTGATTGAGCAGTATGCCAAGGTGCAAGGGCTGTGGCATGACCCATCAGTTGAAGCGCGTTATTCCGAATACATCGAACTGGATCTAGCAACTGTTGAACCTTCAATCGCAGGACCAAAGCGGCCACAAGACCGAATCTTGCTTAAGGCAGCAAAGCAGAAATTCAACGAGCTGCTGCCT
>JAURFT010000019.1 GCA_030834185.1 Candidatus Nanopelagicales bacterium
GCTGATGTTGTGCTTTATCCAAATGTTTATCTGGAAGGGCAAACTAAAATTGCCGCTGGCGCTGTAATTGGCCCAGATACAGTGTTGCAAGATTGCATAATTGGCGAGCAGGCAAAAGTTGTTAGCAGCAGATGCATTAGCGCCAAGATAGATGCAGGGGCAGCAGTTGGCCCATTTAGTTTTCTGCGCCCAGCAACACATCTTGAAGCAGGTGCAAAAGTTGGAGCATTTGTTGAAGTTAAGAAAAGTCGAATTGGTAAAGGTAGCAAAGTTCCGCATCTGAGCTATGTTGGAGATGCTGATATTGGTGAAGGTACAAACATTGGTGCTGCAACTGTGTTTGTTAATTACGATGGCGAAGCTAAGCACCAAACAACAATTGGTGATCATGTTCGAATTGGCTCAGATACCATGTTGGTTGCGCCAGTTGAAGTTGGTGATGGTGCGTATACCGCAGCAGGTTCAGTTGTTACTGAAAATGTGCCACCAGGAGCCATTGCAATAGCTCGCGGTAGACAGCGAAACATTTTGGGTTGGGTGTTACGAAAGCGTGTCGGCTCTAACAGCGCTGCGGCTGCCGAAAAGCATTCCCAATCAGATATCTTCCCGCCATCAACTAATTCGGAGGACTAATGACGCCGCTAACCCACAACAACAATAAGAAATTAATGTTGTTTGCTGGTAGATCTCACCCTGAGTTAGCGCAGCGAGTGGCTAATGAACTTGGTATCGAGCTGGTCCCAACCACAGCTTATGACTTTGCAAATGGCGAAATATTTGTTCGCTTCGAAGAATCAGTTCGTGGTTGCGATGCTTTCGTAATGCAATCACATACTTTCCCAATTAATAAATGGATTATGGAACACCTAATTATGATCGATGCACTTCGTCGCGCATCAGCAAAACGAATTAGTGTGATCATGCCGTTCTATGGATATGCCAGGCAGGATAAGAAACATCGCGGCCGTGAACCAATTACCGCAAGATTAATGGCTGACCTCTATAAAACTGCCGGAGCCGACCGCTTAATCACAGTTGATTTACACACCTCGCAGATTCAAGGCTTCTTTGATGGGCCAGTAGATCATTTGTTTGCACTTAATTTGCTCGCATCGCACATCAGATCAAAAGCTGATCCCAAGCAGATAACTGTGGTCTCGCCTGATGCTGGGCGAGTGCGCGTAGCTGAGCGATGGACTGATGTATTGGGCAGTCCGCTGGCGATCATTCATAAGCGTCGTGATCCAAATGTGCCAAATCAGGTAAAGATGTTTGAAGTTGTTGGAGATGTTAAAGATCGTGTCTGTGTGGTAGTTGATGACATGATTGATACTGGCGGCACAATTGCCACAGCTGCAGAGACGCTGATGGAAAACGGGGCTGCGAGCGTGCTTGTGGCAGCAACGCATGGCATCTTGAGCCCACCTGCTGCTGAGCGATTGAATAATTCGCCAGTTACTGAAGTTATTGTGACCGATACGCTGCCAATTGTGGCCGAAAAACGATTTAGCAAACTAACCATTTTGTCGATTGCGCCGCTGTTAGCTGAAGCTGTGCGCGAAGTGTTCTCTGAGGGGTCAGTGACCAGGCTGGTTGAAGATCAGCCAATGCTGTTTAAGGCTTAACAGACCCAACTTCATCACAGTTGCTGCAAACCGATATGGTTCAGGCTGCTTAGGCGAGGGTTAATAGCCGTCATCGACGTGGCGAATCTGTTGCCTGCTGAAGCTGCCCAGATTTCGACCACGAGGAGCCCAAAATGGCAGTTGTAAAACTTACTGGCACAGCCAGAAATGAATTTGGTAAAGGCGCATCACGCCGACTACGCAGCGCAGGTCAAGTACCTGTTGTGGTTTACGGTCAAGGCGGAGCTGCTGCTCACTATTCAGTAGATGCCCATGATCTAGGACTTGCCTTGCGTAATCGCAGTATCATCATTGAACTCACAGTTGATGGCAAAACCGTAACGTGCGGTGCTCGAGATGTGCAAAAAGATTTCGTGCGAAATTCAATCAAGCACGTTGATCTAGTTTTGCTGACTCCTGCTGAAGTTGCTGCTCGCGCCTAATAAATCGTGACCACTAGCAAGACTTGGCTAATTGTCGGGTTAGGAAATCCCGGCACAACTTATGCTGGCACCAGACACAATATTGGCGCCAGCGCAGTTGATGAAATGGTTAAGTCGCTTGGCGAAAAACTAACCAAACACAAGCGGGCAAAAGCTGAAGTTGCAGAAACAAGATTAGCTGGGGCCAAAATAATTTTGGCTAAGCCGCAAAGTTACATGAATGAATCAGGTGGTCCAGTTGCTGGATTGCTTAATTATTTTGATTTAGCTGCTGATCAATTAGTTGTATTGCACGATGAACTTGATATTCCAGCTGCTGCTTTGCGGGTAAAGTTTGGTGGCGGTGACAATGGTCATAATGGCTTAAAGAGCATTAGAGCTTCAATTGGCAGCGGTGATTTTTATCGGGTTCGAATGGGAATTGGCAGACCAATGGGCGAACAAGACCCGGCAGATTTTGTACTAAAGCAATTTAGCTCAGCAGAAAAAACTCAGCTACAAGCAATGTTTGATCGAACGGCTAAATTAATCGAAGTACTAATCAGCAGCGGCTTAGCTGCTGCTCAAAATGAGTTTCATGGTGAAGGGGAATAAATTGAGCATCACCGATGTTGAATTAGCCCAGCAAATTGCCGTTGCCGCAGGCAAATTACTGTTAACGCTCCGGGAGGATTTTTCTGGCGATTTAGATGAGCTACGTGACTTAGGTGATGCCAACGCCCAAAAACTAATTGCCCAATTGCTTGCTGAGCATCGCCCAGCTGATCTGGTGTTAAGCGAAGAAGCAGTTGATGACTCGGATCGACTTCAAGCAGATCGAGTTTGGATTATTGATCCGCTTGATGGTACCTGGGAATACGGAGAAGGTCGAACAGATTGGGCAGTACATATTGCGCTTTGGCAGCGAGCTGCAGATGACATTACTGCAGCAGCAATTTATTTACCTGCTACAGCTCAGTTGTTCTCAACTCAACTGCCACCTGTAGTTCCAGCTTGGCCAGCTACACCGCCAAAAATTGTAGTTAGTAGAACTCGGCCACCAAAAAATCTAGCAACCATAAAGCCGCAATTAGAGCAACTATTACAAGCTGCCAACTTGGCTGATACCTTAGAAATTCTTGAGGTTGGATCAGCTGGGGCAAAAACTGCAGCGCTGCTAACAGGGGAAGCGCAGTTATATATTCACGATGGTGGTTTAAGCGAGTGGGATGCAGCAGCACCGTTTGCAATCGCAAAAGCAGCGGGGATCATTGTTAAACATGCCGATGGCACCGAGCTTAAATACAACAAAGCAGAGGTAAAGCTAGCTGCTGTTTATTTAGCCAGCCCAAAAATGGCCGAAATTTACGAACAGATTTTGTTGTGAGATAACGTGTCACTAGCTGGATTACTAAATTTAAGTAAACAAATCTCTGGGCTAGATCAAGTAGCAGCTAGTGGCTTAAGTGATGATTTGAGTATTAATGCCATTAAGGCAATGCAACCATTTATTGTTGCAACAGCAGCACAAAAATCTAAAACACTAATCGCAGTTACAGCTACCAGTCGAGAAAGCGAAGATCTAGCTGCAACTTTAAGCGCGCTTGATCCTGATTTGGCGGTGCGAGTATTTCCCTCATGGGAGACGCTGCCACATGAAAAATTAAGCCCAAGTCGCGAGGTAGTAGGAAAACGTTTAGCGCTAATTCACGAACTTAAATCTGGAGTTGAGCTAAATGTAATTTGCGCGCCACTGAGATCATTACTGCAGCCATTTGCAGCAGATCTTGGAAGCAATGCGCCGCTGCGACTTAAAGTTAGAGATGAAATTGAGCTCTCAAAGTTAGCTCGCAACTTAGTGCAACTTGGATATGAACGAGTTGATTTAGTTGAACGACGAGGTCAAATCGCAGTGCGTGGTGGAATTGTTGACGTATTTTCACCGCTAGATGATCACCCAATTCGCGCTGAATTCTGGGATCAAACTATTGATCAACTTAGAAAATTTAATGTAGCAGATCAGCGCAGTATTCCCGGTGAGATAACTGAGCTAATTGCACCTGCCTGCCGTGAAATTTTATTAACTGATCAAGTGAAAACTAAAGCTGCTCAACTTGCAACCATGCACCCATTACTAGCTGAACCGCTTACAGCTGTGGCGGCAGGATTATTTGTTGAAGGTGTCGAGTCATTAGCCCCGTTGCTGGTGGGAGAGTTGATTACGCTAATTGATTTAATGCCCTCGCAATCAGCAGTATTACTGCTTGAGCCAGAGCGGATTCAAGCCAGGGCTGAAGATTTAATTGAAACCTCACTTGAGTTCTTAAAGGCAGCTTGGTCAGTTGCGGCAACCGGTGGAGCTGCTCCGCTTAATTTAGATGCGTCATCATTTCGCTCCTTGGGGCAAATTCACTCAGTAGCGGTTGCTAAAAACATTGCTTGGGCAACTGTTTCAGCACTAAATGTTGATGCTGAGCTAACTCAGCGCAAAGTGCTTGAGATTCCAGCAAAATTTGTCACCGGGTATAAATCTGATTTAGCAAAAGTTGCCACTGATATTGATGAATTAAATCAAAGTGGCGCAACGATTGCATTAATTGCAGCCGGAGCTGGCTCAGCGCAGCGTTATGCGCAGGCGTTAACTGAGCGCGGCTTAAATGTCACCACATCGAAAATTGCAAATGGAAAAATAAATGTCTGCAGCGGTGCAATGGCAGCAAGTTTTATCACGGCGCAATTAGTTGTAATCACGGAAGCTGAAATCACCGGCCAGCAAAGTGCAATTAGAGATCAAGTTAAATTACCAAGCAGGCGCAAACGCCAAATTGATCCGTTGTCCTTGGTGCCAGGAGATTTTATTGTTCATGAGCAGCATGGAATTGGTCAGTTTGTTGATCTAATCGAGCGAACTGTCGCAAGTGCAACTCGCGAATATTTAGTAGTTGAGTATGCCGCATCGAAACGGGGTCATCCAGGTGACCGACTCTTTGTTCCTACCGACCAGCTAGATCAGGTAAGTAAATATGTTGGTGGTGAAACACCAACTTTAAGCAAAATGGGTGGAGCTGATTGGAATAAAGCAAAAAGCCGTGCCCGAAAAGCTGTTAAAGAAATAGCAGGTGAGTTAATTCGACTGTATGCAGCTAGACAAGCTGCACCAGGATTTCAATTCTCCCCAGATACGCAATGGCAGCGAGATCTTGAAGATGCTTTTCCATATCAAGAGACCCCAGATCAGTTAGCAACAATTGAAGAAGTAAAAGCTGATATGGAAAAGCCAGTGCCAATGGATCGAGTTGTTTGTGGTGATGTTGGTTTTGGTAAAACGGAGATTGCGCTGCGAGCTGCTTTCAAAGCAACACAAGATGGTAAACAAGTTGCGGTGCTAGCTCCAACCACGCTACTAGTGCAGCAGCATTTGCAAACTTTCACTCAGCGCTTTGCGCCTTTTCCAATAAAAGTTGGTGCGTTATCTAGATTCCAAAGCGACAAAGAGGCAAAGCAGGTGATTTCAGAGCTAGCTAACGGAAAAATTGATGTGGTAATTGGTACGCATCGATTGCTTGGCAGCGAGATTGTTTTTAAAGATCTAGGACTTGTGGTTATTGATGAAGAGCAGCGTTTTGGTGTTGAACATAAAGAACACCTAAAAGCAATGCGAGCTCATGTTGATGTGCTGGCCATGTCAGCTACCCCAATACCGCGCACCTTAGAGATGTCAATTACTGGCATACGTGAAATGTCGGTTATGCAAACGCCACCAGAAGAGCGACTTCCGGTTTTAACTTTTGTCGGCGCTTTTGACAAGGGCCAGATTGCAGCGGCAATCAAGCGTGAGTTGATTCGCGATGGGCAGGTATTTTATGTACATAATCGAGTTGAGAGCATTGATCGAGTTGCTCAAGAAGTGCAGGAGTTGATTCCGCAAGCACGCATTGCAGTTGCTCATGGTCAGATGAGCGAAAGCGCGCTAGAGCAGGCAGTTATTAAATTCTGGGAGCGTGAAATTGATGTTCTGATCTGCACCACAATTGTGGAATCAGGATTAGATATTCCAAATGCCAATACGCTAATCGTTGATCGCGCTGAGATGCTTGGACTTTCACAGATGCATCAGCTGCGAGGAAGAGTAGGGCGCAGCAGGGAGCGTGGGTATGCATATTTTTTCCATAGCGCCGATAAAGTTTTATCTGATACTGCACATGATCGTTTAGTTACCATCTCGCAGCAAAATTCGTTAGGTGCTGGTATGGCTGTTGCAATGAAAGATCTAGAAATTAGAGGGGCGGGAAATCTACTTGGCGGTGAGCAAAGTGGACATATTGCTGAGGTTGGTTTTGATTTATATGTGCGAATGGTTGGTGAAGCGTTAAGCGATTATCGTGGTATTGCACCTGACCAAACCCAAGAAATGCGACTGGAGCTTCCAATTAATGCGCATATTCCTCATGATTGGATCAGCGAAGAGCGGCTGCGCCTTGAGGCATACCGCAGGATAAGTCAGGCAACTGATGAACCAGCGCTAACCGACGTTAGAGATGAGCTAGAAGATCGCTATGGACAGCTGCCAACTGAGGTGCTTGGCTTATTTGATGTAGCTAGATTGCGAGTTTATGCTCGCACAGTTGGTCTTACCGAAATTATCCTGCAGGGTAAAAGCGTTCGGTTTGCGCCAGTGGTGCTAGCAGATTCAACTCGAGTACGACTTACTAGACTTTACCCCGGAGCCATTATTAAACCCGCAACTCGTAATGTTTTAGTGCCGTTGCCAGCAGCTGTAACTGATCTACTCAGTTGGGTGCGCAATGTAATTGAAACCACGCTTGCAACACCAATACCGGTGAATAAGGAGCAGAAATGAAGATTCGTAACGCCATAATTTTTGGTGCGGTTGCGATGGTGTTATCGGCCTGTGGTGCCAGCGATGCTGGAACTGCAGCTTCTATTTCTGGCGTCAAAATCCCAGAGTCGGCGCTAGCAGATGCGTTAGTGGATATCTCTGATGAGGTATCAGCAGAAACACTTAACATCACTGAAGCTGAACTTACCTTAGAAGTTTTGAACCGATTGGTGCTCACTGAAGTTATTCGACAAGTTGGTGCGCAAGCCCAAGTTACTGTAAGCGAGAGTGAAATTGCCGCTGAGCGATCAAGAGTAATTGCTGATTTTGGATCTGAAGCTGCGCTAATTGACGCGGGCTTGCAGCAAGCAATTGCGCCTTCGATGTTAGATAAAGTTTTTGAAATTTCAATTTATGTTGCAAAAATAGGTCAAAAACTGGAACCAACTGGTTCACCAGCGAACCAAAATACTGCTTTTGAATCTTTCCTATTTACCTTTATTGAAGGTGCTGATATTGCAGTTGCTCCGCGTTATGGCAAATGGGATGCAGCACGCGCAGCTGTGGTTGCACCAGATAATCCGTTAGTAAACAGCCCACAGGAGTAAAACCATGACAGCTTCGCATGCACAGTTAACCGGAGTTGCGAAGTTAGTTGCAGTAATGGACACGCTTCGCTCGCCTGGTGGCTGCCCATGGGATGCAGAACAAACCCATGCATCGCTGTTGGAATATTTACTTGAAGAATCCCACGAGCTAATTGCAGCTGTTGAGCTAGGTGATCGCGATGATCTGCGCGAAGAGCTTGGCGATGTGCTGCTGCAAGTAGTTTTTCATGCTCGCATAGCGCAAGAACACCCAAGCGATGCATTTGACCTGGATCAGATAGCTGAAAAAACCGCTGCCAAATTAATTTCGCGTCATCCACACGTTTTTGCTGACAGCACAGCTGATACGGCAGCTGATGTGGAGGCAATTTGGCATGAGCAGAAAAAAATCGAAAAAGGTAGAGATTCGCTATTAGATGGAATTCCTAGATCGTTACCTGCGTTAATGTTGGCAACCAAAATGTTAAAGCGGACAAAGCAATTGGATATAACGTCAAAGCAGCTATTGCCCACCGCGGTAACTAAGCAGATTACAACGCAGTTACAACTGGGTGAGTTGTTATTTGAGCTAGTACAAATTGCTCGAGTTCAAAAAATAGATCCTGAAGCGGCTTTACGAGCTGCCATTAGAGAGTACGAAGCTAAAGTATTAGCAGCTGAAGCTAAAGCTTAAGCCGAGATTTTGCAGCATTAACCTGCGGACTAGCTAATAACTGCGGTGGCAAAATTGATATTGCATTTCGCCAAGCTTTAATTGCAAAAGTTCCCTGATCATCAAGCAGTGGTAGCGCAAGTGCTGGACCAAGCAAGCCACCACCATACATATTTCGGCCCCAAGCAGGAAGCAGCGCAAATGCAGTTGCAGCAACAGACGCCCAAGCTGGCGCTGCTGGGGTAAGCAATCTGGTGCGAAGCGGCATTGGTGGAAGCGCAATAAATCGGGCAGCTTCTTGCGCTTCTTTAGTTGCACCTAACACTGGTAAGTATTCGTCGATAGCTGCAACAAGCTCTGCCTGGGTTGTTGGAGCATCAGGTGCACCTAGCAACTGGGCAGAAATAACTTGTTCTTTAACGTATAGATCAGCTTCAGCTTGGGTGAGTGCAAGTCCTGATCGTTGTGCTGCTCTTAATAACGAATCAACAAATCCAAGATGCACCCAAAGCAGTAAATCTGCTCGATCAACTCCGAGCTTTTCATGCACCATTCGAACTCGAGCAGCTGCACGCTGCGCTTCATCAATGGTGCCAAATGTGGTAACTGCAATGTATTCAGCAGTTCGCGCCAATCTGCCCCATGGATCGGTTTTGTAACTGGAATGTTTGGCTACCCCAGCCATAGCTTCAGGGTGCAGCGCTTGCATCAGCAATGCGCGCACTCCACCAATTGCAGCAGCAGGATCTGCATGGATCTGCCAGGAGATGCTTGCAGGTCCAAATAAACCAGGATCTGGCGTAGTGGTGTCTGGTTCGCCGTAGACCAGCGGAAAATTCATTCGGGATTGTGGGTTGCTCACCGGCTCAGCGTTGCATCAGTTAGCCATAACCGCATCTTTGGGGGGGAATTTAGAGTTGAACTACTACGCTTAGGCAATAAATCAGCCAAGGAGTTAAAGTGCCAAAAATTGCCAAAATTCAAGCTCGAGAAATCTTAGATTCTCGTGGTAACCCAACTGTTGAGGTTGATCTCACCTTGGATAATGCAATTTTTGCTAGGGCCGCAGTTCCTTCTGGTGCATCAACGGGTGCTTTTGAGGCGCATGAACTTCGCGATGGTGGCGATCGCTATCTTGGCAAAGGCGTGCAGCAAGCTGTTGCAGCAGTGCAAAATCAGATTGCTGCTGCAATAGTTGGAAAATATGAAATCTCAGATTTAGCGACAATTGATGCCGCCATGATTGAGCTAGATGGCACTGCCACAAAATCCAATCTTGGTGCAAATGCAATCTTGGGAGTCTCACTAGCTGCTGCTAAAGCTGCTGCAGCAACTGCAGGTCAGCCGTTGTATCAGT
The DNA here is from genome assembly GCA_030834185.1 of Candidatus Nanopelagicales bacterium. Classification (GTDB taxonomy): domain Bacteria; phylum Actinomycetota; class Actinomycetes; order S36-B12; family UBA5976; genus AcAMD-5. The sequence continues at coordinate 9,505 of JAURFT010000019.1, forward strand.
ATTTAGGTGGTGAAGGCGCAACATTGCTGCCAGTGCCAATGATGAATATTTTAAATGGTGGGGCACACGCTGATACTGGTGTAGATATTCAGGAATTTATGGTGGCACCAATTGCAGCAACTAGTTTTAGCGAAGCGCTGCGCTGCGGTGTTGAGGTGTATCACAGCTTAAAGTCAGTGCTAAAAGCAAAAGGTTATGCCACTGGCCTTGGCGATGAGGGCGGCTTTGCTCCAGATCTACCAGATAACCGCTCAGCTCTTGATCTAATCGCGATCGCTGTTGAAAAAGCCGGTTACAAACTGGGAGCTGATGTGGCGCTAGCACTTGATGTGGCAGCTACTGAGTTTTTTAAAGATGGTAAATATAGTTTTGAAGGCGAAGCGCTCGCTGCAACTGAGATGGTTGATTACTACGAGTCACTTGTCAATGCCTATCCGATGGTTAGCATTGAAGATCCAATGAGCGAGGATGACTGGGCTGGTTGGTCTGAGATTACTAAGCGACTTGGCGGGAAAGTACAACTTGTTGGTGATGATTTGTTTGTAACAAATCCAGCACGACTTGAAAAAGGAATAAAAGATGGAGTTGCAAATTCGCTACTAGTTAAAGTAAATCAGATTGGATCACTATCTGAAACCTTAGCTGCGGTAAAAATGGCGCACCAAGCTGGCTACACCTGCATGATGAGTCATCGCTCAGGTGAAACTGAAGATGTCACAATTGCAGATCTTGCAGTTGCAACTTCAGCTGGTCAGATTAAAACTGGCGCCCCTGCTCGAAGTGAGCGAGTTGCAAAATACAACCAACTACTTCGCATTGAAGCCGAGTTAGGCAGCAGGGCGAAATATGCTGGCGCTAGCGCATTTCCGAGATTTAAATAATCGTGAACACCAGCAGCGATCCTAAACGCAGCGTTAAACAGTTGGCTAATTTGCCAACTGGACGCGGTGTGATTTTAGGATTAACGCTCTTAGTTATTGTGGCAAGCATGGCGCTGCCAGCTCGGACATTACTGCAGCAGCGATTGGAAATTGCGCAGTTAGAGCGCGAAAACACCCAGATGCTAGCTGATGTGCAAGCTTTACGTGAACAAGTTGTCCGGTGGAATGATCAGGCATATGTAATTGCGCAAGCGCGGGAAAGATTACATCTTGTTATGCCTGGCGAAATCGCATATGTAGTGCTGGATCCAAAAGAAGTTGGCGAAGATGCCCTAAGGACACAATTTGTTTTGGCAGAATCAATTACCACAAATCCTTGGTATGCAAATTTATGGCAATCTGCAGTAATTGCGGGACTTGGCGATGCTCCGATGGGTGGCAAGTTGCCAAAAACACTGCCAGTTGAAAGTAATAATTAATTGTGGGTGTCGACCAATCTGATCTAGACATAATTGCCGAACAACTTCAGCGCGCTGCTCGCGGTGTTCGTGCTGTGGCATTTCGTTGTCCATGCGCAAATCCAGCGGTGATTGAAAATGATCCAAGGTTGGCAGATGGTGAACCATTTCCAACTTTGTTTTATGCCACCTGCCCAAAGCTAAATGCTGCAATAGGCACGCTGGAAGGAGCTGGACTGATGAAGGAGCTAGAAGCTCAACTTGCAGCAGACCCAGCTTTAAAAGCTAGTTATGAATTGGCTCATCAAGATTATTTAGATCGCCGCAATGCAATTGAAGTGTTACCTGAAAAGTTAGAGTTTTCAGCAGGCGGGATGCCCGAGCGAGTTAAATGTTTACATGCCTTGATCGCACATTCATTAGCAACCGCTCCAGGTGTTAATCCCATTGGTGATTTAGCAATAACTCAGCTGCCAAATTGGTGGCAAGGTGGAAGTTGCGTGGAGCAAAGATGAATGAAGTTGTAGCAGCGGTTGATTGTGGAACAAATTCCATTAGATTGTTGGTGGCTGAAGTATTACCTGATGGCAGCCTAAATGAACTTCATCGCCAGATGGAGATTGTGCGACTTGGTGAAGGTGTTGATCAAACTGGTGAATTTTCCATAGATGCAATTGAGCGCACGGTTCGAGCTGCTGCTAGCTACTCTGACATTGCTGGAAAATTTGGGGCGATGAAGATTCGTTTTGCTGCAACTAGTGCAACTAGAGATGCTAAGAACCGACACCTATTTACTATTCCAATCGAAGAGATATTTGGCATAAAGCCAGAAGTGATAACCGGCAGCGAGGAAGCAGCTTTATCCTTTATAGGTGCTACTAAGTCATTAGTTCAGCTAGGCAAAATCAGCAAGTCACCATATTTAGTTATTGATATTGGTGGTGGCTCAACGGAATTTGTGCTTGGCGTTACTGAGCCTACGCAATCAATTTCAGTTGATATTGGCTGTGTGCGAATGTCAGAGCGACATTCGCTGCAAGAAGTAGTAACTGATCAACAGCTGGTAGCTGCGCAACTAGATATCCAAGCGGCAATAGCTAAAGCTGCTGCTGTTGTTGATTTAAAAGAAGCAAAATCAATTATTGGTGTAGCTGGCACTGTAACTACGGTGGCTGCAATTGCGCTTGGCCATACTGAGTACCGAAGCGATTTACTGCATGGTGCCATCATCTCAGCGAAGCAAGTATCAGAAGTTGCCGCGCAATTGCGCAGCATGTCACGTGAGCAAAAAGCAGCAATACCAGCAATGCATCCAGGTCGAGTTGATGTGATTGCAGCAGGTGCGCTAGTGCTGGATTTAATTATGCAAGAAGTTAAGCTGCCAGAGCTGGTAGTTAGCGAGCATGACATATTGGATGGCTTGGCGTTAAGTTTGGTGTCATAGATGGCAGAGCTTCCACACCCAATTATTGGTGGCAGTTTCTCGTCACCAGTTAAACCAGCAACTGGTTGGCCTGGAGATTTGGCAACACCGCAGACTAAAGTTGCTAAAAATGTAAATCAAATAAAAACAGCCATTAAGAACTGTAACTCAATTTCTGATTTAACAGCAGCGATCAGCGTATGTAGCGCTTGTACTGATTTGGTTAAATGGCGAACTGATGTCGCCATAACAAAACGCAGATCATTTGAGAATCAACCGTATTGGGGTAGGCCAGCGGCTGGATTTGGTGATGCAAACCCGGAGTTATTAGTAGTGGGATTAGCGCCAGCAGCTAATGGCGCTAATCGAACTGGACGGATTTTCACTGGAGATAAAAGCGGTGATTGGTTGTATCGAGCTATGCATAAAGCAGGTTTCGCCTCGCAAGCTGCAAGTGAGCATGCAGGCGATGGGCTGGAATTAATTAATGCGCGAGTGTTAGCTGCGGTGCGCTGCGCCCCGCCACAAAATAAACCAACTGTGGTTGAGCGCGATATTTGTGGTCATTGGTTTGCTGCTGAGTTAAAATTTTTATTACCAAATCTAAAAGTAATTATTGCGCTAGGGAGTTTTGCCTGGGATCAAACTCAAGCGATGCTGCTGCAGCTTGGGATTGCCGGTAAAAAAATAAAGTTTGGCCATGGCGCAACAATTGAATACCAAACTGCGACCTCAACCATATTAATAATCGGTAGCTACCATGTAAGCCAGCAAAATACCTTCACTGGTCGGTTAACTGAGGCGATGATTGACGAAATCTTTAGCAAAGCAAGTAACCGCATATCTACCGGTTGATTTGTCCTTGCAACCAAGACCAAACGAGCTGGCGAAGATCGCCCTATCTATAGTCTGCCCTTGGAAAGGCCCTCGTAGCCCAATGGCAGAGGCAAGCGGCTTAAACCCGCTCCAGTATGGGTTCGAGTCCCATCGAGGGCACCACTACAAACAGCGAACCCCAGTGCCCTTTAGCGCACAATAACCATTTGGCACTCTGTCTAAATATTGCTGATGCTCTGGCTCAGCAAAATAAAATTCTGCAGCCAGCTCAATTTCAGAGGTAATTTCACCTAAACCAGAATTTTGCAATGAAGCTTGATAATCAAGTTTGCTTTGTTGCGCTAACAGCAATTGTTCAGCGCTTGTTGCATAAATTGCAGAGCGATATTGGGTGCCAACATCATTTCCTTGGCGCATTCCGCTGGTTGGATCATGCTCTTCCCAAAACTTTACTAATAAATCGGCATAACTAATTTTGGTTGGATCAAAAACTACTAACACCGATTCGGTATGCCCGGTCATCCCAGTGCAAACCTCTTCATAAGTTGGATGCGCGGTGATGCCACCTTGATATCCTGCTGCAGTTGTATAGATGCCAGCTAACTGCCAGAACATGCGCTCCACTCCCCAAAAACAACCCATTGCAAAATAGGCCAGCTCTAAATTAGCTGGGTAAGGGCCAGTTAGTGAGTTACCTAGCACGCGATGAGTTGCTGGAATTGGGAATGGATAACTAGCTCTACCTGGCAGCGCTTGGGCTGGGGTGGGCAAAGAAGTAGGTCGGCTAAATAAACTCATCTGCCAACTGTGCTACGAAAACAGCTATTGCGCAACTATTGGCGGCTTATACTTTTTTGGCATCATTAAAGTCACAATCAATGCAATCACAGTAGCAACAATGCCGATGGCAAAGGTTGCAGTAAAGCCATAACCATCAATTACCAAGCCAGCAATTAGCGGCCCGATGATTCCGCCGACATCAGCTGCCATCTGAAACGCCGCCAGCAGCGGACCGCGCCGGCGCCCTTCTACAACATCACCAACTATTGCAGCTGGTGTGGAGCTTAAAAATGCGCCAGCAAATCCGCCCATGCCCATACTAATTAAATATCCAGTTGGCGATTGCCAAACTGTTAACAACACTGAGGAAATTACCGCAAGCACGGAGCCAATCACCATCGCTTCGCGTCGACCGCGAGTATCGGCATATTTTCCAGCTGGCAGCAAGATTGTGATTTGAGTTACCGATCCAGCAAAAAATCCAAATGCCACCAAGCTGGCAGCGGCCATTAACTCTTCGGTTACATAAAGCGGAACTGCTGCTGCTCGAAGTCCAAAAATCGTAAATCCAACTGTGAATGAAACTGTAAACGCCGCACGATAACCAGCATGCCTAAATCCATCTACCAACCGCAGATTAGGACCTTGAGCTTTAGTTGGTTCAGCATCTGTTGGTGCTTGTGTGCGCGCAGTTGAAAGAAAAATTGCAGCAATAATTGCAGCTACTGCAACTGTAAAGCCATAAACATAAAACGGAGCACGAACCGAAATAGCAAGCACAACTGCACCTAGCGCTGGCCCAAACAAAATTCCAGTTAAGAACCCACCTTGAAAAAGACTGTTAGCGCGCGCTCTCAGCTCCCTCGGTGCTAAGCGCACCACTAATGACATCGCTGAAATAGTGAACATCGCTGAACCAAATCCACTAAGCCCGCGCAATGCAAGTAGTTGAGTAAATTCGTCTACTCCACCAGCGGCACCTGTTGTGATTGCAACAATTACCAAACCAGTAGTTAGCACAACTCGCTCACCTATTTTTTCAATCAGCAAGCCAGAGATTGGAGAGGAGATTAATCTGGTTAATGCAAAAATTGAAACTACCGTGCTGGCAGCAAACGCAGTAACACCAAAAGATCTGGCAAATAGCGGAATTGCTGGTGCGACGATGCCAAAACCAAGCGCAACACAAAAAGCAATAATTGCTAATATCCAGATAGCTGGGGGCAGATCTTTTAAGCTCCCGGGGGCCTTTGGTTTAGTGGTCAACTTCAACTCTCTTTAGTTGACCTAATCTTACCGCTTGCAGTTATCCGTACGGCTTTACATCTGTGATAGTTACTGTGATTTCTTTACCGTTTGGCAGTTGATAACTTATCTTGGCGCCAACTTCATGATTGAGCACTGCTGCACCAAGCGGTGAAGTTGGTGAAAGTACATCAATTGAGGCATGCGATGCTTCTTCACGAGATCCCAGTAAAAATGTTTCGCTATCCCCAGCAGCGAACTCAACTGTGATTACTTGTCCGATCTGCGCTACACCTGCAGCCACCTGCGGTGCCCCGATCTGAGCGTGCTCCAGCAGTTGTCGAAGCTGCCGAATGCGTGCTTCATTTTTACCCTGCTCATCCTTGGCAGCGTGATAGCCAGCATTCTCTTTTAAGTCGCCCTCTTCCCGGGCTAGCTCAATTCGTTTGGTGAATTCGGCTCGGCCGGCAGTTTCGCGTTCGGCCAGCTCGGCTTGCAGCCGGTCGTATGCCTCTTGGGTTAACCAATTAATCTCATTCATAACTGCCTCCGTGCAAAGATTACAAGTTTGGTGGAACTCGGCCAGGGGCAGGTTGTGCTGGCAGTTTGGTGCCAGGTTCAAGCTGTGGCGGCGGCACGCCAGTTACATCAGTGCCAGCGCTGCAACCAAGCACCTCAACTAACACCGCAAGTTTGCGAGTTGCCAGCGGATACTGCAGCGAGCTAACTTGATTTTCGCTGGCGGCAATCTCAACCCAGGCATAACCCACATCAATTCGGCGTTCATCTTGGGCACGCAGCGCACAAGTGACAACAGTGCCAGGCTTTCGGCTCACCTCAAAACTAGTTTGCACGGTGCTGGCATTAGTAATTACAAAACCAGTTAATTTGCCACCTGCATCAAGTTTTATGAATTTATCAAAACCAAGTCCTAAAAATGCCACCACCGTAATAATTGCCAAAGTCCCAACCAGCTGCAATCCCAGGTTTGAGCTGGGCTTGGGGTAGCGCGATTGCACCTGCGGTGGCAGCTGCTCCCACTGATCTTTACTTAGTGACATCGGTGTCCTTTGTTGCTTAAGCCAAGGTTACTGCCAAACTACGCAGCGTGAATAAGCAATTACGTCTGTTAGCCGTGCACGCCCATCCCGATGATGAATCCAGCAAGGGCGCTGCCACTGTTGCGAAGTATCTAGCTGAAGGGGTTGAGGTCTTAATTGTCACCGCAACTGGTGGCGAGCGAGGGGATATTTTAAATCCCAATTTAAAACTGCCCGAAAATTATGATCTGCTGCAGCTTCGTAAAGCTGAGATGCAAGCTGCAATTGCCGCTTTAGGTTGTCAGCATCAATGGCTTGGGTTTATCGATAGCGGTTATCCAGAAGGTGATCCAAAGCCACCTGTGCCAGCAGATAGCTTTGCAGCGCTTGATCTTGCAGTTGCAAGCGAAGAGCTTATTCAAATTTTTAGAAACTTCAAACCAGATGTGGTTATTACTTATGACGAAAATGGCGGCTATCCGCATCCAGACCATATTCGCACACATGAAATAACAATGTTTGCCTACGAAAAAGCAAAAGACCCAACTTATTTGCCAGGGCAAGAAATTTGGGAAGTGCCAAAAATTTATTACCATCAAACTTTTTCTCATGCGCGAGTGCTTGCGTTTCACCAAGCATTGCAACAAGCAGGTATTGCTAGCCCATATGAGAAGTGGCTTGAAGGGTGGGAGATTAAGCCAGATCGAGTAACCACAAAAGTAAATTGTGCCAATTACTTCTTCAAGCGCGATCAGGCGCTGATTGCGCATGCAACTCAAGTAGATCCGCAAGGTCAGTGGTTTGCAATGCCGCGCGAGATTGAGCGTGAGGTATGGCCTACCGAGGATTATGAACTGGCAATCAATAATGTTGGCGCTATTATCCCTGAAGTAGACTTGTTCAACGGATTGCGGAGCTAACTATGGATGTTTTAACTGAGGCTGATAAAGCAGCAACGCCAGGTATTTTTTATGCGGTAATTATGATCTCGCTAACGGTAGCTGTGATTTTGCTTGGCAGATCATTAATTAAACGAATGCGAAACTTAAAAGATCGAACAGAGGATTTTGGCGGCGAGTAATGCTGGTTAAAAACCTGCTATACAAAACATATGAGCGCAAACTTGTTGCGCAGTTAAAAGATAAGCAGCTACCAAAGCATGTTGGTGTAATTCTAGATGGCAATCGCCGCTGGGCAAGCGGCAAAGGAGCTAACCCTAAATCTGGACATGCTGCAGGTGGTAAGAAAATAATTGAATTTTTACAATGGTGTGATGAGTTACAGATTCCAGTTAGAACGCTTTGGTTGTTATCCACTGAAAATTTACAACGCGATGAGACTGAGCTTGCTAATTTACTAGAAGTTATTGAAGCATCAGTCACGCAGTTGTCACTTCAACAGCGTTGGCGAATCCATTTAGTTGGTGCCAAAGATGCAATTCCACAGCCGTTAGCTGCAGCAGTTGAAGCAGCGATTACAGCAACAGCAACGCTGGTTGATAAGCCAATTGTTAATGTGGCAATCGCCTACGGCGGCAGACGTGAAGTAGTTGATGCAGTTAAATCTTGGATCGAGCTTGAATCTGCAAAAGGGCAATCAGTTGCGCAGTTAGTGGATTCATTAAGCGATGAGCAGATCTCAGCTCATCTGTATACCAAAGGTCAGCCTGACCCAGATCTGGTAATTCGCACCTCAGGCGAGCAGCGGCTATCTGGATTTTTGCTCTGGCAATCAACCCATAGCGAGTTTTACTTCTGCGAAGCCTATTGGCCAGCTTTTCGCCGAATAGATTTTCTTAGAGCACTTCGTGCCTTCACCCAGCGCTCCCGACGTTACGGTTTGTGAACACTTAACTTCGCTGGGCGTGTCTCAACCACGGGTTGAGGTTTGTGTGGAAATCTGCGGTTACTAAATAACTGGGAGGCTTAAGTGCCCGCTGCTCGCAAGCCAAAAGAAGCACAAGTTAGCCGCGCCACAAAATCCAGCCCTACTAAATTAAATGTGGCTAAAAAGTCAAAGTCAAAACCAAAAAACCGCACTGAAGCTAAACGCACCTACATCTTGGATACCAGCGTCTTGTTATCTGATCCGCGAGCACTGCTGCGATTTGCGGAACACGATGTGGTGTTACCAGTTGTGGTAATTACTGAGCTAGAAGCAAAAAGATCACATCCCGAACTTGGATATTTTGCCAGGCAGGCGCTGCGATTACTAGATGATCTTCGAGTTGAGCATGGTCGATTAGATCAAGCAATTCCAATAGGCAGCAACGGCGGTATGTTAAGAGTTGAGCTAAACCATTCCAGCGGTGATGCACTGCCAGCGGGTTTGCGCCTTGGCGATAACGACACTCGAATTTTGTCTGTGGCAGCTTCACTGGCAGCGGATGGCGCGCAGGTAGTAATTGTTAGTAAAGACTTACCAATGCGGGTTAAGGCATCATCGGTTGGCTTAACAGCTGAGGAATATAAAGCTGAGTTTGTTGTTACAACTGGCTGGAATGGTGTGGTTGAGTTAAATGTGGGCTCAAAAGTTTTAGATGATCTTTATAAATCTACGCAGACAGATATTGCAGCTGCACAAGATCTACCCACTCACACTGGGCTGGTGCTGCAGAGCGAGAAAAATTCAGCGCTGGGTCGGGTGCTGCCAAACAAATCTGTGCAGTTGATTCGCGGTGATATTGAAGCGTTTGGTTTGCGCGGCAGAAGTGCTGAGCAGCGAATCGCGTTAGATTTGTTGTTAGATGAAGAAGTAGGCATCGTTTCACTAGGTGGACGAGCTGGCACTGGCAAAAGCGCGCTGGCACTTTGTGCCGGACTTGAGCAAACTTTAGAGCGAGGTAAGCATCGCTCGATCATGGTGTTTCGACCGCTGTATGCAGTTGGCGGCCAAGAGCTTGGATATCTGCCTGGCAGCGAGGGCGAGAAGATGTCGCCGTGGGCGCAGGCTGTTTTTGACACGTTAGGTTCAGTTGCATCTCGCGAAGTGATTGAAGAAGTGACCGCTCGGGGCATACTGGAGGTGCTGCCGCTGACTCATATCCGCGGCCGCTCGCTACATGATGCGTTTGTCATTGTGGATGAAGCGCAGTCCTTAGAGCGAAATGTGCTGCTGACAGTGCTGTCTCGAATTGGGCGCGGCTCAAAGGTGGTGCTAACTCACGATGTAGCGCAGCGCGATAATTTAAGAGTGGGCCGCTATGACGGAATTGCTGCTGTGATTGAAAAACTAAAAGGCAATCCGCTATTTGCTCATGTCACCTTAACTAGATCTGAGCGCTCGCCGATTGCCGCGATGGTGACTGAGCTGCTAGAGGAGATACCTGGATTGTGACCTGAGTCACATACTTAAGTAGTATATGCCCGATTTATCCGATTCATCTGCACCAATTGCCAGACTCGCGTGAGTGGATAACCAAGACATTTGTCGGGTTTTTGAGGCACCCTGCTCTGGTGAACACGTCCTTGAAGCCGCTGCTGATCTCACTAACTGCCTTCGCCTTGGTGTTTGCGGCGCTGCCAGCAGGTGCAACTGCATCACCGCAAGATTGCGAAGCCGGCACAGCTGATTGCGTGGCACCGATAGAGCCAGCGATTACCGAAGTGAGCAGTGATATCACAACGGCTGAGCCAATTTCTGCAATCCAAGAACCACCTCGAAAAACGCTAACTGCTCGAGAGCGCTCGCCGCACTTTTTTGCCTCAAAGTCTTATAACCGTTGGTATGCCAAGATGTATATCAAGCGGGCTTATGGCTGGGACACCTATAACTGGAAATGCTTAGATCGACTCTGGCAGCTTGAGAGCGGTTGGAACGAGCTAGCTAAAAATCGGCGATCTGGTGCATATGGAATTCCGCAGGCGCTGCCAGGAAACAAAATGGCAGCAATGGGTAGAAACTGGAAGAAGAATCCAGAAGTGCAGATTAAATGGGGATCTTCTTATATTAAGAGTCGCTACAAATCCCCATGTAAGGCGCTAGCTTTTATGGAACGCCGAGGTTGGTACTAACCAGCTTTAGTTTTTAACCGGAATGCTTAGCGCAATTGGTCGCAGCGTATCGGCATAAAAATCATTACCTTTGTCATCAATGACAATAAATGCTGGAAAATTCTTGACCTCAATCTTCCAGATAGCTTCCATTCCAAGTTCGGGGAAATCAAGCACTTCAACATTTGTAATGTTGTCATGCGCCAGCCTAGCGGCTGGCCCACCAATTGAACCAAGATAAAAACCACCATGAGTTTTGCAAGCAGCTGCTACCTCAGCGCTGCGATTGCCTTTAGCTAGCATCACCAAAGAGCCACCAGCAGCTTGAAAGCGCTCGACATATGTGTCCATCCGGCCAGCAGTTGTTGGACCAAATGAGCCACTTGGCATTCCAGCTGGAGTTTTAGCAGGACCGGCGTAATAAACCGCATGATCTTTAAAGTACTGCGGCAGCTCTTCGCCACGGTCTAGCATCTCATTGATTTTGGCATGAGCTAAATCGCGAGCCACAATTAAAGTGCCAGATAAGCTCAATCTGGTTTTCACCGGATGCTGACTTAACTGATACCGAATCTCTTGCATTGGTCGAGTGAGATCAATTTGGACAACTTCGCTGTCATCGGTTGTGGTTACTTCAGGTAGATATTTAGCTGGATCTGTTTCTAGTTGCTCTAGGAAAATTCCAGCTTTGGTTATTTTGGCTAAAATTTGGCGATCTGCTGAACAAGAAACTGCAATCGCAACAGGGCAAGATGCGCCATGACGAGGCAATCGAATTACCCGAACGTCATGACAGAAGTACTTGCCGCCAAATTGCGCGCCAATACCAAAGCTCTGAGTTAACTTAAGCACTTCTTGTTCTAACTCAAGATCTCTAAACCCATGGCCAAGCTCAGAGCCTTGCGTTGGCAAGGTATCTAGATATCTTGCCGATGCTAACTTTGCAGTTTTTAAGGTGTGCTCAGCTGAAGTTCCACCAATCACAATTGCCAAGTGATATGGCGGACAAGCTGAGGTGCCAATGGTTCGCAGTTTTTCATCTAACCAACTAATGAGTCGAGTTGGATTTAATAATGCTTTAGTTTCTTGAAATAATAATGACTTATTAGCTGAACCGCCGCCTTTAGCCATAAACAAAAAATGGTATTCAGCAGCTTCAGCTGGATCAGTATTTGCGCCAACTTCAATCTGCGCTGGCAGATTAGTGCCAGTATTTTTCTCATTAAAAAATGTAACAGGCGCAAGTTGCGAGTAGCGGAGGTTCAAATTTTGATATGCCTGAAACATACCTTTGCTGATAGCAACTTCATCATTGCCCTGCGTTAAAACATGCATACCGCGATCAGCTTTAACAATTGCCGTGCCAGTGTCTTGGCACATGGGCAGCACGCCGCCGGCAGAGATATTTGCATTTTTTAATAAATCTAATGCCACAAATCTGTCATTTGGACTTGCTTCTGGATCATCAATTATTTTTCGCAGCTGCGCTAAATGCGAAGAGCGAAGTAGGTGCTGCGAATCTTTAATTGCTTCATAACTTAGTTTTTCAATGGCATCGGGTGTGACCTGGAGAAATTCTCGATCTCCAACTTGCACCACGCTTACACCTTCGGTTGAGATTAATCGGTATTGCGTTGTGTCGTCACCAAGTGGCAGCAGCGGGGTGTACTCAAATTCAGTCATCATCATCCTCATCTTCAAGCGCGGCAAACTTGGCTTGAGCGCTTGCTAAAAATTCATCACAGATTCGAGCTAGCACTTCACCGCGCTCCCAAAGCGCAATTGAGTTTTCCAACTCCAGCTCACCTGACTCCATCAACTCAACAACTTCAGCTAGCGCAGCTCGCGCTGCCTCATAGCCCAACTTCTCTGGGTTGCTGCCCCCTGGCAGCTGGATCTTGCTCACGGTCACACCTTACGCCCGCCTAGTCTTAGCTGGTGAACTTTGGTGCAGATCCGCAGCATGCAGTCCCGGTTAGAGATGTAGTTAACCGGCTGAAGGAGTATCTAAAAAAGCTGCCAGCAGTTTGGGTGGAAGGGCAGCTTGCCGAGGTTAAAGATCGGCCAGGCTCACAGGTGATCTTTGCCACATTCCGAGATTTACACACTGACGTTTCAGTTTCAACTGCAGCAACTCGATCCGTGCTTGGCGCTGATGCGCAGTTCCTAGTTGAAGGCGATCGGGTGCTGTTGTTGCTGCAACCTGAGATCTGGCCGCGTCGCGGTGAACTGCAACTGCGAGTTTTAGCAATTAAACCTGTTGGCATTGGTGAACTGCTAGCGCGATTAGAAGCGTTGAAGCAAACTTTGGCAGCAGAAGGATTATTTGATGCAGCAAAAAAACAGGCGTTGCCATTTCTGCCAACAAAAATCGGTTTGATCTGTGGTCGGGCAAGTGCTGCGATGCATGATGTTGTGGTTAATGCCAAACTGCGTTGGCCGTTGGTGCAATTTGAGATTCGTGAAGTTGCCGTGCAAGGCGATAGCGCAGTTAAAGAAGTTGCAACTGCGTTAAAAGAACTTGATGGTTTAACTGATGTAGCTGTAATTGTGATTGCCCGCGGTGGCGGGTCACTTGAAGATCTGCTGCCATTTTCTGATGAAGGTTTAATTAGGTTAGTTTTTAAGCTGCAAACCCCAATTGTCAGCGCAATTGGTCACGAGCAAGATACCCCGCTGCTTGATTTTGTGGCTGATCTGCGTGCCTCAACACCAACTGATGCAGCTCGTAAAGTAGTACCGAGCCTTGTTGAAGAAAAAGATTTAATCACAAATTTAATTTATCGCATGCAGCGTGAGGTGTATTCAATTATTAGAGATGAACAAGCTGGGCTATTTGAGCTACAGCGCAGCCTGTTACAACTACACCCAAAAACCAGGCTGCTAACTGACCAAAAAGAGATTACTAATCAGCGCTATTTATTGCGAAGCAATCTAAAAGAACTTATTGCCGCAGCAAATTCGCAGATTGCAGGCTTTAGCGCCACCATCAAAGCACTTTCGCCACAAGGGACGCTAGAGCGTGGTTATGCCATTGTGCGCAGCAAAGATGGCAAATTGGTAACTAAAGTTCCCAAACCAGAAACTGAGCTATTGGTTCGAGTGGCGCAAGGAGAATTCGCCGCCAGATCAGGCGAACAGGCGAACAGCTAGCCCCACCTCTATTCTTTGCCTATGGCGAAAAAAGTGCTGATTGCAGCTCCGCGCGGTTACTGCGCTGGTGTAGATCGAGCAGTTATTACGGTTGAGCAGACCTTGGATCTTTATGGTGCGCCAGTTTATGTTCGCAAACAAATTGTGCATAACAAACATGTAGTTGAGGATTTAGAAGCCCGCGGCGCTATTTTTGTTGAAGAGCTAGATGAAGTTCCACCTGGCAGCACAGTAGTTTTTTCTGCCCATGGCGTATCTCCAGCAGTTCATCTACAAGCTGCAGATCTGAATTTAAAAACCATTGATGCTACCTGTCCGTTGGTAACTAAAGTGCATCAAGAAGCGCGTCGATTTGCCGCTGAGGATTATCAGATCTTATTAATTGGTCATGCAGGCCATGAAGAGGTTGAAGGAACTGCAGGTGAAGCTCCAGGTCATATTCAGCTCGTGGATGGATTAGATGCAGCTGATACCGTGCAGATTGATCCAAACCGACCAGTTGCTTGGCTATCGCAGACCACGCTCTCAGTTGATGAAACCATTGAAACTGTAGACAGATTGCGCGCCAGATTGCCGCTGTTGATGGATCCGCCTAGCGATGACATTTGTTACGCCACCCAGAACCGGCAGGTTGCGGTAAAGGCAATTGCTGAGCAGGTGGAGCTGCTAATTGTGGTTGGCTCTGGAAATTCCAGTAACAGCGTGCGATTAGTTGAAGTTGGGCTTGAAGCTGGTGCAGATACTTCATATCGAGTTGATAATTTCACCGAATGCAAAGATGAATGGTTAGTGGGAGTTGAAACAGTTGGTTTAACTTCAGGTGCATCAGTTCCAGAATCCTTAGTTGATGGTGTGCTTACCTGGCTAGCTGAGCGCGGATTTGGCGATGTTGAAGAAGTTAAAACTGCTGAAGAGCGACTGGTATTTGCAACTCCACCTGAGCTTCGTAAAGCTCAAAAAGTTGCTAAAAATAGCTAATTTAACTGCGCCAATTTGCAATTTTATAAAGTAGAAAACTAAGTGCAAAAGCACTCAACACAAATGGCGCTAGATTAGCCAAATGTGTTAGCAGTGAGGCACTAAGTTGATTTAGCGGGTTAGCTGACCGAGATATTGCTAATGCGTTTGGCACAAGCACTGCAACTAAAAATGCCGCTGGGGGAGTTGCAACTAAATAAGCAAGATCTGCTTTATTTAACATTCCGCGGCCAATGAAAATTGTGGCAATTCCAACAACTCCGGTTACAACACCAATCTCGCCACGCAACCAATCTTCAACTGCAGCAGCAAGGCTTAGCGATAAAAAACTCAACCAAATATATTTAGCAGTTTTTGGTTTATCCACTACCACCGGCAGCACCTGACGGCGTGAAGCAACAGCTGGGCGAGCAAGGTCGGCTAAATCACCAGATGCGCCAAGGGCTCGATACAACTGTCCAGGTTTCTGCTCCATGGCTACCATCGTAATGATTCAACACCTGCACGCTGCAGTCATTGGTGCGTGGTGTCCCTAAGATTGTGCTCATGGCGCTCACTATCGGAATTGTTGGCCTGCCCAATGTTGGCAAATCAACAATGTTTAATGCTCTTACCCGCAGCAATGTATTAGCTGCCAACTATCCATTTGCAACAATTGAACCAAATGTGGGAGTTGTGGGAGTACCTGATCCAAGACTTGCAGTGCTTGCCAAACTATTTAGTTCAGAGAAAATTCTGCCTGCCACTGTTTCGTTTGTAGATATTGCAGGAATTGTTAAAGGCGCAAGTGAAGGCGCTGGACTTGGTAATAAGTTCTTAGCAAATATTCGAGAAGCTGATGCGATCTGCCAGGTGATTCGAGGCTTTGCTGACCCAGATGTGATTCACGTAGATGGCAGAATCTCACCAAAAGATGACATTGAAACTATAAACACCGAATTGATATTGGCAGATCTGCAATCATTAGATAAAGCTATTCCAAGACTGCAAAAAGAAGCACGCAATGACAAAACTAAACAAGCTACTTTAGATGCGGCTGAAACTGCGCTAAAGCTTTTAAATGATGGAAAAACTATTTTTGCCTCTGGAATAGATCGCGAACCACTCCGAGAGCTATTTTTATTAACTGCCAAACCATTTCTATATGTATTTAACGTTGATGATGCAGGCTTAATGGATCAATCCGCTAAAGCGCAGATGCAAGCACTGGTAGCACCAGCTGAAGCCATATTTTTAGATGCCAGACTTGAAACTGAGCTGCTGGAGCTCAGCGATGAAGAAGCCCTTGAGCTGCTGCAAAGCGTGGGACAAACTGAATCGGGGCTAAGCACGCTGGCCCGAGTTGGTTTTGAAACTTTAGGTCTACAAACTTATTTAACAGCTGGACCAAAAGAAGCCCGGGCTTGGACTATTGCAAAAGGTGCTACAGCACCAGAAGCTGCTGGAGTTATTCATACAGATTTTCAGCGCGGATTTATTAAAGCTGAAGTTGTCAGCTTTGAGGATTTGGTTCGGACAGGTTCGATGAGTGAAGCCAAATCTAAAGGCCTAGTTCGCACCGAAGGCAAAGAATATGTTATGTCTGATGGCGATGTGGTTGAGTTCAGATTTAATGTTTAATTATAGCTGTTTAAACATATCCAGCTCAGTTTTCATTAACGTTTCAGTTACTGAAACCTGCGGTGTCATATGCGTGACATTTGATAGCGGCAAAAATTGATGCTGTAACCCTAAGCTAATGAGATGCGCTGATAACTGCAAGCTATGCGCTGCCAGCACATTGTCATCAGCTAAGCCATGCACAATTAGCAATTTTCCAATCTGCGTTGGTTGCAAAGTTAATAACGAATTGCGGTCATATGTTTCTGGGTCATTTGCTGGATGTCCAAGATAGCGCTCGGTGTAAGCGGAGTCATAAAGTCGCCATTCAGTTACAGGTGCACCTGCTACTGCCACTTTAAAAATATCAGGGCGCACCATGGTTGCAAGCGCGCTCAAGTAGCCACCAAAAGACCAACCACGAATACCAACGCGGTTTAGATCCAGCATTCCAGGTAGCTCTTGATCTGCTTGCTGTAAAGCTGCAATCTGGCAGTCAAGTGAGGCGGTGAAGTTTTTTGCAATTGCATGCTCCCAGTGCACGCTCACTCCAGGTGAGCCCAGCCCATCAGACACAATTACGGCAAAGCCTTGGTTTGCAAACCATTGATCAAGTGCATATTTGCGTTTTGTGGCAAGCACTAATTGCGCATGCGGTCCGCCATATGGCGACATAATTACAGGCAGCGGCCCGGTGGGATTTTCTGGTAACAAAACTACGCTTCGATTGGTATTGGTATCTCGAAGTCGAGTTAAATTAATTGCAATATTGGGTGCGAAAGATAAGTCTTCAATTGCAAAAGACTTTTCGCCTGCAATAACTTGGTAGCTTGGATCAGTAGTAAAATTTGTTTGCATTAAAACCAAAACATCATCATTAGCCACAAGCAGGCTGCTGTAATAATCAGCTGAGGTTAGCTCAATAGCTTGATCAGCTGTTATTTTAATTAATTGATTAAAAGCTGAATGCTGAGCTGCTTCAATTACTGCAACCTCAGCAGTGCTAAATCCAATTGCTCGCACATACCAGTTGGATTCGGTTATCGCTTCTCCATTTTTATATAACCGACGCTGGTTTGCAATAAAGTCATCTCTAATATCCCACCTAGTTGAACCATGAGTGCGATGTAATTTAGGTGAACTTTCAACCCAGGTTTGGCTACTTACTACATCAATTACTTTTGCACCAGCAGTTAGATCAAATTGCAGATGGTGAGATTGCTGTTGGGCTCTATCGAGCACAACTGCATAAACAGTTGAATTATCGCTCCAACCGGCTTGTGAGCAATATGGGAAGTTCTCAATATCCCATGAAATTGCCTGCGAGCCAGTGCGAGCTGAGAAGATTCGAAGTCCAATTTTGGGATTATTAGTACCTGCAAATGCAAATTTACTTTCAGCTATCGCTTTTGTCGGCTGAGCTAAGTCTGCAAGTGATATTTGACTTACCATGCTGTCATCAAAATATTGCACTAATAGCTTTTCGCCATCAGGCGAGAACCAAAATCCATTAGATCTA